>JAJRUJ010000085.1 GCA_024277855.1 Candidatus Zixiibacteriota bacterium
AGGCGCGCGGATGATCTCGGTGAATGTGATCGGCCGGGCCGTCGACCGGGTGTTTTCGCGTCGCATGCCCCCGATCGAAAAGGACGACGACCTTCCCGCCAAGGCCGACCCGATCTATGGGAAAATCCTTGCACATTTCACCGGTGAGATCGGCGTCGAAGTTTCCGATGATGTCTCGTTCGACGAATATGAAGCGGCCCTCAACTCGGTGCCGACGCTCAAAAAGGTCGCGCAACAGTTTCTCGATACGGAAACTCCTGAAGAGACCGCCCTCGGGATGGAGTTCATTCTCGAGGGGATGCATCAGGAAAACCTGATCGCCAAGTCGGCGGTCAATTCGATCTATCGCTATACCGATATGTTGGCGACGATCCTGCATAACGTACGTGGTGAGGATTGATCGGCGCTGAGGAGCCGGAGGAGGCCGGGCATCATGCGTTTTCGGTATTCCGAATGGGATGAGGTAAAAATCAGGCGATTGTTGGGCAACCATGACTTGATCCGGATGTTTAACCGTTTATTGCTGCAGACCAACGGCAACGTCGACGAGGCGCTCGACTGGATGAGATATATGCAGGAGCAGGGTTATCTCCCGGCCGATATTGATTTGGGCGCGTTTGCGAAACAACTTGAAAAAGACCGACTCGTTCAGAAAAAAGACGGCAGACTTTCGCTGACGCCGAAAGGCGAGAAACAAATCCGCCAGGATATGCTCGATATTGTCTTCTCTTCACTTAAACAGGATTCGCGCGGCGAACACCCGACCGGTCGGGAAGGGGCCGGGGCCAACGAATACCTCCCGGACCGGCGGCCATTCTCGTTTGGTGATACCGCCGCCGACATCGATTTTAACGATTCGATCGCCAATGCGCTCCGCCGCGACGGCTTGAACGACTGGACTTTGACCGAGCCGGATCTCTCGGTCAAACAAACCGAGTCGACCGTATCGACGGCCACTGTCCTGCTTTTGGATATTTCGCATTCGATGGTGCTTTACGGTGAAGACCGGATCACCCCGGCCAAACAGGTGGCAATGGCCTTTGCCGAGATGATCCTCACGCGTTTTCGTCGCGACGCGCTTAATGTCGTGGTATTCGGCGATGACGCGCAGGAGATTAAAGTCGCAGATTTGGCCTATGCCGGCGTCGGTCCATACCACACCAACACCCAGGCCGGGTTGCGGATGGCGCGAGATATTCTCACTCGCCGCCATCAGCATAACAAACAGATTTTTATGATCACCGACGGAAAACCCTCGGTGATCCGTCGGCCGAACGGACAGATCTATAAAAATCCGATCGGTCTTGATCCGATGATTGTCAACCGGACACTCGACGAGGCGGTAATCTGCCGCAAGAAAAAAATTACGATCACCACATTTATGGTCACTTCCGATCCCTATTTGCAGCAGTTTGTCCGCCGGTTGACCGAACTCAATCACGGCCGTGCATATTTCACCTCATCCGACCAACTTGGCGGGTATATCTTCTGGGATTTCCTCAAAAACCGCCGTCGCCGCTCCCGGGGCTAATCGTAGTTGAGGTGGAACCAGACCCACGATCCTGGTCCATCTACATGGGTTGAGAAATTTGCCGAAGAGACCTGGATACTTCCATGCTCATGCTCTTTTTAATTGCCCCGATCTGCCGACAATAATATAGGGGCAGCGCCCCACTTTTTTTTAATGGAGAAGCAGGAATGCAACATGATTTGAACAATATTTTGAAGATTGGGGCGCTCCCCGACCTTCGTATTATCTCATTGTCCGATCTGGTGCTCCACGAAGAGCCCGAGCCAAATCGCTTTGCGACGCTTCTGGAACGTCTCCGGGTCGAAGGTCAGCTGAAAAACCCGCCGATTGTCGCCCGGGCCGACGGCCACGATAAGTTCGTCCTGCTGGACGGCACCAACCGCGTTTCGGCTCTGCAGAAGTGGGGCTTCGAGCATATTGTGGTCCAGGTTGTGGCTTTTGCCGATCCGCTTCTCTCATTGCAAACCTGGCATCATGCCGTCGAAGGCGTAAAACGGGAAACATTTATTGAACAAATTGAATCGATCACCGGCATCGAGATCGAGACGGTACGGGTTGATCCGGCCGCAATTCAGGACCATGTCGAGTTTCCCAAAGACGCCAACACCCTGTGTTTTCTGACTTTTCGTGACGGCGGAATGCTGGAGATTCGCGGCGCATTATCGCTGGTCGACCGCGCCGGTTTTTACCGGACAATCACCGATGTTTATCTTGCCGGCGGCAAATATGACCGGGTCAGCTATACGAACCTCGACTATCTGAAAAATCACTACCCGGATTTCAGCGCCCTGGTCAGTTTCATGCCTTTTTCGCCCGACAACGTCCTCAGTTTGATCGAGCATGAGATTCGACTGCCGGGGGGAATCGTGCGGATTTTTCTGCCGAAACGCGCGCTTGGCTTGAACATTGCGCTGGATTTTCTGCGGTCGGTTTCCACTGTCGAGGAGAAAAACCGACGGTTGGCAAAAATGATTATGGAAAAAGTGAAAGATAAGTCGATCCGTTTTTATGCCGAGCCGACGTTCGTTTTCGATCAATAAGCCGGGTAAGGGGAAAGGGGATGCCGGTCGACAAAACTTGCAGGGGGCCGGATAAATATACGTAGCATTCTGAAGGTGATTGTCGTATACGACGCAGGTGATAACAACGGGAGAATCCGTCTCTCGCGGATGAGCGAATGACAAAGGGAAGGATGCACAATGCCGAGAGTCGCACATTTCGAACTTCATGCCGATGACCCGGAGCGGGCGATTAAGTTTTACCGGGATGTTTTTGGCTGGGAAATTGAGCAATCGAGCAGTCCCGAGGAGTACTGGCTGGTCACTACCGGTAACGGTAACGTCAAGGGTATCGACGGCGGGCTGATGCGGCGCACCGACGCGGCGGCGCGGGCCACCTTCAGTATCAATGTCGCCTCGGTCGACGAATATGTCGACAAAGTCGTTGCCCATGGTGGATCAATTGTCTCCGCCAAAGAAACAATTCCCGGGTTTGGCTACCTGGCATATGTCAAAGATACCGAAGATGTGGTTTTTGGGATTTTCCAGCCCGACGTGACCGCCAAGTAACGCGGTCACGGCGTTTGGCCCGGACGGCTGTTCCAATTGCTACTTGATAATCTTAATCGCCTGTCGAAAAACGTCCCCCTCCGCGACCCGCAGCATTTCAAACAACGCCGTCTCCAGACTGGTTATCTGTCCACCGGCGTCTCTGATTTTCTCGCTGCCGATCCTGCGGTTTTCGGCCGTGCGCGATGAGACTGCATCAACAACCAGATGCACGACAAAGCCCATTTGTAACAAGTCGATTGCTGTCTGATAGACACAGACATGGGTTTCCATCCCGATTAACAGAATCTGGGAACGTTTTGTCTCGCGCAACGCAGAGACAAAATCCGGGTTGCCGCAGCAACTGAATGTTTTTTTGACCAGCGGCCGCGCATGCCCCATTGCCTCACGCACCTCGGGAATCGACTCGCCGAGTTTATCGGGTAACTGTTCGTTCCAGAGGATCGGAATCTCGAGGACCCTGGCACACTGGATTGTTTTGACCACCGCAGCGAAGAAATTTTCCTTGTTATACATTAAAGCGGCCAGTTTGCCCTGCACATCGACCACGACCAACGCCGCCGTATCACGTGTCAACATCAGTTTTCTCCTCTTATTCGGCGTGACCAAATACCCGGTGAGTATACGTAATTCCCGTCAGGGAATGAAGCAGGGAGCATCCGCTGAATCCCCCCAATAATAAAGGCCCTCAGAATGGGGGCCTTATTATCATTCCACTTGTTTTCGATCGGTCAACCACAGCCGTTGCAGCCGCCGGATGAACAATCTTCGGGTTTCCCGACAACAATTTGAAAGCCGGAGTCGCCCATTTGGTTGGTCACCAGGTCGACATTAATATCGCCAACCTGTTCGAGTTGCTGATACAACTCGGGATCCATGTAGGCGTTAACCCCGGCTGATTCAAATAACTGTAAATTCTCCGTTGACTCATATAGAGTCATCCCCAAAGAGGGGCCGCTTCAGCCAGCACCCTGAAAGTAGAGGACAAGATGTTTACCTTTAAATTCATCCTGGCTGAGGACACGTTTGATTTCTTCCCCGGCCTTTTTGGTGATATTGAGCATGATGCCTCCGCTTATTTCATCCCAACTTGTTCTTGTACGGCCCGTGCGGCAACCAGTTTGTGAAAATCGCCCGGCAGACTTGTCAATAATTTCCCTTGTTTTGCCTGTCTCCCTCGGTCGGGAATTTTACGGGACTGGTGTATCGTCCAGCAAACGCGGCGTGATAAAAATAAGCAGGTCGGATTTTTTCTTTTTATTGGCTTGATGTCGAAACAGCCTGCCGAGTACCGGGATGTCACCCAGCAACCAAACCTTGGAGACCGTTGTGATATTGGTTTCGCGAACCAAACCGCCGATGACAATTGTTTCGTTGTCCTGAACCCGTACATGGGTCTTGACGGTTCGTCGTGCGGTAATCGGCCGTTGGTTGTCGGCCGGACCGGTGAAGCCGGTAATTTCCTCGATGACCGGTTCGACCTCGAGCGAGATCTGTCCGTTTGCATTCACCCGTGGGGTCACCGTCAACGTAAGCCCAACCTCAAGGTCTTCGAAATCGACGATATCCTGCACGGTGCTGCCCTCGGAGAACCGATTGATCGTTTGTACCGGGAATGTCGTGGTCACTTTCATTTGCGCCTGTTGGTTTTCCAACACCGTTACCCGGGGATCCTGGAGCAATTTCGACCGGCCATTGCGTTCGAGCATCTCCAGAAAACCGGAAAGTTCGTCGATCGAAAGGGTTCCCAGTTTCCAGGTATTCCCGTCGGGCAGATTATAAGACGCCGATGAGATTTGTTCCGTACTATTCGAAGTCTCACTGCCGCTGGCGGGTATTGAAGCCACCGTCGCGCCAATTTTGGTCGGCCAACTCAAACCGACATTAGATTCATCATCGATATCGTGCTCAATAAATTTAACGGCAATCTCGATCTGTCGACGAGGGGTATCCAGCGAATCGATCAATTCCAGGATGCCCGCCATGCGGTGGGGAAGCTCACTGACCACGAGGATGGGTGCCCCGAAATCTTTTATCTCACCGTTGCCCTGCTGGGGCGCCGTAAGGATCTCAATTTTCCCCTGGGCGGAGAGGGCGTTGACCAATGACGCCTTGATCGCGGCCGGATCGGCATAATTCAGATGAACTATCCGGTGGGACAACAATGCCTTGCTATGTTCGCCGGGAAGCAGGACGACCAACACATTATCCTGCCAGCCGTAAGTCAGCCCCCTGCTGGTAATGATCGACTCCAGGGCAGTTTTCCAATCGACGTCGGTGAGGTTGAGGTCGATCTTACCTTCAACTCCCGGACCGATCAGCACGTCGATTTCCATCTGGTCGGCCAGTGCGGTCAATACGGTGGCAATCTCAGTCTGCTGAAATCGCAGGCCGATGTTTTTTGGCCCCGGCTGGGCCGCGAGCGGCCCGACAAAGAAGTAACTGCAAATCATTGTCACCAGCAGAGAAGTCTGAAAATGTCGTCCTTGACTAGACATAAAATCACTCCCAATCCTGAGCGGCCAATGTCAACACCAGTGAATCGGAGTCCCTGACCAGCAATATTTCCTCCGGTTGGATATGGATGATCGACCACCCGTTGACGATCCACCCTTGACGATAGGTCTGGTTATTGACGACACAGGCCTGTTCATCGCCGACCGTAATAACTCCCTGAAAAAGTAGATTGTCGTCGCCGTCATCCTGCGCAATCGCCGCCGGTGCGTTTACCGGGGAAATAATTTTATCTTCGGCAAAAGGATTTCGCGGCCACTCATCGACATATGCACCGCTTGCGGACAACGCGCCCGAGGTTGCCGCCGTCTTCGCCGTCACTGCCGGTGGAGTGGCCGAAACCGGTTGTGTTTGTTGTTGAATCTCGTCCGCATCATGCCGTCGCGAGGATTCCCAGGGTTTCATCAGCAGACCGAACACTATCGCCCCGGCAAGAATGACGTAGAAGACCTTTTGTCGCTTCTGTTGGGTCATCTGTTTTTCCCCTCGGCAGATGAGGAATTGGTCCCGGCCGAAGAGACCCAGAATGCCGCTTGTCCTGCAAAGTCGATAGTCCCGTCGCGATCGACGTCCGACCAACGGCATAAATTCCACTGCTGAAAATCGGCGCGATTTTCGATCTCATCGAGCCAGTATCCAATCGGACGAAATCTTCCAGATGCCGAGATGTCGATCAGTAAGGTATCCGGTTGGGGCAAGCCGCCCGGTCCAACTGAACCATCAATCGGGATTGTAAGCGTATTGGCCAGGTCCGGGCGTATCGTTACTTCGGAGATCCCCTGCCGACGACCTTGTTTTTCCAGTTCGGTGAGCAGTGGCTCAAGGTCATCGGAGGTAATAAACATCGATGTTGCGTGGGCCAGCGCCGAATCGAGCGAGTCGACCTGTTGCACCAATGTCGGAACCGTCGAAAGCAGTTGTATTGCCGCTGTTTTTTGGCTGGCCAACTCGGCGTGTTCCGCCGCCAATCGGTTTTCCTTTGACTGGAAGGTGCCGTAAACGCCCCAGCCCCAGGCGGCCCACCAAATACCCGCCACGACCAACCAGCGCACCCAGGGAGGGATACTTTTCAGCATTAGTGTCCCTCCCGGTATTCGTTGCGCGGATGGAGTTCGAGGGTGAATACTGAACGTACCCGCCCTTTCCATTCGACCGACCGCTCTTTGGTCAGGGTCGTTCCACCGGCCGTTGTCAACGGCGCCAATGCCTCGAGCCACCGGCGATATGTCAACGGATGTGGCGGACCGTCGGCCGAAAGAATCCCCTCGAATTGGGCGGTGAATTTCCCGAACGAATCCGGCCCCAAAACAGCGCTGGTCAATGATCCGTTTTCGGGAAGTGTCGCGAGCGCGGTTTTGAACCAGGGCATCCATTTCCGGGCCGGTTGTTGCAACCCGGTCAATAAGTTCCGGCGTTGCACCAGGGCATTTCTGGTGTTGGCGGCCTGAATCGATGGCTGTGACGATTGCAGCGTCGCACATTCATCCCGAAACAGTGCAGTTTGCTGCTCAACCCCGGCGACCTGCCGCCATAAAAAGACCGTCCAGACCACGGCGATAGCCACTGAGAGCAGGAAGACAGAGCGGGTCAATTTTAGCAGGCGGCTTTGTCGGTGTTGTAAGACGATTGCCGCGGGCGTGATCTCGACCGCCGAAATGCCCGTTGCGGCAAGGACCGCCGCGGTCAACAAGCCGGGATTGGTCTCCAGCCAGTTGCCGATTTCCGGGGAAACCGTCCCGGTGTATTCCCGGACCGGATTAACAATGGCCACGCCGGCGGTAAAATTCTCTCCCCACTCCGCGATCTGCGGGGCCGCCGATTCGGGAATCCCGAGCAGGCAGAGTCGATCGGGCAGCAAGGCCCGATTGGCATTGGATGCGAAGTTGAGCGCATCATCCACCGCCGAACGCAATACGCCGGTCCAGTCACCTTGCCCCCCCATCACCAACAGTAAATCATCCTCGCTCCCTCCCGGAGTCAGGCCGGGCAAGGGGCCAAGATCATAATGAAAATGAAGACGATTATTCTGGAAAATGCCGAATGATGCCCGTCGATGCGAACACATGACTACAGCATCGACGGTATCTTCTTTGTCTTTGTTATGATTACTTTTGGCCGGGAATTTTCTTCCATTCTCACAGGAGAAATATTGTGTCCCGGTCATGATTACCTTACGCAGTTTCCAGCCCAACTGCTCAATAGTATCGAGAATCGGGACAGCATCGGCGCGGGGCAAGGCAACCAATGTGACGTTCCAGCCATCTTTACCTTGTGGTCGGAATTCAAAGCCATAGAGGGCATTGCCCTCGGTCAGGGGAAAGGGAACCAATTGCCGCCCCTTCCAAAGGGCGGCGGCCAGACGGCGGCGGGACGTTACGCGGGGGATGGAGAAATTACGGACCATCCCGCGCGGCGAGCCAATGACCAGGTCAATCGATGTCTCGCCCGCGCCGGCGAATTCACGGACGTGTTTGGCCAGTATCTCCGCCGGGGGCATTTTGTCCCATTCGGCGACCCAGAGTTGATTGATGAGTCGGTTTTTCCCGGTGCCACAGATACCGGCCAGGGCGAGATGATGGCGGTCAAACTCAAGCCCGACGGTCTGATGCCTGGCCCGGGCGTTGTTTTTATCTTTCCAGCAGAGGAGGGTGGAAATGCCGTCGACGCTTTCTCTGACAGCCGGGTCATCCGCTTCGAGTGAGATTGGTGATCGAGCAGTTTCAGTCTCCTCAATCCCCAGGGTCTTCAAAGCGGCATCGATGTCAGAGGTCGTGTTGGTCATTTCCTTGCCCGATATTTAATGTCCAAATGAGTAAAATATCCCTCATTTGCTGCCATCCCGTGCTGAAACTCACCGACGATCCATCTGAGAAAAGGATACTGAAGCTTACGCCGGTCATGTCTTGGCTCGGCCCGCCCCACGGAGTCCACTTAAACGATTGCAGGTCGATCTGCACGGTCTCACCGGCGGCGATTGTTTGACTGGATGTAAAGCTGCACACGTCACCGCTGCCGGCACGGGGGAAATTCTCATTAAAAACTGTCGTTGAAGCCCACAAGATGTACCGAAAATAGCCGCCGCCGGCATAGGTCGCCTTTAGCGATGAAATTGTCGCCGAGGCCGTCCCATTGTTGATGATTGAAAATTGGACGTTATTATTCTGCCCTCCCGACGTTGCGGCTGAGCCGGTAACGTATTCGATACTTGCAGATCCGCCACCGCCGCCGCCGCCGCCTGAAGCAGCAAATGGGGCATCGGGCAGTCTCATCGTCAATGTCGCCCCGGTTTTGGGTAATACCGCCGCGTAGGAGAGAACGGTATCGTTGGTCGCGCGATACACCGCTTCCACTGTACGAATACCAACCGGGATGCCGGTGAAGGAAAACGCGCCGCCGGAAGACGGGTTTACTGTCGTGTTGGTGGTTCCCCCGGTGCCGTCGGGGTAGGTGATCTTTACCGATACCGCAACCGACGAATCGCCGGGTGGATTCCCTCCGGCATCGGTGATGGTGCCGACTACCGGGGTGCTGGTCAGGTCACCGGCCGCGGCGGCGACAGATGTTGTTAGTGGTGTCGACCCGCCGCCGGTCGAGGCAATCGTGATTCCGCCGGTGAATGAATATGTGTTCCCCCAGGAGTCCTTCTTGTACCCGTCGGTATCCTCACTAAACCGTCCGCCGATATAAGGCCCATCCCACGTCGAATAGCTGCCGGGATTCGTGACCAGGTTGTCAAGACTGGAGGGTAACGCGCCGACATCGCCGACATACCCAAAATCAGACCGAAACCCATTGGCATACAGTCCGGGGTTGCCGGCGATCGCCTGCACCAGTCCTTCCATTTCAGTTTGCGTTCCCCGGATTCGGGAGTTTTCCACGCCCTGCTGGATTGAACGCAAAGCCACCGAGGCCAGGATACCGACAATGACCACCGCCATCAGGACTTCAATCAGGGTGAAGCCCCGGGCGTTGGCCAACATGGTGGATTTTCGGTTCATGGTTGTCTGCCGAACATCAAAAGCTGATGGTGATATTCGATCCGGATCCGGTACTGGTGATCGTCTTTGCCGTCGGGTTGTAGACATACGCCTGACCCCAGGCATCGGTCAAATATTCGCCGCCGGTAGTGTCGATATACGGTCCGTTCCAGCCCACTTGCTGGTAGGCATTCCAGACGGCCACCGATCCCGGCTTTGTCGCCAGATCGGTCAGCAGGGACGGGGTAAACCCGACATTCCCGGCAAATCCCGGATCATTGGTCGGATCGGTACCAGCGATTGCCCCGACGAGACGCCGCATTTCTTCTTTGGTGGCAGCTTCCTTTGACGAACCGATCAGGTTGCCGACGACCGGAATCGCCACGGCAGACATAATCCCCAGGACAACAATGACAATCACCAGTTCTATTAGTGTAAAGCCCCGGCAGTTAGATTCTGCCGGGCTTTGTCTGATCCAATCCATTCTGTCGCCTTTCGCCATCGCCGTGGAAGCGGCGATAGGGTTCCAAAGATGACTCTCCGCCCGCCGATTTACTTTGCCAACGTCAGTCGGAGTATCCTGGTGGATCAAAAGTTGTTTTCGCCGTCGCTGTCGGTATTCGGCCAGATTTCGCCGGTGCTCGGCTTATACGCCCAGCCGCCGCGAGAACCCACCTTCACGCCCTTGGTTACACCAGTGACGATGGAATCCGGAGCGCTGGTGCTGGCCTGATACGGATTCGGCGGAATTGACTGCTCCAACACCACTCCAACCGTACGAATTGAATCCATCGGCGGCCAGGCGGCGTTGTTGCTGCGCAACGCTTCGTTTGCGTAATAGATCGATATCGCCGAACGAAGACCGCCCAGTGCGCCCTTACAGGACGATCGTTTGGCGTCGTCGACCATGTTGGCGTACCGGGGCACCGCCACGGCGGCCAAAATACCGAGCACGACGATGATAATAACCAGTTCAATTAGCGTGAAGCCCGCCTGGCTTCTCCGGAGGTTACGGAAAACGTTCATTCTACCTCTCCCAAACGTTAGGGTTCCGCAGTTATGGTTTTCTCAGATCCAGAATTACCTGTATTGTCGTTCCATATCGTTCCATTTAGTATATCGACCGATCTTGTCTAAACTTTTGTCCCTGCCGGTCGTTAAATCAGGGACTTTTTCTGAACCTAACCTCTTGATAATCAAGCTTGAAAGACCGAGATGAGGTTCCACATTGGCAACAGGACAGCCAAGGCAAGGAATAGGACTCCTGCAGCGATGAATACCAACAAGATCGGCTGTAACCTTTCGGTTAGCCGCCGAACGTCATAGTCGATTTCTTCTTCGTAGTGGCGGGCAACTTCCAGTAACATCCGCTCTACCGCCCCCGATTCAAATCCGATGCCAAGCATTTGGTAGACCAGGTCGGGCATTACTGCGTCGGCCGGCGGATCGGCCACTGCGCCGCCGGCGGTCAGACGTTCGCGCATTGCGCGTACTTCGCCGGCGACAATCACATTCCCGACCCCGTTGGCAACGGTATCGAGGGCGCTGGTGGCGGGAACGCCGGCCGAATAGAGAACACTAAAGAGCCGGGAAAATTGGCTGACCGAGACTTTCAGTAACATTTCGCCGAGGATAGGAATACGCAGCAACATGTCGTCGCGCCACTTCCTGCCGGACGCCGTTCTGGTCCACTGCCACCCAAGATATAACAGGCCGAACAATGGAAAAATCAACCACCAGAGACGGCCGGTCAAATCGGACGCCATCATCAAAACCTGGGTGGGTAAAGGCAGCTCGGCGCCGTTATTTCCATAAAATGAGAGAAACTGAGGCACTACGAATTTCATCACGACGAAACCGGCGATGAAGATCGCAATTACGACCATAATTGGATAGCGCAGGGCCTCTTTTACCCTCCGTTGGGTGAGATTTGTTCTTTCGAGAAAGGTCGCCGTGTGGTCCAAAACAGAGTCCAAACGACCGGTCGCCTCGCCGGTGCTGATTGCCCCGAGATATAGCGGGTCAAAAAGAGTGGGGTGAGCCGACATCGCATCATACAACGATTTGCCGTTTGCCACGGCATCGCCAATCTGATGCAACGCTCCGGCCACTCGCGGGTTCTTGGTTTGGCGGGCGATCAGATGGAGCACACTCAACAGAGGAATTCCGGCTTTAATTAAAGAGGTTATTTTACGCGTAAAGATAATTTTTTCCTCGATGCGCCATTTCGCCCCCTTCTGTCGCGAAGACCAATTATTGCCGGAGGCATGAACGCCTTTCAATTCGAGGGGAACCAGCCCGCGGTTTTCCAGGGCACGCCCGGCTTCATCGGGCGACTCGGCGGTCAACTGCCCTCGTACCGTTTTGCCTTCCCGGTCTGCCGCGATATATTTAAAGCCGGGCATTGGTGATATATCCTCTATTCGGTTCGTGTAAAGACTGCGACACTATGCGATTGATTCCCAGGCCTCTTCACGCCGCGGAATTACGCGCAGGATTTCTTCGGCTGTGGTTGCGCCGGCCGAGACCAGTTTTCGCGCCTGGGTGCTCATATCTGAAAAGCCGGTACTACGCAAATACTGGCGGATCTGGGCGGCGCTTTCTCCCGTCGAGATCATTGCCCGCGCGGTATCGTCCACGCGGAAGATCTCGTATATCCCGATTTGCCCGGAATAACCGGTCTGGCGGCAGGCGCGGCAGCCAACCGCGGTACGCCATTCACCCGGATCGGCCAACGGATCGAATCCAAGTTGTTCGAGAACGGCCGAGGACGGTTGAATCGGTTCGGCGCATTTCGGGCAAAGTCGACGGACTAACCGTTGAGCGACTACCGCGCGAAGCGCCGTGGCGACCAGATAGGGCTCAACGCCCATGTCGATCAGCCGATGGGCGGCGGCGGCGGAATCGATCGTGTGAATCGTCGACAGGACCAGGTGCCCGGTCATCGCCGCCCGGACCGCAATCTGGGCGGTGGGGGCATCGCGGACTTCACCGACCATGATGACATCGGGGTTCTGACGGAGAAATGCCCGGAGGCAGGCCGGGAAAGTCATCCCCGCCTTTTCGTTGACTTGAACCTGGTTGACCGAATGCAGTGCATTCTCCACCGGGTCTTCGACCGTGACCACGTTTTTCTCCGGGGTGGTAATTTCGCGCAAGGCGACGTACAGCGTCGTTGTTTTTCCGCTTGACGTCGGACCGCAGATCAGGACCATTCCTTCGGTCGCGTGAATCTCGCGCAACAACAAATTCTGTTGATCACTGTCAAAGCCCAGACGTTCCAGGGTTAAGTCGGCATTGTGCCGCCCCAATATGCGAATGACCACCTTCTCCCCGTGGATTGTCGGAATAGTCGAAACACGCAAGTCCACCGGTTCACCGGTCGGTTGCATCGTAAAACGGCCGTCCTGCGGAATCCGTTTTTCTGAGACGTCCATTCCCGACATCACCTTGATCCGCGAGACAATCGCCGGGTGCAGGTCCGCCGGGGGCTGGGCCTCTTCCCGCAAGACCCCGTCGACGAGAAAACGAACCCGCAGCGCATTCTCCATTGGTTCGACATGTAAGTCTGAGGCCTTTTGCTTGATTGCCTCGGTGAGAAGCACGTCGACCAGCCGGACAACCGGTGTCTCGTCGCCCTCGGCCATGTCGCGGTTGGCGACGCTGGCCGCGGCAGTATCCTGAATGACGCGATCAACGTTGTCGGCGACCGAATAGTATTTGGCAATTGCTTCATTTATTTCGGTCGGGGTGGCGATGACGCGGGTGACGGTCAGGCCCGTTTGGTAGCGGATCTCATCGATTGCCACCACGTTGAGCGGGTCGGCCATAGCCACGGTCAGTCGTTCGTTGACTTTGAACAGCGCGATAACCTGGTATTTTCGGGCCAGTTTCAAAGAAATAGTGTTGACCACTTCGGGATCGATCACCAACCCCTCAATACCGATTTTGGGAATGCCTAACCGCTCACTGAGGACATTAACAAGGTCGCTTTGCGAAATCAGACCGTTGCTGATCAGGATATCTCCCAGACGGTCACCGCTTGCTTTTTGCTGGGCTAAGGCCTCGCGTAAATCTCGTTCGGTGATCAGCTCACGGGCGATTAATAAATCGCCGATCCGCGGAGCAACGGTCTGTGTCATCCGATGCCATCTCCATCCAGCCGCAACGGCGGCCACGGTGAAACAGAAACACTATTCCACTTTCGATATCGGCAAATGCGGCAAAACCCTTTGCCGGAATTGCCGATGCCTGCGGAGTATCTGAGGATGGATGAGCGGACGGTAAGCTGTTGCCAACCAATTATCCAGGCCGAAGGCGCGGAGAAAATCGTGTCCCGCTAACCCGGACTTTGCGGCAAGCCGAAACTGATCAACTCAACGACCGATGAGGGGGAGACTCTGTATTATCTCCCCAAAACCCCTCCAGTCGGCAATAGCCCGGCAAGCGAGCCAAAAAATACCCGCGGCGATCCCGGCTTGAATGAGCTGAAAAATGAATGCGAGGAGATTCAAAAGCAAATGCGGCTTCGCCCCGTATGTTTGGTCCGGCAAATCTACCGGGCCGTATGTGCGGCCGAGAATGAAACGCAGGATACCGATGTCTTTCCAATAAGCGACATGGGCGTATCCGGGCACGTTGCCGATTGCTGTATGCAAATTTGTCGGCGGGTTATCCCCGCAGAGAATTATGCTTTCCAGTGGACCGGACACGGGGTCGAAAACATCGTAGAAATTTACCCACCATTTACCCCCGGTCTTTCCCGGTTTCATGAATTTGTCCCGCATTGCCGGTGGCCAGGGGCGCAGGGCGGTCCGGGGAAACAAAAAGGCGACTTTATCCAGTGGACTTCCCAGAGTCACAAAACGTTTGATTGCGCCGAGAAATATCTTTGCTCCCTGACGTTGAAGGTTATTTTCCCGTCCTTTTGTCGCCTCCATTATCTCGGTTGCTCGGGTAAACAGATCGGAAATGACATTATAACTGATTACCGTACCCAGACTATGGGCGACCCAGACAATTCGCTGGAAAGTCACCGGTTTGCCGTCGACCTGGACTTGTTTGTCTTTATGTTTCCCGGTGAGTGGACGAAAATCCCAGCCAAGCCCAAGCATGGCCAAAAATCGTTGCCCGACACGCCGATCGATACGCTGGACAATCGCCCGCTCAACTATTCCGCGCGGGTCCAGGTAAAGGCGGATATCGGTAAGAAATCCGGTGATAATTTTCGGGTAACGCAACAGCGCAAAGAGAAGAATCGTTGTCGATGTAATCTGCAGCGGCCAATACATCAACCAGGCCCAGAGGCCGACTTCGCAAATCACCCGCGGATGCAGCAGTGAAAATTGCTGTTTCAACATCCAGCCCACTGTCCGGAGTGGTTTTAAAATCCGAATTGCCCAGAGTTTTTCGAAAAATGCCAACTGTGACGGGGTGAATCGGTTACAGTCTTCCGGGAACGTCTTACGAATGTCCGGATAGTCGGCCCAGAATCCTTCCCGGATATACGGCGGCGGCAACTCGGGTTGCAACTCCGAGGCCGGAATTCCCTGCTCATGTTGCCATTGTCGGATCCTGACCAGGGCATCCTCAAACCCGGAGCGCAATTGGGCGGCGGTTTCGGTGAAGTTTTGCTCGCCAATCCCGTGCACGAGAAAAACTCCGGAAACTCTCGTGGGGTAATCAACTTTGTTCCCGTCGTCATTAACGATTTTTTCCGGCGTCCGTCCGATATGCCAGGCGTAGACATTTTCCTCGTACGCCCGGGGGTTACCGCGTCTGAACTCTTTCTTGGCCATCATCTTATCCTTTCCCGGCAGCCGACAGGGAAGCGCCGGCTTCGGAAAATCGCCCCGGAATTCCGCACAGCGTCAGATTATGGTATTCGAACACAAGCGGCAAATACTTACCGCCGAATAGTAGCTTTCCCTCTGTGGCCGGACAAGCATATTTTATCGCCGGAGTATCACTTCTGGTTTGCTTTGGTTTTGCGACCAATATTCCTTTGGGCAAGAAGCAGTAAACAAACTATCCGGCCCGCGCACGGGTCAAGATATTCAAATGTCGCTGCTTTCCGGAGGTAGTAGATGTTCCGTGACTCAAAATCATTTCTGATCGTTTCGATCGTCGCGCTTCTGGTCGTTTCCCGATCAGTTATTGCGATTGCCGAGCAGAACCAGTCAGCACCGATTCGTTTCGCGATTCTCGGTGACCGGACCGGTGGAATGGTGCCGGGGGTCTATGAGCAAATGGTTGCCGAAGTTGCCCGGCTCCGACCTGATTTATGGCGAGGACTGCATCGGTCTATTCCTTGAACCGGAACCTGGAGGAAATGTCGCTTACCAGGTTTACATCAATCCCCTTGGCACGATATTCGACCAGCGGCTGACGGCGAATGAAGATGGGTATTGGGACGGTGATCCGGATTGGAATGGAGCAATCGAAGTCGCCACCGGACGTGGGGAGGGATATTGGACGGTCGAAATCCGTATACCGGTCGAGCGGTTTGGTGTTCAGATCGGCCCCGGCATCGAGTGGGGGCTTAACCTCCGCCGCAAGCAACCCGAGAAAAATGCGTCGGCAAACTGGCAATCGCCGATTGAATACGATCCGCAAACTTACGGTATCCTCGAGATGAAATGACAGGTCTGACCGGCGGCGGAGCGGTCGATTAAGTATATTTCAATATGTATGCGGCGGCCGATCTTGTCATTCGCTGCCGGATCGCGGGAGAGAGCCGACGTGGAGTGGTATCTATACATCGCAGTGGTGGCAGCCGGCTTTGCCGCCGGGTTCATTAACACCCTCGCCGGCAGCGGGTCGCTGATTACCCTCCCGTTGTTGATCTTCATCGGCCTGCCGGCCAACGTGGCCAACGGCACCAACCGCGTCGCGATTCTCCTGCAAAACATTGTCGGTGTCGGCAATTTCCAGCGTAAAAAAATACTGGATGTCCGTGGCGGATTGATCCTGGCGATTCCGGCAATCGTCGGCGGGGTGATTGGCGCGCAGATTGCCATCGGGCTGGATGAGGCCATGATGCGCACGGTCATCGGCGCGCTGATGGTCATCATGCTTGTCGTGATCATCGTCCGACCCAAACGCTGGCTCGAAGGTCGCCCGGAGCTGGATGGCCGACGGCCCGGTATCCGGCAAATGTTAACCTTTTTAGGCATCGGGATCTATGGCGGGTTCATTCAGGCGGGCGTCGGTATTTTTCTGTTGGCCGGGTTGGTCCTCGGCGCGGGATACAATCTCGTCCGGGCCAATGCGGTCAAGGTATTGATCGTCCTCTGTTTCACGCCGCTGGCACTGGCCGTGTTTCTCTACAATGGGCAGGTCGAATGGGTCGTGGGGCTGATTCTCGGGTTGGGGAATATGTTGGGGGCCTGGGTGGCCAGCCAGATGGCGGTCAAACGCGGAGCAAAATTCGTCCGTTGGCTGCTCATTATTGTCGTCGTGTTTGCGGGGGCCAAATTTCTCGGACTGATCGATCTAATCGTGAGGATTTTCCAATAGTCCGTTCTGGAGAAGTATGATGAGATTCGGCAGGATCGAGCGCTTGCCGCCCAAAAAACCGGGCGATGCGTCTCGCTGTCAGGAACTGATTGACCGTGGCTTGAAACTTATCGATTATGGCGCACCGGCTAATTGATCCCAAAGGATTACCGATGAAAACGAATCCGATTATCAAAGCGATGCTCAAGCGCAAGTCTATTCGCAAATACACCGACCAGATGCCGTCCGATGAGGTCATTGAGACTATTGCCCGGGCCGCTCAACAAGCACCGTTTGCGGGACAATTGTGCTCCCTGTTGCTCTCGCGGACCGGTAAAGGCCATCCGTTCCGCGCACCGTTATTATTTACCGTTTGCATAGACTGCCATAAATTCGAAGTGATCATGGCCAAACGCGACTGGAAGATGGTGACCAATGATCTCCTGTTGCTGATTTTTGGTCTGCAGGATGCCACACTGATGGCGGAAAACCTGGTGATGGTCGCCGAGAGCGTCGGTGTGGGCAGTTGGTTTTTGGGGATGGCGCCCTATCAGGCAACGAAAA
>JAJRUJ010000086.1 GCA_024277855.1 Candidatus Zixiibacteriota bacterium
ACAACACGGATCGACCACATTCATCTCTTGGTGACAAAACACCGATGGAGGCCTATATTGAGACCAAGGCGGCATAATCAATCAAATCGAATCCACCTTAATACAGCCGCCAAACTGTCCAACAAACCGGGACCACTTCTCCCTTTGTATTTATCTTCGCCCGAACCAGCCCTGTATTACGCTATTTAATTGGCTCAGAACACTGACTTATATCTGTGAAAAAAAGTACAAAAATTTTACACTTACCGTCCAATGATTCCCGGAATTTTTTAAAAAAAATTCAAGTTGCCTCCTCCGAGCAGGGCTGGTTGGTAAATATGATAAGGGGGTGGCCGTGGCGGGTGGCATGGACGGGGTGGGGTGCTCCCATGAGAAGTTTGATTGCCCAGAGCTTGATCGTAACGAACGAACTGAATCTGAGCCGACATATACCTAACCCTAGCCCCCAATCGACTCCTGACGACCAGCGAACTCTGCTGGAGACTTGGATTTTTCCCAAAATCGTGAGACCCGTGCCCGCTCTCTGGCCGCCTGCCGCTGGGCAGGCGATACCTGCCGACGTTTCCGAGGTTGGACAATTCGGGCGACTTCCTTGAATCGGTTAGGGGGGAAGAGAAATACAGCCTCGCCGTCGCCATCCTGATGAATCTCCAACCCCAGCTTCCGCATCGCAGGCACCTTGCGGTTGCCAACCACCATGACAGCGAGTCGAGAATCATCATACGGATAAATCTCACCGTACCGACAGGGTATAACAAATAGCCATGGGTTTTTCTTTCCGTTGCGTTCCAATAATGCCGCCGGATCGAGTTTTACCCGGTATCGTCTTCCAAATAACTTTTTCAGGTTCAGAGGGATCATACCAGCCTCCAATAAAAATTGGCGATCGCCGGTCAGGGCAATCACCTCGTTCTCAACTATTGTGTTTTCTGCGACCCTGTTTGAGTCGCATGATGCGGGCAAGGTCAATTGTGTGGATTATAAAATCAGAATCTTTGGGCTGTTCGGTTGTGTCCCGACCTCCGGCAGTTTTTGGTGAACAGGCGATTCGTTGCATGCCGCTCACAGGTCTGGATCCCCGTAATCCTGACTCATCCCTCTGATGCGACATTCCCCGAAAGCCGTTGCCGCGCTTATCGGTGCAAGTTAAGATTACGTCACCCGGCTCAAGGTCCTGACTACGAAAACCAAATTCCCCCCCCGATTTCATTGCAAAATCATTGATCCGGTCGTATCTTACACAAAAGGTCGTTAGTCGACATGAAGTAACTCATTCCGGCTGTTCGCAAGTATGGGGCGGGTCGGTGATTATACTTTCGTCTGTGTCCGGCATGGTTTTATTGTGCTGTATCATGCAGCCGGGCAATTGGTTATCCGCCGTAATGTCCGTTTTTGCGCTGCCGGGATTATCGTCGAATAGTTAATTATGTCGATAAAAAAGACAGTGATCACCGGATACCGTTAACGGGGAGAGTCTTGATGGAAACAAAAATCATGAAAAAGCTGATTGTCGGCCTGTCGATCGCAGTTATTCTCGCGGTTCCGGTATTAGTATCGGCCGCCGATTGTGTCGTTCCGCAAATCGGCGGTACGGTTGAATTGCCCGCCCCCTGTCCCTACCGCACTTTACCGGCCGGCCCGATGACCATCATCGATGGTCTTCCGGCCGGTTCGACTATCGAAATCGACGCCACGCTCGATGATTTCACTTGCCAGCATACCGGCGGTCTCTGTTCGCTCCCGTTGACGCCGGGTGTGTGTGAAATCGCCGGCGGGACGCTTGGCGGTAACGGTCATTGTTTCGAAGCCAATTTGACGATGGAAATGACCGGCACGGGTGCCCTGACCGGGTTCAACCGGACACTGGTCGTCCCGGTCGAAGTCGAAATCCATACCGCCCCGCGCATTCCCGGTGATCCGATCCAGGAGTTTTCCGCTCGGATTTACCGCATTTCCGGCACCCTGTTCGGCGATCCCGATTTTTGCGTCTTCTATTTTTCCGGCGGCAACGACTACGGCTTGCCCAGTCCGGGAGAATTTGCCCTTATCGAACAACCTTCGGGTGATTTTGCCGTTGAGAGTTTTTTCGATATTACCTACCAGATCGAATTCGAGGGTTGTCCCGGCTCGGTGTTGGATGGACTCTCCGGCATCACTACCGGTGTCACCCGTTGGCAACAGGGCGACAATTCTGTCTGGAACCCGGGCGACCCCTACAAAATGCATTTCCCGCAACTTCCCGATGAAGAGGGTTGGGATGTCAACGCCACCTTCCCGTTGATTATCGGCGACGACTGGACCTGCTCGGAAACCGGCTGGATCAAAGACCTGCATTTCTGGGGTTCATGGCTCGGTGGGGTAGAGGGTACGATAAGCAGCTTTACTGTCACGATTCGGGAAGACGTTCCCGCCGGGGTGGATGAAGACTATAGTCATCCGGGGAATCTGCTTTGGGAAAAGGAAGTAACTTCGTTTACCGCCATCCCGGTCACCGCGGCCACTCTGGAATCATGGTATGACCCTTCCCTGGATTTCGAGATCCCCGGTGACCATTCCGAGTATTTCCAATATAATATTCTCCTGGATCCGGACGATTGGTTCTGGCAGGTGGAAGGGACTATCTACTGGCTTTGTATTTCGGCGAATGTTACGGGCATTTCCGGGGAGATGTGGGGTTGGAAAACCTCCCTCGATCACTGGGTCGATTACGGGGCTTGGAATGCCCGGGAGGGAATGTGTACCGCGCCCGATAATGGGACCGGCACCGTTGATCTGCCCGCCGATTGCCCGTACCAGACTGCCGAAAATGCCCCGATGGTGATCGTCGACGGCCTCCCGCCGGGCACGACCATCGAATGCGACGCGACATTGAATAACTTTACCTGTACTCATGTGGGCGGACTCTGTTCCCTGCCGTTGGCATCGGGCGTGTGCGAAGGCGTTGGTGGAACACTTGGCGGCCGCGGCCATTGCTTTGAAGCGTATCTGAATCTGGTGATGACCGGGACAGGTGACCTTGTCGGTTTTTCACGTAATATTACCGTACCGGTCGAACTCGAGGTCCACACCGCCCCGCGCAATCCCGGCGATCCGGTGCAAACCTTCACTATCGACATGTACCGCTTACAGGGCCAGTTGTTCGGCGATCCTGATTTCTGCACGTTCCAGATCACCGCCGGCACCGATTACGGTCTGCCCAGTCCCGGTTCGATGACTCTGACCGAATTGCCCAACGGTGATTTTGCCGTCGAGAGTTTTTTCGATGTCACCTACCAGATCCAATTCGAGGGTTGTCCGGGATCGGTTCTTGAAGGTTTTGTCGGCATTACCACCGACACCAAGCGTTGGTACCAGGGATTATTATTGACTGACAACTGGGATGATCTCGGTATTGCCGCGGCAACCTGCACCGCACCGGACAACGGCTCCGGCACGCCGACTCTTCCCGCCGATTGTCCATATACCAACGCCGCCGATGATCCGATGTATATCATTGATGGTTTGCCGCCGAGCACCACAATCGAAATGGCCGCGGTTCTGGACAATTACACCTGTGACCATTCCGGGGCCTCCTGTTCTCTGGCATTGGCGCCGGGAGTATGTGAAGGCGCCGGGGGATCACTTGGCGGTGACGGTCACTGTTTTGAGGCATATCTGAATCTGACCATGACCGGAACCGGTGCCCTTAACGGTTTCTTCCGTCAACTCACTGTGCCGGTCGATCTGGAAATCCACACCGCTTCACGCAACCCGGGAGATCCCCTCCAGACGTTTAGTGCGGATCTGTACCGGCTGCAAGGTGAATTATTCGGTGATCCTGATTTCTGTCTTTTCCGTATCGCCGGCGGCACCGATTACGGCCTGCCCAGCCCGGGTTCGATGACCCTGACCAAATTGCCCGACGGTGATTTTGCTGTGGAAAGTTTTTTCGATATTACCTACCAGATTGAGTTCCAGGGTTGCCCGGGATCGGTTCTTGATGGGATGGCCGGCATCACAACCGCAACTGTTCGCTGGAGCCAGGGTGAACCGGTTGAAATGCAGATGGTTGACCTGGCATTTGTCGTCACCGGTGATGCCGAAGACCCGGCCTGCGACTGCGGTTTGTGGGGCGATGTTACCGGTGACGGGGCGATTAATCCGGTTGATGTCGTTTATATGGTCAACTTCGTCTACAAGAATATCAATGCCCTGGTCCAACCGCCGAATTGTCCGGAATCGGCCGGTGATGTCAACTGCGACAGCCAGGTCAACCCGGTGGACGTCGTGTTTTATGTAAACTTCGTCTACAAAAATATCAATAACTTCTGCGCCGACCCCTGTGGACCATAAGCCGGGGAGAGGTGCAAACGAAATATCCGGGAGTGGGTCGGTTGATCCACTCCCGTTTTTATTGCCATCCGGCGGCAATTCCCCATGTAACCTTTCTCCGTGCCAAACCGTCATACAAAGTATGGTTTTGTGTGGTACACACGCCGAAAACAACCAGTTGAGCTTGGGACCGTTATTGTCCATCTTGCCGTTGGCTGAATATGACCTGTCGTGGGCGACGACGGGAATGAACGGCTCGGTCAGCTTGTCCAGTAGGTGGGTTGGAATAAGCGAATCCGGGGATTGGCATATGACCGAACAGTGAAAGATCGACTTTGCAGATACAGATAAATCAACTTAGTAAACGCTATGGGCGCGAAAAGTATGCCCTGCGTGAGATAAACTTAAACATCAATAGCGGCATGTTCGGCCTGTTGGGGCCGAACGGGGCGGGGAAAACCACGCTGATGCGGATTTTGGTCACGCTTCTGCCGCCCACCTTCGGCGAGGTCACTATCGATGGTCTCGACCTGAAAAAACACCGCAAAGAAATCCGAAAACTGGTCGGCTATCTCCCGCAGGACTTTTCCACTTTCTCCAAAATGGCGGTCTGGGAGTTTCTGGAATACGCCGCCTGCCTTTCCGGTCTTCGTTCCCGCAAAGCCCGGATGGCCAAAGTCGACAAACTCCTTGAGAGTGTCGGGCTTTTTGAGGTCCGTGACCGCAAGGCCGCCAAACTCTCCGGTGGGATGAAACGGCGGCTTGGCATTGCCCAGACTCTGATCGCCGATCCCCGGGTCCTGGTCGTCGACGAACCGACCGTCGGCCTCGACCCGCAGGAACGTCTCCGTTTCCGCAACCTGATGGCCGACCTCTCGCGCGAAGAGATCATTATCATTCTCTCGACCCATATTGTCGGTGATATCTCCTCGACCTGCACCGATATGGCGCTGTTAAGCGACGGCAAGATCGTCTTCAATGGTTCGCCCGACGATCTGATCGCCGCGTCCAAAGATAAAGTCTGGCACATTTCGGCACGCGATCAGGAGCTGGACCGATTGCAGGAAACCTATCCGGTCATCTCGGCAGTTCCCGCGGAGGACGGGTACGAACTGCGGGTCGTCGCCGACCGGATCGACGACCGCCCTGCCGAGCCGGTCCCGCCCAACCTCGAGGATGCTTACATCTATTTTATGCAGTCAATCGGGTACGAGATGAGCATGGAGTCGAAAGGGGCGGCCTGGTAGCCCCGGTCAGGTGTGCCGATGAACACCCTCTATACCATCTGGAGCGTCGCGCGGTTTGAGACCAAACTCCTGTTACGGTCGTGGGCTTTTCGTATTTTCTCGGCGCTGGGTGTATTTGTCTTGGTGATGATGGATATCGGCCTTGGCCTCAAGACCGGCTGGTCGCCCCATTTCCTCAATTCGCTCTCCGGTTCGCTCCCGCTGTTCAATATCAAGATCCTCAATATCTATCAGGGGATTATTGCGGCTTTCCTGGCCACCGAGTTTATCAAGCGTGACCGCAAACATGACACGACGCAGGTCATGTTTGTCCGGTCGTTTTCCAACACCTCCTACCTGCTGGGTAAACTATGTGGCATCCTGGCCGTTTTCACGATACTCAATGTCGTCGTGCTCGCGGTTGCCGTGCCGTTTCATATCTTCGGGCCGACCCCGTTTGCCTTGACGCCGTATTTCGTTTACTCATTCTGGATCAGTCTGCCGACTTTGATTTTCATGGTCGGCATGTCAGTGATGCTGGTCACGCTCATCCGTAATCAGGCCGTCGTTTTCGTAATCATGCTTGGCTATTCATTGTTAGTGCTAATCTTCCTTGGACAGCATTTGTTTCATGTCTTCGACAGTTTTGCGTTTTATCAACCGTTGGTAATGTCCGATTTCACCGGCTTGGCCAATCCCGAGGATGTCTACCGATTGCGCGGCGCCTATTTTCTCTGGGGGCTGGGGTTGATCGCAGTCGCGGCCCTGCTCACCCCGCGTCTGCGGCAGTCACGCATCGCCAACATCGTCACCGCCTTTGTCGGTGTCGTCTGTCTTTGTTCGGCGACGGTGTTGGGGTATGACTATTTGCAGGGTAAGTTTGCCGATCGCGAATACCGTCACCAACTGCGGAATACTGCGCAGGCGATGACCGAAATTCCCGTGCCAACCGTCACCCAGTACCGACTTCTGCTGGATCATCAAGGCGAAAAATTGGATATGGGCGCCGAACTGACCGTCGTAAATAACAGCCCTGTGGTGCTGGATTCGCTCCTGTTTACGCTCAATCCGGGTCTGATTACTGAGAAGATATCCGCGAATCGGGAAGAACTCTCTTTTACTCGCACCGACCAGCTGCTCTGGATCAGACCAAATACCGCGCTTTCCCCGGGCGACAGTCTCTCCCTGTCGCTTGACTATGCCGGTCGGATCGACGACCGCTATTGCTACCTTGATATCGACGATAAACGCTATGAATCACTCTACCGCATCTGGCTCTATAGTTTCCCCAAACAATACTCGCTGGTCACACCGGACTTCGTCCACCTGACCGCCGAGGCCGGCTGGTATCCGATCCCCGGGCTGCCGCCGGGCGCGGCTTTTCCTGCGCCGATCAAACGGAATTTTGCCGACTACCAGCTCAGTGTCGATGTTCCCCCGGGAATGATCGCTGTCTCGCAGGGACGGTCCACGATTGACCATGCGACCGGATCGGCGGTTTATACTTTCAATTCCGAACAGCCGCTGGCGCAGATGTCGCTAACCATCGGCCGCTACGAACAACGGCAGATTGAAGTCGACAGTGTAAGCTACCGTCTTTGTCTTTTCCCCGGCCACGATTATTTCGCCGATTTTCTCGACGAGGTCGGCGACACCCTCCCGTCAATGATCCGCGAGTTGAAAAACGACTACGAGGTCGGCCTCGGCCTCCAATATCCCCACGCCCGGTTCGCGCTGGTCGAACTGCCGATCCAGCTATACAGTTATCAACGTCTCTGGACCGTTGCGCAGGAGACCGTTCAGCCCGAAATTGTCTTCATGCCGGAGATGGGTACGATCCTGGCCGGGGGCGATTTCCGCCGGATGAAACGGCGAGCCAACCGGCGGCAGGAACGCGCCAATCAGGAGGGCAACCCGGCCGAAATTCAGGCCGAGTATTTTTCGACCTTTGCCAAAGTCGATATCCTTGGCATGGAAAACAGCAGGCGCGGTATCCGGCGGTTCGCGGGTGTTGAAACGCGTTATGAAGTGCTGCCCAATCTCGTTTCTTACATGACCAATGTTTCCTCGGTTCAGTGTCCGGTACTCAATTATGCCTTCGAGGCCTATTTCCAGGACCGTGTTTCGCCGCCGGGAAATACCCGCTCGCGGCGCTGGCGGGGGATGACTGATGAGGAAAAAGCCAATCTCGCCCTGCAAAAAAAATCACTCGCCGGGATTATCACCGATCCCAATGCCGTCGCGATTGCCCGCCCGACCCTGCAGGCCAAGGGGCGGCATCTGCTGTCGCTGCTCGAGGCAAAAATCGGGCGTGAATTGTTCAGCGGCGCAATCGCCGATTTTTTAATCGCCAACCACTATCGCAATATCAGCGACCGCGACTTCGGCGATTTCGTCGCCGCTTTCGATTCGACCGACTTCTCCGCCGTCGTCGATACTTGGTATCGTGACACGGCACTTGCTGGTTTCTTAATTAAGGATGTCGAAAGTTATAAAGTGCAGGACGGCGAGCGCACCCGCACCCAGCTCAAGTTTACCCTGACCAACCCGACCGGGGTCGATGGCGTCGTCGAGCTTGGTTTACGCTACCGCCGCAACCGCATGGGTGGTTTTAGCCGCGGGTTTTTCCGTCAGACGAGCAATGATTATACCGAACTCCTCTGGATTCCCGCTCACTCGGCGATGGACTTTGGCGTCGTGCTCGACGACGACCCCTCGGAAATGACTATCGATACTTATGTCTCACGGAATATCCCGTCGATTATTACCGTCCAGTTTCGCGAGCAAACCATTCGGCGCAACGAACGGCCGTATGTCAGCCGCGAGATTATCGCCGACCGCGACGACCAGCTGGTCGCCGGCGAATATCTGGTCGACAACGAAGACCAGGCGTTCGATGTCGGTATGAAGGCCAAAGAAAATTGGCTTCGTCGCACCTTGCTCGGCTGGTTCGGTTCGGCGGATTCGACCGATCCTTACGTCGGTATGCGCTTCTGGAATCCGCCCGGCAACTGGGTAGCCACCACCGGCCCGGAATTCTACGGCAAATTTATCCATTCCGGAATGTTCAAAGAGGCCGGGGACGGTCGCAGCATTGTCGCCTGGAATGTCAAACTTGAAGAACCCGGCGAATATGATATTTACTATTATGAAAGTGGTATTCAGATGCCGCGCTGGGGCCGTCACCGAGGAGGCGGTCAGTATAGTAAAGGTGAAAAAACATTTTTGGTTCACCATGAAGATGGGATAGAAGAAATAACCGTTGATTTGGACGGCGTGGAAGAGGGCTGGAATTACCTCGGTACTTTCCGGCTGGCCGCGGGCGAAAATACCGTTGAGATGACCGACGCCAACACCGAGAGCTTTGTCATCGCCGACGCGATCAAATGGGTTCGGCGCTGATGATTATTGCATAGGGAGACGAAAAAACAATGAATATCAAAAGCAGTCGAAAAGTCCCGCCGCTGAGGATAGTTCCGGGTCTGCTGCTGGTCTTGCTTTTACTGCCGTCGGTGAACAAGGCCGAAACGCTGACCCTTGAGCAGGCGCTCGAACTGGCGTTTGCACAAAGCCCGACTATGCAGACTGCAACAAATAATCTGCTGGCCGGCGAGCACAACCTCAAGGCCCAGCAGGCGGCGCTCAAATCGCAGTTCAACCTGACCGTCACGCCCTACAAATACAGCCGCAACGAGGTTTTCAATGACCTTGCCGCCGACTATATCACGCAAGAGCAGACCTCCTCGAGCGCGCAGTTATCGGTCACCCAGCCGATCAAGTGGACCGACGGCACCCTCAGTCTGATCGAAGCGATCGACCGGCGGGAGGCATCGAGTTCCTACACCATGCCGGGTCAAAGCGGGGAGAATTTCGGGTCCAACGAGGACGCCACCTACAACAACAACCTGTTTATCCGGCTCAGTCAGCCGTTGTTTACTTACAACCGCACCCAGATGCAATTGCGGGAGCTGGAACTCGCACTGGAAAACGCCCAGCTTAATTATGCGATCCAGAAACTGCAGATCGAAAGCCGGGTTACCCAGCAGTTTCTCAATCTCTACTATCGGCAGCAAAGCGTCACCATTGCCGCCGAGGAACTGGCCAATGCGCAGGAAAGCTACGCCATCATCAAAAGCAAAGCTGATGCCGGTATCTCCGCGCTCGAAGAACTCTATCAGGCCGACCTGACCCAGGCGTCCAGCCGTTCGGGCCTCGAGAACGCGCAGATGCAATACGACAACGCGCTGGATGAATTCAAAATTCAGCTCGGTCTGCCGTTGTCCGGGGAGATCAAGGTGATAGCCGATGTTCACAAGCAGCTCGTCGAGGTTGATCTCGCCCGCGCCGTCGAACATGGTCTGCGTAACCGAATGGAACTGCGTCAGTATGACATCGCAATTGAAAATGCGCTTGACGACCTGGTCCGCACCGGCGCGCAAAATGAATTTCGCGCCTCGGTCGATCTCAGTTACGGTCTCACCGGCACCTCGACTGAATTCTCCGAGGTTTACAAATCGCCGAGCAAAAATCAATCGATAGCGATTAGTTTTAATATCCCCCTCTGGGATTGGGGCGAGAAAAAGCACCGCCTCGCCGCCGGGGAGGCGCAGGTTAACACCGCGCGGCTCGACGCCGACGAGGAAGCCAAACAGGTCGAGTATGAAATCCGCCAGGCCTATCGCAGCCTGCTCAACCAGGTCACCCAGATCGAAATCGCCGAAAAGAATGTCAAGAACGCCAAACTGACCTACGAAATAAACCTCGAACGCTACAAGAACGGCGACCTCTCGTCAAAAGATATGAGTTTTTATCAAAATCAATTGTCGACCGAACAGCTCAACGAAGTCTCGGCCTTGATTAATTACCAGGTGGCGGTGCTCGATTTGAAAATCCGGTCACTGTACGACTTTGAAAAAAATCGATCGGTCCTTGAGACCAAATAGGAGATAACGAGTGATGCATACGCGTTTCAGATTTATCATTCTCTGGTGTTGCCTGCTGGCGCTGGCCGGGTGCACCGACGAGGGGCCGGATATCGACGTCGAGTCGTCGATCCCGGTCCGGGTTGAAACTGTCGAACTCAAGCCGATCAAGGAATATACCTTTGCCACCGGCACGCTCTCTGCCGTCGATGAATACCTCTACAAGGCCGAACAGTCGGGTTTCTACCGGCTGCAAACCAACCCGCGCACCGGCCGGCCGTTTGCCATGGGCGACCAGGTGCGGACCGGCGAAACAGTCGTGCGGCTATCAGATCCCGAATTTGAATATTCAGTCGCCTGTGACTCGAAAAAACTCAATTACGAGATTTCTCAGCGTGAGTTTGAACAGCAGAAAAATATCTATGAAAAAGGCGGTAT
Organism: Candidatus Zixiibacteriota bacterium; assembly: GCA_024277855.1. Taxonomy (GTDB): domain Bacteria; phylum Zixibacteria; class MSB-5A5; order WJJR01; family JAJRUJ01; genus JAJRUJ01. Next base: position 10,898 of record JAJRUJ010000086.1, read on the forward strand.
TACCCTGCGCGAACTCACCGATGCCGAGCGCACCTTCATCGATGCCCGTTACGCCTACGACAATGCCAAACTTCAATTGGCCAAGTTGGCCGCTACCGCACCGTTCGACGGCATTCTCGTCGACCTCCCGTTCCATGGCCCAAACGAACTGGTCGAGGCCGGGCAAATCATCGCGCAGTTTATGAACTATGCCCGGCTCTATGCCGAGGTTGCGCTCCCGGGCAAGGAAATGGGTCGGGTCGAACGCGGACAGGAGGCGCTCATCAGCAATTATACCCAGCCGGAGGATACTCTCACCGGCGTTATTACGCAGGTTTCGCCGGCGCTGGACCCGACCTCCCGGATGTTTAAAGCGACCCTCGAGATTGCCAACGACAGTTTCTTACTCAAACCCGGGATGTTCGTCAAAGTCGATATCATTGTCGAGCAGAAAGACTCGGCTTTGGTCATCCCCAAAGACATCATCATCGATCGCCGAGGGGCCAAAACCGTTTTCATTGTTGACAAAGGCATCGCCATTGAGCGGCGGCTGGAAACCGGACTGTCCAACCGGACCGAGGTCGAAGTCCTCAGTGGTCTGGATGAAAAAGAGCGGCTCGTTGTCGAAGGGTACGAAACCCTCCGCCACCGTTCCAAAGTGAAAATTGTCCAATAACCCCTGACCGGACCCAAAGATATGTATAAACTTGCCCGATTTTCAGTCCGGTATCCCACGACGGTGATGATGGTCGTCCTGGCCATCATCCTGCTGGGTTATATTTCGTTTTCCCGGCTGGGAGTCGACCTGCTGCCCGACTTGAACACCCCCCGGCTCTTTATCGAAATCGATGCCGGTGAGCGGCCGCCCGAGGAAATGGAAGAACAGTTTGTCACCGCGTTGGAGGCGGTCGCCGCCCGCGGCCGCAACGTCCGGAATGTCTCCTCGATCTCCCGGGTCGGGCAGGCGCTGATTACTGTCGAATATGGCTGGGATACCGACATGGACGAGGCGTTCCTCGATTTGCAAAAATCGATAGCAGATTTTTCGCAGAACTCAGCTGCCGACCAGGTTACCGTCACCCAGCATGACCCCAACGCCGTCCCGATGATCGTTGTGGTGTTTTCCCATCCGGAAATCGACGATCTCGACCAACTGCGCCGCACGGCCGAGAATATTATCCGTAACTCGCTTATCCGGCTCCCCGGAGTGGCGGCGGTTGAACTCGTCGGCGACCGGAGCCGCGAGGTCGTGATCAACGTCGACCCCTACATCCTTGAGGCCTACGGCCTGACCATTGACCAGCTGGCAAACGCGATCACTTCGTCGAATCGCAATATGTCCGGCGGGTCTATCGTTGAAATGGGTCTGCGTTATGTCATTCGCGGCGTCGGCGCCCTGACTGACCTGGACGAACTGAACAACTTGATTGTCGCTTACCAGGCGCCCGACCAGTCCTCCGGCGTTACCGAACGCACACCGATCTACCTGCGCGAGGTCGCCAAAGTCAGCTACGCGCTCGGCGAACCGGAGAATATCGTCCGGCTTAACGGTCGCCGATGTATCGCACTCGAAATTTACAAAGAAGCGCGCTTCAATACTATCGCCGCCGCCAAGACTACCCGCGACCAACTGAATGTCCTCCGCGCTTCGTTGCCGGGATACGAGCTGAAGGTTATTTCCGATCAGGCCCGCTTTATCAAAGCGTCGATCAACGAAGTCGAGCAGACCGGCCTGGTCGGCATTTTCCTGGCGGTGCTCGTGCTCTATGTTTTCCTCCGGCGTATCGATGTCACGGCAGTGATCAGCATCGCCATTCCGATCTCGGTCGTTGCAACGTTCAACCTGATGTATTTTAACGGTCTCACGCTCAACGTCATGACGCTCGGCGGACTCGCCCTGGGGGCCGGAATGCTCGTGGACAATGCCATCGTTGTGATGGAAAACATTTTCCGTCACCTCGAGGCGGGTGAACCGCTCACCGAGGCCGCGGTACGCGGCACAGGGGAGGTCGGTGGGGCGATCACCAGTTCGACTCTCACGACGATCGTTGTTTTTCTTCCCATCGTCTATTTGCATGGCGTGGCGGGCGAACTTTTCCGCGAGCAGGCCTGGACCGTTGCCTACTCGTTGATCTCATCGTTGCTCGTCGCACTCCTGGTGATTCCGATGCTCTGTTCGCGCCTGTTGAAAAAAAGAGAAGGCGTCGTCGCCCGGACTAAACAATCGATCTTGTTTCCGCGCTACGGGAAATTCCTCACTCGCATTTTGCAAAAGCGGATTGCTGTTGTCCTTGGCGCTGCCGGGCTGGTGGCACTCACACTGCTTTTGATCCCATTGGTCGGCAGCGAATTTATGCCCCACGCCGAGCAAGGCGGGTTGTTCATCAATCTGACTCTCCCTGAGGGGACAAGTCTTGAACGGACCGAAGGGGCGGTGCGCAACATTGAGGCAGTGATCACCGAACAGTTCGGCGGGGCGGTCGATCAGATCTATTCGCGCATCGGCCCGGCGGGGGCGAGTACGGCGGAACCTGATGGACTTACCGACGAAAATAATGCGGTCATTCACCTGGTTTTAAAACCCGACCGCAAAATTTCCAACGTCAGGTTGATTGCCGGTCTCGACCGGATCATCGGCGAACTTCCCGACATTGAGGCACAAATGGCCCTTGAACAGACCGCGTTGCAGAGCACCCTCGGCACGACCGGCGCGCCGCTGGTCGTCGAGATCAAAGGTGAGAACCTCGAAATCCTTGCCCGGCTTGCCGACACCGTAAAAAACCGCCTGAGCAATCTGCCTATGCTGGCCAACCTCGAAACGAGTTTCCAGGAAGGCCGCCCCGAACTCAATATCGAAATCGACCGTACCGTCGCGGCGCAGTTCTCCCTTTCGGCAAGCCAGATCGGCACGACGGTCAAAGACCTCCTTTCCGGGCGCGAGAGCGGACAAATGGAGTACCAGGGCGATTACGCCGACATCGTTATCCGACGTCCCGATATTTCGCTCGATGAACTCTCCGGAATCCTGATCAATTCTTCCAGCGGACGGCAGGTGCGGCTCGACGAAGTTGCGCGATTGGTGCCTGCAGTCTCGCCACGTGAGATACTTCGTGACAACCAGGTCCGTATTGCGCGGGTCACCGCGCAGTTGATCGGCGACGATGCTTTCGATAAAGTCGCCAATACCGTCCGGGAGACTATCGCCAATGTCGCCCTCCCCGCCGAGTACTCGTTTGCCGTTACCGGCGAGGAACAACTTCGGCAGGAGGCCTTTGGTGACCTCAAATTCGCCCTCCTGCTTGCAGTCATCTTAGTCTACATGGTTATGGCTTCGCAGTTCGAGTCATTGTTGCACCCGTTTGTCATCCTGCTGACCATTCCGCTGGCCGGGGTCGGCGCGGTACTGCTTTTACTTATTCTCGGGATGCCGTTCAATATCATGTCCTACATCGGCATCATCATGCTCGCCGGGATCGCGGTCAATGACTCGATCATCCTCGTCGACCGGATCAATCAGAACCGTCGCGGGGGAGAGGCGCTTGATCGGGCGATTGTCAATGCCGGACAAACCCGTATCCGGCCGATCATCATGACCTCGGTCACCACCATTCTCGCTTTGCTGCCGTTGACTATCGGTATCGGTGAGGGGGCCTCACTGCGCGCGCCGATGGCGGTCGCCGTAATCGGCGGCCTGTTTAGTTCGACATTGCTCACCCTGATCGTTATCCCGGCCGTCTACCGGTTGCTGGCCGGACGGATCAAACCGCAAAACGAGACTGACGGGCAAATTGAAGCATGATCGAATTTATCATCAAACGTCCCGTGTTTGTCTCGATGGTCATCGTCGGGCTTTGCCTGTTGGGCGTGGTTTCCTATACCCGGTTGCCCGTCGAGCTGATCCCTTTCACCGAGTTGCCGATGTTGATCGTGCAGGTCGGTTCGGCCCGTGACGCCGATCCGGGGTATGTCGAGCGCTACGCGGTGATCCCGCTCGAAAGCAAAATCGCCGAGCTGGAGGGGATAGAGAGTATCGAATCGTCGATCGACCGGCGGCGGGCGGTCATCTTTGTCTACTATGACGAGGACACCGACGCGAAATATGCCTATCTCAAATTGCAGGAAAAAGTCAACGCCGCCCGGGCCGACCTCGCCGACGGTTTCTTCGCGACGGTTTGGAAAATCGACACCGAGCAACTGGCCAACCAGTTGATGTCGATCCAGGTGCGCGGCGATGGCGGCCTTGACCGCATCCGCGAATTGGTTGACCGCAAAATCGTCCCCGAGCTTGAACGAATCGACGGGATTGCCAATCTCGAGGTGTATGGCGGTCACCGCCGGTCGATCGAGGTGCTCCTTGATGAGGGTGCAATGCGTTCGTACAACCTTACGCCCTCGCTGGTCAGCGACCGGATCAGCCGGGGCAGTGGGGTGCGGCAGTACCTGGGTCAGGCGGTCGAGGGCCGCAAACAGTACTATGTCAACCTTGTCTCGGACTATCAGTCGCTCTCCACCATTGAGGATATTGTCGTCAAAGACGACGGGCCGGTGTTGCTCAAAGACATCGCCGAGGTCGTCGACGGCACCGCCGAGGAAGAATCGATTTCGCGGATCAACGGCAAGCAGGCGGTCACTGTCTCGTTGATTCGGGATCAGGAGGTCAACCTCCTCGCGCTTTCGCACGATACCCGAGAGGTCATCGACCGGTTGAACAAGGCTGTCGCCTCCGACGGTCTCAAACTGGTCATCCAGTATGACGCCGCCAAAGTGATCGAGGACAATATCGATGTGATCAAAATGCTTGCCCTGATCGGTGGCCTGCTGGCGGTCGCGGTGCTGTGGATATTTTTACGAAACCTCCCGCTTGTGCTGATGGTGGCCGTTACCATTCCGATCTCGGTGTTGATTTCACTCAATGTATTTTATGTCCTCGACATTTCGATTAACACCCTCACCCTTGTCGGGATCGGTATCGCCATCGGGATGCTTCTGGATAACAGTATTGTTGTGCTCGAAAACATTCATCGTCTTCTGGCGCGGGGCAAACCGGTCCAGGAAGCGGTAGTCACCGGCACCAGCGAGGTGGTCCGCGCGATCTCGGCGGCGACCCTGACTACGGTATGCGTTTTTCTCCCCTTTGTCTTTTCCGACAATTTTCTGGTGAAAACCCTCGGCCGCCATATCGGTGTCTCGATTATCGCCACCCTGGTCGTTTCGTTGGGCGTCGCCTTCTTATTGATCCCGGCCTTCACCTATCGCTTTCTCTGCCGGCCGGAGGGTGGCCGCACCGCCAATTTCAACATTGTCTCCCAGAAAAACCGTCTTCTGCAGATCTACACGCTGTTACTCAAGTCCTGCCTGCGTTTTCCCGCCCGCACCGTGATCATCGGCATCATCGCGTTCTTTATCAGCGTGATCATCTGCCTCGCGGTCAGCATCAACGTCCCGGAGGAAGTCGAGCTCGACAGTTTCAAACTCTATGCCACGATGCCCTCGGGTACAACTCTTGAAACCGCCGACGATCAGATCAAGGAAATGGATTCCCGGTTAGCCGAGATGGCTGAACTCAAGGAACGCACCGCCAGCGTGCAGGACGATAATATCACCTTCACTTTCAATCTCGCCGACAATTACAAAAAGATCGATGGGCGCAGTATTCAGCAGATTAAAGATGATCTTTATCAGAAACTCGACGATGCCTATCCTCGCATCGATTTCTCCTACGACCAGCCGGCCGGCGATTCACGATTCCGTGGCGGTGGGGCCGGCCGGGGCGCGCGGCAGTTCCAACGCCTGCTGGGAATCGGCGCGGCCGAAGAACGGGTGATTGTGCGGGGGCAGGACCTGGGCCTGTTGCGGACCATCGCTGATGATATCAAATATAACATCGACAACCTCTCCTCGATCCGCAATTCGTCGCTGAGTATTTCTGACCAACAGCCGGGGATTGACCTCCTTTTCGATAAGCAGGCGATGAGTCACTACAATGTCAGCTCGGCGGCCGTCATCGCCGAACTTTCCAGTTTTCAAAACGAATTCTCCGCCGGGGTTACGCTCAAAGACGGCGTCGAGGATATCGATATCCTCCTCCGGAATGAGGGACTAAAGGACAAGACAACCGACGATCTCCGCGAGTTGGAAATTTCTACCGCCTCGGCCGGTGTTGTGCCCCTGACCCAGTTGGCTAAACTCGTGTATACTCCGGGCGTCTCGAATATCAACCGGGTCAACCAGGAAAAAGAAG
>JAJRUJ010000087.1 GCA_024277855.1 Candidatus Zixiibacteriota bacterium
CGACAGTCTTTTCGGCGTCGAACTTGATTCGCTGGCCGATCTGGTTACCTTCGGTATCGCCCCGGCGATGATTTTCTATTCGTTTAAATTCAAGGACCTGGGCAAATGGGGCTGGGTCCTGGGTTTTGTCTTTGTCATGTGCGGGGCGTTCCGACTTGCCCGCTTCAATGTGGATGCGCGAGAGGGCAGCAAGGAATTTTTCCCCGGATTGCCGATTCCGGGTGCCGCCGCCGCCCTGACCGGATATACTCTGGGCAGCTTTGAGCTTTGGGGCGAATTACGGTATGTGAAATTCCTCGTTGCCCTGATCCTGGTTTGCTCGGGATTGATGGTTTCCGATATAGAATATGAAAAACGACCGATCTCGTTTCGGACCATGAAAGATCGGATCAAGTGGGCCTATATCGTCCTGGGCGGGACAGCCATATTTATCCTGCACGAACTGGCCATTTTCCCGTTGGTTGCTATCTACATCCTCTATGGGCTGGGGCACGAAGCCACGGTTCTGGTCAAATCCGGCTTAAGTGGTGGGAGCGAATCCCCGCCGCAAAATAGTCGCCGGAGAGCGAACCCGCGCAAGACCCGCCCACCACGACGTCGCCCGCCCCGGCGCCCCGATCAAAAACAGGGCGGACACGCCCAAGATGACAATCAATCCGATTCGGTGTGACATGTTCGGCCCGAAAACGTATACTAAGGGTAAACAAGCCGGCGGAGGGCAGGCAGACAGGTGAGGAAAACGACAGAATGAAAGCCATCGTAACCGTCAGACTAAAACCCGGCGTCCTCGACCCGCAGGGCGTGACGATTTCCAACGCGCTTGGATCGATGGGATATTCCGGAGTGGATGAGGTGCGGTCGGGCAAGATATTTGAGTTGACTCTGGACAATGGCGATGTTGCCGCGGTCCGGGCCAAAGCTGAAGAAATTGCCGACAAACTTCTGGCCAACCCCGTGATCGAAACCTACACCGTAGAGGTGCAGCCGTGAAATTCGGCGTGGTGACATTTCCCGGATCGAACTGCGATTACGATGCCTTTACCGCCGTCCGTGATATTGTCCGACAGCCGGTAGAATTTCTCTGGCACGGTGATGCCGACTTAAAAGGTTGTGACCTGATTATTTTGCCCGGCGGTTTCGCTTATGGCGATTACTTGCGCGCCGGGGCCATTGCCCGTTTCTCTCCGGTGATGAAATCGGTCATCGATTTTGCCAATAGCGGCGGACTGGTTTGGGGTATCTGCAACGGCTTCCAGGTTTTACTTGAAGCCGGACTGTTGCCGGGAGCGATGCTTAAAAACCGCTCATTACAATTCTCCTGCCGCCAGGTATATTTGCGCACCGAAAATACCACTGCCCCATACACCCGGCATCTCGAGCCGGGGACCATTCTGGAAATCCCGATTGCGCATTCCGAGGGTAACTACTATGCCCCCGTCAAAATCCTTGACGAACTCGAGGCTAGTGGCCGTGTGGCTTTTCGCTATTGTTCGGCTGATGGTCAATTGGGTGACCAATTCAATCCCAACGGTTCGGCGCGTCATATTGCCGGGATTCTCAACGAAAACGGTAACGTCCTCGGGATGATGCCTCATCCGGAACGTGCCGTCGAAACAATCCTGGGCTCAGCTGATGGTTGTCGTTTGTTTGATTCGGTGGTCAAATCAATCACCGCAGGTTCTGCCAAATCAATATCCGATCAGGCGAGGGTAGCGTGAATCGGCGCGAGATCACATTCCTGCTGGTGGCGATGATTCTTGCGGCGGTGTTTGGCGGGCTGATCGGCGATGTTGTCGGTTCTTTTTTGCCGGACGGAACCATCAAGACCTTGTTTGTCAAACACTTAGAAGTCGGGATCGGGTCGAATACCTTCGCGACAATCAGCGATGGTTCTGATCCGTTCCGCTACGCACCCCTGACAATCAATCTTTTTGCGATCACGCTGACTTTCGGATTATTACTCAAAATCAACTTTGTCAGCGTATTATGTGTGTTATTGGTGTTTGTGTATTTCCGCTGGTGGTTTCTCTAAGCCGGCGATTCCCACGGAGGTGGGTTATGATAGGCGGGCTTGGCGCACAAGAGTTGTTGTTGATTTTTCTCGCGGTTTTAATTTTGTTTGGGGCGAAGCGTATCCCGGAAATTGCTCAGGGCCTGGGCAAAGGTATCCGTGAATTTAAGGGCGCAATCAAGGAGACCCAGCGCGAAATTAAAGAGACGACCGACGAGATAACCAGAGACCCCGACAACGCCGAAAAAAAATAGACTATGTTCGATCAGGTAGATATCGACAAGATCTGCGACTGCCTCAAAGCAGCCGAAAAAGATTACGATACCGACCACTACCGGCTGAAACTCATCAATAAAGAAGAGCGCCGGATGCTGGTGCTCGAGTTGTATCCGGCTGCCCGCCTCGGCTCACAGACCGGGGCGATGGTTGTTGTCTATACCTCGGGCGGCCATCTCCAGCTCCATCATTGTACCGGGTATGTCTGTTCCGACGAACTTGGCGAAGTCACCTTTATCGGGGAACAATCCGGACGGCTTTCCGGCTTGGTTGTCGAGCGGGAGGCGGCCTGCTCACTCTACGCAAATGTCACCCGTGACCTGGTTTCCGGCGATTTGACCCAACTGGGGGTCGAGGTGATGCTCTCCGGTGTTGCCCTTTCCCTGGCTGAGGATATTCTCAAGCAGGGACCCGGCGACAAGAAATAAAACTCAACGTAATTTCCCGGCGAGGGTCGAAACGGCGTGTTTCGTCCTTTTTTTATTGGCCGGATCGGGCGATTATTGTTTTCCTTTGGCCGACACGAAAAACCCCCGGCGAACGGTGAATGGAAAATGGTCTCCGGTATCACTCAGAAAACAATTAGCTCAAAAACGCGGCAATGGCTCAAGACTGTTGCACCGTTTAACCGCGACCATCTCACTCTCGAACCGACCCGGGCCGCCTTGCTGGTCGTCGATATGCAAAACTATTTTCTGGCTCCCGGGGCGCCGGCGTATCTGTCGGCGGGGACAGTGATTCTGCCCGCTGTCAAAAAACTCATCGCGGCTTTTCGGGCCTCGGCACGGCCGGTCATCTTCACCCGGCACGCCCATCACCCCGACGGCCACGATGCCGGAATCATGAAATGGTGGTGGGACAAGATGTGCACCGATGGTACTCCGGAGAGTGAGATTCACCCGGAGATCTCGCCTCTCGCTTCGGAACTGGTGCTGACGAAATGCCGCTACTCGGCGTTTTTCCGTACCGATTTGGAAACGATTCTCCGCTCTTTGAAAGTCGAGGATCTCGTCATTGCCGGGGTGATGACCAACCTATGCTGTGAGTCGACTGCGCGGGACGCGTATTATCGCAACTTCCGCGTATTTTTTCCCGCGGACGGTACCGCCGCCAAGTGTGAAGAAATGCATGTCGGGAGCTTGATGAATCTTGCTTATGGTTTTGCGGTGATAACGACCATCGCAAAGATAATCGACCAGGTAAACGATGGTTGAGCGACTAATATTTCTGGCGGCGTTCGATTACATAATTCGAGCCGGGAAGTGATTTGGCATAGCTTTTCAAATCGGCAATCATGTGTGAAATCTCACCAACATGTTTGAACATCTTGTTTTTATTAATCACGACGGCAATCGAGATACTCATAATCGGGTAAGTCTCGCGTGAGCCGCGACGGCTGCGCGAGATAATAAATCCGTTTTTCAAATCGCGCGGTTCATACATCGCCGGAATCCGCTGATTGAAACGCCGGATAACTTCATTACAGACCGTTTTTACCTTCGTCGCGTCAATGACAAAAATGAAATCATCGCCGCCGATATGTCCGACAAAACCACTCCGTTGGTTTTCATAGACAACATCACGGATCACCTGGGCCGCCATCTTGATGACCTTGTCGCCGGAGAAGTAACCATAGTAATCGTTATAGGCCTTAAAATCGTCCAGGTCGGCATAACAGACTGCGAAGCGACTCTGCTTTTTTATCTGCTCAGAAATGACCTCTTCAATCGCCGAGGGGCCCGGCAGCCAGGACGACGGATTGACGCTGATATCCCGCGAACACCGTCTGACCGCCAATGATAAACGTGCAAAAACTGTTGGATCACTCAGCGGGCCGACCAATACTTCGTCGACCGGGGAGGCCAACGCGCGGTCCAGGTCACCATTGGTTGGGCCGGGGTGTTGCAGAATGAGGGGGATATAGGTCAGTAGCGGGATTGACCTGATCTTTTTCACCAGCGCCAGTTCGCTGTCCAGGGCGCCCATCCCGCCCAGAAAAATCATTTCCAGTGTCTTGCTCGCGGCGATACCGGTCAGTTGCCCGAACGTTCCGAAACGGTGCATTTCGGGTTTATACTCGGCAAGCGCCCGTTTGAGCACCCGGCCGGTATTTTTGCTTGATTGTTTATATGCGCAAATCATGATCGACCCGGATAGACCGCGACCTCGGATATACCACGGTCTACCCCCTATCTATTAAATCGGCTGTCGATAAGGCATTTATTACAACGAGCTGCCCCGTTTGCCGCCTTCTTTTGCCTGCGATAACGGGTGGTATGAACGATATATCTCCTGAAGATACTGCCGGTCGAGATGTGTGTAAATCTGTGTGGTTGAGAGTGATTCATGGCCAAGCATTGCCTGGACCGCCCGCAGGTCGGCGCCGCCCTCGAGCAGGTGGGTTGCAAAGGAATGCCGGAAAGTATGCGGGGTTACCGCCTTGTCGATTCCCGCGGCGGCCACCCAGCGGTGGATTACCCGCCACAGACCCATGCGGGAGAAGGGACGCTTGTGGGCTGAAAGGAAAACCGCTTCGCCCGATTTAGGGCCGACAAACCGGCTACGACCGTCCGCCAGATATTTTTCTACCGTTGCAATCGCCGATTTACCTACCGGGACGATTCGCTCGCGGTTGCCCTTACCGCAGACGCGGATCAACTGCTCGGAGAATAACAGGTCGGGGATACATAGCCCGGCCACTTCGGAGATACGCAGGCCGGCGCCATAGAGGGTTTCCAGAATCGCCCGATCACGCCGCTCCAACGGGACACAACGTATCGGCCCGGCGAGGATCCGATTAATTTCCTGTACCGAGAGGACCACCGGCAGTTTGCGGCCGATGCGCGGGGCCGGGAGCAGCCGGGCCGGATTGGTTGCCGACCGCCCAATCATCACCCGATAGCCATGAAATCCTTTGATTGCCGAGAGATAACGCGCCACCGATGACGCTTTTTTCTTTTTTGCGACGGGTGAGGTCAAATACCCGCCGACGATTTCCGGCGTGATATCATTGATTGCCTTTATTTTTCTGCTGACGGCAAATCCGAGGTAGGCCTGCAAGTCACGCGCGTAGGCCTGGCAGGTGCTTTCGGTGCGGCCTCCGGTAAGACGGAGATAATCCAAAAAATCCCGTAACGCTGCGGAAAATTCCTTTGGCAATTGCGATTGATCGCCGTCGCTTGTCGTTGGCTTTTTGGTCGGAGAGCTCACCACAGATAACCTTTGGCGGGGCAGAAGACGGTCATTTTACCAGCCCGCCCGATCAGTTGTCAATCCCGGACCGCGAGACAAAGCGATGACCACCGCCATGACCGACTCCGCCCCGCCGGCAAACAGGGTGCGCGTACACTCTTCAAGGGTCGCGCCGGTGGTCGAAACATCGTCGACCAAAATGACCTGCTGCCCGGCAATCGCAGCGGTCTGTCGCACCGCGAATGCCCCGCGAACATTCGCAATTCTTTCTTTGGGCGAAAGTTTTGTCTGGTCGGCTGTCTTGTGTGTCCGCACCAACGCTTCCCCGGCGATCCGTCCTGCCGTTGAATGTGCGACACCGGTCGCGATAGCATCACTCTGATTATACCCGCGTTGCTTCCGGCGACTCTGGTGAAGCGGTACCGGCACGATGATTGTCCGGTCGGTGTCGGTAGTGAGGTGACGCCGCAGGTTTCGCCCGATCCGTCGGCCAAAAAACTCGCCAATCGCCAGTTGGTGTTGATATTTCAGCCCGTGGATCAGCTCGCGGTACCCCTTGTCGAAAAATCCGGCAAACCAGATCAGCGAAAGTGAGCCAACTCCGCCTTGTGCACAATCGGGATGGGGCCGTCCGTCCGGCGCAAAATTCTGGCAAGCGGGGCAGAGGGGCGCGCGAAAATTCGGCAGTCGCTGATTGCAAATTCCGCAAAAGGGTACTGCACGCGGGGATGGCCGCCCGCAAATCAAACAACCCCGGGGGTAGACCCAATCGACCAATGTCCGAAGCGGTTCACAGATTGCCGCCGACAGCGGTTTCTCCGGTGCGTGGGGCATCTTAGTATTCCTGCCAGTGACGACGCACATTGACCAGCAGACCGATCATTACCCAAAAAATGACGAGTGAACTGCCGCCGTAGGAAACGAATGGCAGAGGCAAACCGGTGACCGGAGCCATCCCGACTGCCATGCCGATATTGACCAGCATCTGAAAGCCAATGACCGCCAGAATACCACCGGCCAGTGATCGGTTGAAATTATTGCGGGGCATGGAACCGATCGAGACAATGTGCCACATCAGCAGAGCGAATAGCCCGATAATAATCATCGCCCCGAATAAGCCGAATTCCTCGCCGGCCACCGAAAAGATAAAATCGGTATGCCGCGCCGGCAAAAAATCCAGGCGGCTCTGGGTGCCCTGCAGGAACCCCTTGCCAAACAGCCCACCCGAGCCGATGGCGACTTTCGATTGGATAATTTGATAACCGGCGCCGGTGGGGTCGGTGCCGGGGTCAAGAAAGGTTAATATCCGTTTTTTCTGGTAATCCAGCAATCGGCCCCAAATCAAGGGCGTGATGATCCCGAAAGCCAGGTTAGCCGCCACCACACCGACCGCGGTCCACAAATTCGGTCGGACATGGTTGAGTGCCACTAACACCAAAAGGAAGAAAATGATCCAGCTGATCCAGTGAAAGGCGAACACCAAACTTAACAACGGCGACAGAGTCAAAAACAGAACGAGGGGAGAGGCCCCCGCCCAAAACAGCATCGTCACGACAACCGCCCAAAACACCAGCGATGTTCCTAAGTCCGGCTGTTTAAGGACCAATCCCGAAGTAACCAACACCAGAATCATAATTCCGGAGATTGCGCGCGGCGAGAGCACCGGTCGTTTCAGGTAGGCCAGATAACGTGACAAGGCGAAGATAACCGCCAACTTGGCCAGTTCCGACGGTTGGATATAGGCCGGTCCCAGTGAGACCCAACGCGCCGCACCGGCTTTTCGCCCGACAATAATCAGGAGAATCAAAATGGCCCAGATCCCCACCAGATAGACATAGGCAAACACCTCATGCATCCGCAACGGGATCAATACCGCAAAAATAAAGGCAACCAGCGCGACACCCAGCCAAATTATCTGGCGCAAATAGAGGTTACGGAAATATTCGCCCGTTGAATTGTGTTGAGAGCTATAGATCAGGATAATCCCGATAATCGACAGGGCAAGAGCACTGCCGATCAACACCGGATCATAATCGCGAATTTTGGCCCATACCTGCCGCATACCGGTATCTCCTTCGCCCGCTTGCAGAAGGAAAACTTATGCCGCAGGCCGACCGTGTCAACATAATTAACCAAATGTCCGGATACGGGTTGCCGGTTATCCTCACCGGTTAAATGCAACTGGCCGCATATTGAAGTACAGGTTGATCGACTTCGGGTGTCCGTACCAGCTGTTTTGATACTGTTTTTTTTCGCCCGATTATGTCAATATAACGTATAATACGATGGACAGGAACGGGATTGAGATGGGAGCAATGTCATGCGGATGCGTTCAATCCGATCAATTATGTTGGCGGTTGCCTTGGTCATTATAACTGTGCCGGCTGTTTCGGCCTTGACCGTTGAGGAAATTGTTGACCTCTGTCGCGCGGGGTACGGAACCGAAGATATCCTGGAGTTTACCCGGACACTGGGCGTTGACCAACCGCTTGAGGTTGACGACATCGATAAACTTGATGAGGCCGAGTGCCTCTCCGAGTTGACCGAGGAACTGGCCCGCCTCTATGGCACCGATGAGGCCCGCGAATATGTTGCCAATACCGAGGTCGAGGGTGATGAGCATAACGATGATTATAACTATGAATATGATTACGACTACGATTACGACTACGGATATAATAATCCCCATTCGACAGTGACTGTCTATGCCGGCTGGGGCCGTCCCTATGGTTGGGGGCGAGGTTGGAACTGGGGTTGGGGCATCAACACCTTTTGGGGGGACGACTGGTATTCACCATGGTGGGACATTGGTTATGGCTGGGGTTCGCCCTTTTATTCCTATTGGTACGATCCCTGGGATTATTACTGGTCGCGGCCCTACGGTTATTACTCGTACTATCAATGGGGGTATTGGCCGGGGTACTATGACGGCGGCTATTATGGAAACTCCGGTCAATCCTACCGATATAAAAATGCCCATCTGAAAGCGAGCAAGACTCGTGGTCGATATGCTGCCGTGAATAGGGTAAGCAAAGACCAGCGGGCCTATCGTACGAATGCGGCGCGTGCGGTGGTCCAAAAATCGTATGCCTCGCGTGATCGGGTGACCAAACGCGCCACCGCCTACGGGAAAACCACGACTTCTCGGAAATCAAAAGCCGACTATCGCGTGACCACGTCCGGAAAGAGTGGGAAATCAAGTACTGTCCGTAATCGATCCACGTCGGGAACCTCTGCCGGGACAACCCACAAGAGCGGTATTTCGACCAGCGGAAAGAAACGCGTTGTTAAAACAAACAAGACTTCGGCCGGCAAGAACCCCGGGACGACAAGAGTCAAAACACAATCCGACGATTCCGTATCTCCCGGAACGACCAAAAAATCCGGGAAGGCCGTGAAGAAAACCCGACGTTCCCGGTCCCGCAGCAATTCGATCACTCGTCCGAGTTCGCGGCGCGCCTCACACGGTGATTCGTCATATCGTCGTTCGCCGCACTCATCGTCGCGTTCTTCGCGCGTAACCAATCACTCGAGCTATCGACGGACCACGGCAGCGGCACGCGCCTCGACCGGCCGAGCAGGCGGTTACTCGCGGAGTTCGTCGTCGGGATCGTCGGTCAGCCGATCAGGCCGTTACTCGCGAAGTTCATCGTCGGGATCATCCGGGAGTCGGACCAAATCGGCAACGGGTTCGTCGGGCAGTTCGTCTCGTCGTTCTGCGCGCCGGTAAGATCGGTTTAACGATTTTTGAGCGATCCGGGCATCGCCGATTCGTCAAAGGAAACTATTGGCCTTGTCAAGGTGGTATCTGGAGTGGGTAGTTCTTCCGACGGGGACATAATCTCGGGATAATATTTCTGCAGATATGCTTCGATAATCTTGTTCGCAATCGGCGCGGCGACTGTCGAACCGTGGCCGGCGTTCTCAACAATTACCGCCACCGCTATTTTGGGGTTTTCTACCGGCGCAAAAGCGGCGAACCAGGCGTGTTCATTGCCGTGCGGATTCTGGGCGGTCCCCGTTTTACCGGCCATCGTATAGCGTTTGTCGGCCAGCCAATGGGCGGTCCCATGCTTGTCGGCAATTACCGCCGTTGCCCCGTCGATAATCACATCAATCGTCTGTTGCGAAAACGGTAACGCAAAGGATACCTCCGGCGCGGGCAATTCCCACTCCCGTCGGGGTATCCGATATCCGCGCAGAAAATGCGGCCGCATCACCCGGCCCCGATTGGCCAATCCGGCAATAAACTGGGCGATTTGCAGCGGGGTGGTTAACAATTCACCCTGGCCAATCGCCAGATTCGCTGCCAGTGTCTTTGTCCACCCCCGTTTGCCGTACCGGCGATTATAGTAATCGACATCGGGCACCAGGCCGGGGTCTTCGTCGGGCAAGTCAACACCGGTTTCGACACCGAACCCGCAGGCAGAGGTATATTTCGCCCAGGTGTCGATACCCATCTTAAGCCCGAGTTGATAAAAATATGTATCACACGACTGGGCGATTGCGTCCACGGCGGACAGACTGCCGTGCCCGGACGCTTTATGGCAGCGGAAATACCGATTGCCGATCTGCAGACCGCCGTAACAGGGTTTGAATGTTGTTCCCGGATCAATAATCCCCTCTTCCAACCCGGCGCCGATTACCCATAATTTCGCAACCGATCCGGGTGGATAGAGGCCCTTGGTGGCTCGATTCATCAGCGGTCGCGCTGGATCGGCGAGCAGGGAATTCCAATCGTCCTCCGGAACGACACCGGAGAAAAGATTGGCCGAAAACCCCGGATGATTGTTAAAGCAGAGGATTTCGCCGGTGGACGGCTCGATGGCGACTACCACGCCCGAGCCATACTCGGCCAACAACGAATCAGCCAGGTCTTGCAACTCGACATCGACAGTCAGCATAATCACCGATCCCGGCTGAGGCGGTTCGTCGGGCACGCCGGGCATCGGACCGATCACCCGCCCCAATGCCGAAACTTCGAGATAGCGATACCCGTCGGTGCCGCGCAGGTGATCGTCATATTCTTTTTCCAGTCCCGCCGCGCCGGTATACCCGCCGGGCCGCAAACCTCGTGACTTGCGCCGCGCAATGTCCCGGGCCGTCAGTTCGCGCGTGTAACCGAGAAAATTCCCGGTCCAGGGTTTTTCGATATATCGTCGGGCGGCGGCAATCTGGAAAATAACTCCGGGGTAGTTCTCGATATGTTCTTCAAAATAACAAATCGATTTGAAGTCCGCGTCACGGCGCAAGGCCACCGGCCAATACGGCATCGACCGACCGGCGCTTACTTTTCGCTGGAATTCCTCTTTCTCGGTGCCCAATTGCCGGGCCAGACGGTCGAGTACTTCGGTGTGACGGCGGATTTCCCGGGGGACAACCGAGATCAAAAACGAGGGCCGGTTACCGGCAATCTCGACACCCTGGCGATCGACAATCGGCCCGCGCAGCGCGCTTTCGGGACTAACCCGCATGCGGTTTTCTTCCGAGACTGTGAGGTAATAATCTCCACGAAATATTTGCAGATAGACCAGACGGCCGCCGAGGAGCAAGACGAGTGCGAGGATTAGAACGCGGAGTACGACTCGGCGGGTCTGTGGTCTGACTCGTTCCGGCATCGCCTTGCCTCTTCTCTGGTCAGTTCGCCGCTGGCCGCGACGTCTTACCGGATTCGGGGGTGACCAGCGGTCTGCGGAATGAACGCCAGGCCAACAACATGACGACACCGACTACCGAGGTTATCGTAGCCGAGATCAATGAATCCGGCCATAAAGTTCTAAAATAGAGGCCGATATCGAATCCGGTCACCGGTAATAAATATATCAGGTCGTGCAACAATACCGCCGAGGCCAGGACCAGCCAGCGGGATAATCCTCGTTCCAGGAACAGGCGTTCGCGTGACATCCCCACACCCGCGCCGATCAGAAGCTTGACCATCATCCCCCACCCCAAAAACGACGGCGTCAAACAGTCGGTAACAAATCCGACCAGGCCTCCGGCGATAATTCCGCGCGTGGGGCCGCCGGTCAGCCCGGCCAGCATGATTACCAGCAGACTCCAGCGAAGTCCCACCCCGCCCGGAGTCAAATGTTCGGCCAGCAATCCCTGAAAGGCCACGACCGAAAAGACAACGGCGGCCCAGCGGATGATCCTGGTGATCATTGTCCGGCCTCCGTGGTAGTTGAATCTGCGGGCGCATCGATTACAAATACTTCCTCTAACGCTTCGAAACGGACAAACGGATCGACGGAAATTGTCAGGAAAAATTCCGTTGAATCAACTTCCACTTCGCGAACTTCACCCACCGGCAAACCCTCCGGATATCGCTCGCCCCAGCCGGAGGAAATAATCGTGTCGCCAATAGCAACGTCGCCGTCAATCGGCACATAGTTAAACCGCAAATAGGGGCCGGCGGCCCACTGGACGATTCCGGCGGCGCGGCTGCGGCTGTCTAATCCCGCCACGCGGCATTCACGGTTCCAAAGTGAGCGGACGACCGCGAGTCCGCCCGAAATTTCCGCGACATTGCCGACCAGCCCGGCCGGTGTAACAACCGGAGCGCCGACTTGCGCCATTTCGCCCGGACCGGCCGAGATCCAGATGGTTCCCCGAACCGGGACAGACGGCGAACCGACTACTTCAGCAGGAATAACTCTGAATTGACTGCGGTTTCTAAACCCCAGCAATGCCCGCAATCGTCTGTTTTCGCGGGCCGCTTCGGCAAACCGTGCATTCTCGGCGCTCAATTTAACTACCCGGGCCAACAGCTCGTTATTCTCGCGGTAAACAGTGGCCAGTTTGCCGATCGCGTCATTCAATGTGTAGAATGGCGCGTAGGCGGTGCGGACCACCAGAGAGGAGACAGCATGTTTTTTTGTTGTGCCCGAGACGGTCAGCAACAATGCCACCACAAACAACCACAGGAAAGTGGTTGAAGGGCCGGAAGTGAAAGGACGAATTCGTGGGAAGCTCATTACCCTGAGCCGGCGGTGGACCGGTTAATCAACCGAGTCCAGGACCATAAATACCTCATCCGGAGTACGGGCCGCCGTCAGCTTTTCCCTGTTTGTTTCGCTCTTCATCAGAAAGGACAGCCGCGCCATGACATTTAAGTGCGCCCCAATCGCATCTTCGGGCGCGGCAATCAGGAAAAACAACGTCACCGGTTTTTTGTCCATTGCCTGGAACTCAATTCCTTGTTCCGATCGGGCAAAGGCGATGACGATACCTTTAAGGGCGCGGGTCTTCGCATGCGGGAAAGCCACGCCGTAGCCGACGCCGGTGGTGACCAGTTTTTCGCGTTCGCGGACCGCTTTGAGAACCTCGTCGCGATCCCGAACCATGTTTGACCGGGCAGCAAGATCAACCAACTCTTCGAGCACTTCATTTTTGGTGGTGGCAGCCAGATTAAAAGAAACCAAATCTTCTTCACAAAACTTCGACAGTTTCATTACTCCTCCGCCGCGGCCGCATTATTCAATGCGGGCGCTTAATATTTTTCGGCCTCCTCGACAAGCATGATCGGGATCTCATCTTCGATTGCATATCGCAGGCGGCATTTTTCACAAACCAATCTCGCATTTTCCTGCTCATATTGCAACTGTCCTTTGCAGGCAGGACAGACCAGGATTTCCAACAATTTCTTGTCAAGCATGGCTCTTCCTTCAAGATGAGCGTCAACTGTCACCTGTCAAAAATATGGAGTCGTATAATTCCCGGCGTGTTTCTTATTCGGCAAAATGCCCGATCTCCCGATATTTCCGATGTCGACGCTGTTGAAGTTCCGCCGGCGGCAGGGCGGATAGTTCACCGAGGTGAGTGAGCAGTGCCCTCTTGATCGTTTTTGCCTGCTCTTCCGGATTCCGATGCGCCCCTCCCAGCGGCTCGGGAAGGATCTCATCAATAATGCCGAATTCCTTCAAATCCTGCGCGGTTGGACGTAAGGCCTCGGCTGCCTCGGGCGCCTTCTGGACCGGCGTCGGATGGTCCTTCCAAAGAATTGCCGCACACCCTTCCGGCGAGATTACCGAATACCAGGAGTTTTCCAACATCAACACCCGGTCACCGATACCGACTCCCAGCGCGCCGCCGGAAGCCCCCTCGCCGATAATCAAACAGACAACCGGCACGCTCAGCGCGGCCATATCCCGAATATTCTGGGCAATCGCTTCGGCCTGGCCCCGCTCCTCCGCCTCGATCCCGGGGAAAGCGCCCGGTGTATCAATCAAAATCACTACCGGTCGGCCGAAACGGTCGGCCAGGTTCATCAGTCTCATTGCCTTCCGATAGCCCTCAGGGTGGCACATACCGAAATTATGCAACAGTTTCTGCTTGGTTGTCCGGCCCTTCTGCTGGCCGAGAATCAGCACCGGCTTATCGTCGATCCGCCCCAATCCGCCAATCATGGCTTTATCATCGGCAAACCCTCGGTCGCCATGTAAGGCGATATAATCGTCGATAATCAATTCGATATACTCATCGGCACAGGGCCGCATAGGGTGGCGGGCCAGTTGAATACGTTGCCAGCGGGTCAGTTGCGAGAATGTGTCTTGGCGGAGTTTTTTGAGCTTATGTTCGAGGAGACGGATTTCCCTGGTGAGTTCGAGGTTTTCATCCGAAGCGAACTCCCGCATCTCATCGATTCGCTTTTCCAGCTCGATGACCGGCTTCTCAAAATCAAGGTATATTCCCGTGGCCATAACATCCCCTTATACGATCACTTGACACGTGTCGTACGAAACAAAATAAATAACCCGCCGACCAGCGACAATACAAAAAACGCAAATACGATCATCCAGAATCGACGGTTACCGTAAGCCACGGCCAGCGAAAAGCCGAATCCCGCCGCCGACAGGCCATAAAACAGTCCCCGCACCCCGCTTTCGGAAAAACCGTGGTTCATCAACCGGAAATGGAGATGTCCCCGATCAGCGGCTGTCGGCGGACGTCCCCTGGATACCCGCCGAATAATCGACCACGCGGCTTCGGCCAACGGTACCAGTGCCGCCAGGATCGGAACATAGACGGCCACAACCGTAAATCGTTTGATCGGGACCCAAAGAGCAATGACCGCAAAGATATACCCCAGGAATAGAGAGCCGTTGTCACCGAGGAAAATGCGGGCGGGTGGGCGGTTATACAGCAAAAACCCGCCCAGTGCACCGGCCAGAATGACCGCCAGCAACACCGCGTCCGGAACATTTGAGCGGACACCGATGACAATGACCGAAGCCAGACCAATCAGCGAAACACCACCGGCAAGGCCATCCATCCCGTCGATGATATTAACCGCGTTTACCAACAGGATAAACCAAATGAGGGTGATCGGGAGAGAAAAAACACCAATGTCAATTCCGCCGACTGTCGGGATCCACAACCGGCTGATGCCCAAACCGGAAAACCATAAAAATGTGCCGACCCCCGACTGCACGACCAGCTTTCCCACCGCTCCCATCGGACGGAAATCATCATACAGTCCCAGAAAAAATATTACGATCGAACCGATGAAGATTACCGTGACATCGGCCGAAAAAAGGGCGAGCCGCTCCGGCTCAAACAGGAAAATGGCGGCAATCGCACTCCAGAATGCCAGGAATATCGCCACCCCGCCCAGCGGGGATGTTGGCTGATGGTGGCGCTTTCGCTCGTCGGGTTTGTCCAGCCAGTCGTACCGTCGGCTCAATCCAATTAATCCCCGGATCAGGCCAACTGTCAGCAACAATGCACAAGTGGCGACAACCATGCCGATCATCCCCACGCTCATGCGCCGGCCCTCTTTTTTGGTATGGTTCTTTCCCGCAGATATAACAACAAGCTCAGCAGCCGGTTGCGCAACCATGCGCGCGGATAGTGTTTACGAAAGTATTCACGGATTGATGCCAAGTGGTAACGCGAGACCGCACTTTGGTCGGTGGATGACCCGCCCCAATAGTGGATCGCTGTCGCCGCTGGAATAAACCAGGTCTGGAGGTCAGCTTCCCACAACCGGCGGCACAAATCGGTATCCTCGACATACATAAAAAATCGCTCATCAAATCCCTCAAGCTCAACGAAAACATCCCTGCGCAGCAACAAACACGTTGCGGCCGCGGCATCGACCCAGGTCGGATACTCATAATCGGGAAGGGTATATTCCAATCCCTCGCTTCGCGGCTGGACAAAACGTGACAACAGCGATCCCCGCGAAAACCAGATATTGGCAAATGTCGGAAAACGCCGACAAGTCGGCTGAAAACTGCCATCGGGGAAGAGCATCCGACCCGCGGCTGCACCGCAACCCGGAAACGCCTCGATTGCGGCGGCCAGCAGATCGGCAACCGGCGAGGTCCACCGCACATCCGGGTTGCAAAAAAGAATATACTCTCCCCGCGCATGCTTAGCCCCGGCATTCGCCGCGGCGGCAAAGCCGCGGTTTTCCTGATTGATAATCAGACGAATATCGAGCGGAGCATCCAAACACCACTGAGCAGTCTGGTCGCTTGAGGCGTTGTCGACCACAATAATCTCAAACCCGCCCTGCGGCGGATAGACTTGAATCGAGGCGATCAAGCCCTGTAGATAATTCAGGCAATTGTAGGTGACAGCGACAATGGAAAAGCGTGGCCGGCCGTCATTTTGGGAAGAATCAATCATCCGAAAACTGGTTACAACCGACCAAACATCCGCATCAGACGCAGCCGCCAGACCATCCAGATCGCCTCGCGAACAATTGTCCCGGACATTTTGGAGGTGCCGCGTTCACGGTCGACAAAAACAATCGGGATTTCCTTGATTGAATATCCTTTTCGCCAGGCACGAAAACTCATCTCAATCTGGAAGGAATACCCATTGGAGCGGACCGCGTCAAGATCAATCGCCTCCAGGACTTGGCGGTGGTAGCACTTGAACCCCCCCGTAGCATCCCGCAAAGGCAGGCCGGTGATGAGCCGTGTGTATACATTGGCGCAGTAAGAAAGCAGCAGCCGTCCCATCGGCCAATTAATCACATTAACCCCTTTAATATAGCGGGAGCCGATGACGAGATCGGCCTCCTTGGCGGTGCGCAAAAACTCAGGGAGAAAATCAGGGTTATGCGAAAAGTCGGCATCCATCTCGAAAATCAGGTCGTAGTCGCGCTCCAACGCCCAGCCGAACCCGGCAAGGTACGCCTGACCCAACCCGGCTTTTTTCTCCCGATGGAGCACATGTACCCGGTCATTGCGTGCGGATTCTTCCGCGGCCCACTTTCCAGTCCCGTCAGGAGAGTTATCATCAATGACCAAAATCGAAAAGCATTCGTCCCGGGCCAGAATCTCCGGAATGATCTTCGGCAGGTTCTCAATTTCGTTGTAAGTTGGAATGCAAACCAACGCTTTCATCGTTTTACAGATCCCCTCTGTTCCCAGCGGTTTTCTCCGGCTGTCTGTTTAATGTAACACCACCGCCCGCCCGATTCAATCCGATATTCCCGGCCGGTTGTCCATAAACGTCACCAGAAAAAATAAAATGACGCTGGTTATCTTCTTCGTCAATGGCGGTTATTGTTGAGCTTTACCGGCAGCATTCATGATTTTGCTCTCACTTGGCCGACCTTGAAGTGTCAACGGCCATCGCCGGTTAGATCCCATAGAGCTTGATGAATTCCCGGGCGATATTGGACGGATCGAATTGCAGGTTCGCCGACTCCCGGCCTGCGTGGGCCAGACGTGCGCGCTCATCAAAGTCGACTATCAGGTATTCGAGAGCGTCGGCGATTGCCTGCGGTTGACCCGGTTCGACCAACAGGCCGGTGCGGCCGTCCTCGATAATATCGGGTATCCCCCCCGACCGTGTGCCGATTACCGCCCGCCCGCAGAGTTGTGCTTCCAGGATCGTCATGCCGAAGCCCTCATTCTCCGAACAGAGGATGACAATGTCCGCCTTGCGGTATTCTTCGGCGAGGTCTTTAGCCGGCATCGTTTCAACCAGGGTGATCTCATCGGCCAGCCCTTTAACAAATTTCCGGTCGTGGATCTCTTTTTTAAGCGGCCCCTCGCCGACAAAACGGTATCTCACCGGTCGACCCCGTTTTTTCAGGATTTCCGCGGCGTCCATCAGATCAAACAGTCGTTTTTGCTCCGTAAAACGGGCAACCGACAATACGATCGGGATATTGTTTTGTGGCTCCTCACCCGGCGTAAACGGCCCCCGATCAACGGGCATGGGGATGACCCCGACTTTTTGCGGCGGAATATTCAACCGATCGCACAACTGCTCTTTCAGCCAGGTCGAGACCGTCGTGATTTCATGGGCCTGGCGATAAACCCGTCCGGCCAGGAACCGCGCGACCCATTGCCGGTTCAGCAGGCGAATATCCGTTCCGTGAGAGGTCAAAATGAATTTTGTACCGGCTTGCCGAACCGCCTTGCGCGCCGCCCAGCCGGCGGGCATCCACCAATGTGCGTGGACGACCCGGGGCGCCACCGCGGCAATCTCTGCGGCGGCGGCCCGCTTGAATGTTTGCATGAAATTCCAGGTTGCCCGCGCACTTACCGGGGACGAGCCGGACCAGCGATCCAGGTCGCCCCGATACGCGACGACCTCCTGCGCATCGTTTCCATAGCGAAACCGATGGACTTTGATTCCGTCGAGGACTTCCAGTTCCCTGGCCCCCGGATGGTGCGGCGCCAACACACTGACCCCGACACCGTACCCGGCCAACTCGCGCGCGAGACGCCAGATAAATCTTCCGGCAAAATCGGTCTCATTGCGGGGGAAATTATGGGTGATAAACAAGACGTCGGCCGCCGAATCAGGCCGCTCGGCCGGGGGGACGGGGGGGACGCTCTTGAGGGAATCGGCAGCCATCAGGACCGGGGCTGGCCTCTCTCCGAGGACGTATCGTCATCGGCGCTCGGTTCATTCTCCGGCTCAAGGCGGTGAGCGAGAATGGCAATATCCTCGCGCAGACTGGTCAGCAACTCGCCCAAAAAACCCATAGCAAAAAAGAGCGTTCCGGATAATGCCAACAGCATGACCAGGGTCAACAATGGCCGGTATCCCTGGTCGAGCACAAAGCGAAGATATACCGCCACCAACCCGACGGTAAAGGCCAGGGCGAGCATAATCATGCCCAGCGAGCCGAAAAACAACAGTGGTTTTTTCATGAACGACAATTGGAACTTTACCGCCAGCAGATCGAACAATCCAATCGGAATTCGCGAAATACCGGAAAATTTTGATTCACCCGAATGTCGCGAATACAGCTTTACTTTTACTTCGCCGATTTTATATCCGGCCTCGGCCGCCATCACCACCAGATAGCGATGCCAATCGCGACGGAAAGTCAGCCCCTCGACGATTTCCCGCCGGAATGCTTTGACCGAATTCAAATCATGAACGCCGACCGGGAACAGAATCCGCGAAAGAGTATTATACACAAACGAGACCATCCGCTTGATCCCGTACGATCCCTGTTTCCAGCCGGTAACCACGTCATACCCCTGGTCGAACTTGGCGATCATCTTCGGGATGTCCTCGGGCAGGTACTGCAAATCAGCGGGGTAGAAGACATAAATGTCACCCCGGGCGATGGAAAACCCGGTTTCCAATGCCGCCGTCAATCCCCGGTTACCGCGATGGTGCATCACGCGCCAGAAATCAAACCGTTCGGCAAGTTTGCAGGCGATATCGTGGGTGGCGTCCGTGGAGCCGTCGTCGACTAAGATCACTTCGCCGGTGAAATCGGCCGAGGCGAACATTTCGTCGAATTTCTCGGCCAGCAATTCCAGGTTACCCTCTTCACAATAGGCCGGGACCACCACCGAAACATCGACCCGGCCGCCGTGGGGAACTGCTTTTCGCTCAATCGTATTCATCGTCCGATTATTGGCGCCAGTTGCGCCCGAATGGTCGGATCGTTGGGCACCAGCCGCAACAATTCGCCGGCGTGCTCTTGTGCTTTTCGCAGATACAGTCCGTCCTTGTTTTGTTCGTATAAAGTCATCTCACAATGGATCAGCCGACGCAGGGTCGTGTAATCCGACGGGTACTGCTCGATTGCTTTTTCAAAGTACAAACTTGCCGAGTCGAAGGTTGAATCGCGCATATAATACAACCCACGCAACCGCGCCACGTTATAGTTGTCCGGATATTTCGCGGCGAAGCGTGCGATATAGGTTTTCATTGAGTCTTCATCGCCAAAATCCAGGCTGCGCATCGCCTTTTCATAATCGGTCGGCTCGTACTTTTTGGCTGTCGAATTTGGCGTGTTCTCCGTGATGCGGAAGATGCCGACCGGCCGGTTGCCGATGTTGTATGACGTCACCCGGCGGCTGCGCCCGGCAACGTCCGGATAGTCGGTGAATGCTCGTCCCTTTTTGTTGTCGTCGACGACCGCCAGATGGGTAATCGGATATTTGTAAAACAGCGTATGGTCGACATTGGCGACGCCAAACATATACACAATATTTTTTAACTCGTTTGCCAGACACAGGCCGGTGGCGTAGGAGCCGACCAACACCGCACCCGGCCCGAGGATTTCCCCCAGGTCTTCAGACGCTTCAACAATCGAGTGTCGCGTGTGATCCCACCAGCCGACGATCATCCGGCTCTGGAATATCCCGGCCCCGATCACGACCAGAATGACCAGTACTTCGGCCAGGCGGGTTGAACGGTTTATCTTCCGCCACCAACTGGAAATGTTGCGCCAGATACCGGGGAAGAGGAACCCACCGGCCAGTCCCGCCCCAATTCCCACAATTGCCGCGATACTATTCGCCGATCCCTGTCGCGCCGAAAGTCCCAATCCCGCCAGCAATTGGTAGACCGGGATCGCAAACAGGACCACGCCGAGGATCAGCGACCAGAGTGTCGAGTATTTTCCTTCATGATCGCTCGACGACCGCCCACGCCGCACCAGGTCGGTCAGGATCAGGGCCGCCGCACCGGCCAGGGGTAACAAAAGCACCGTTTCATAACGCAGGGGACGGTAATTCCAGGGCATCAACGCCAGATAGGCGATCCAAAACCACAGTCCGACCAGCAGGTAGTCCGGCCTGATTCGTTTCAATTTCTCGCTGAACTTCCCGATGCGAGCCAGGGGTAAAAAGGCGACCGCCGCGCCGATAAAACCGAACACTGCCAGCAGCGGGAGCCGGGGGAAAAGCGCAGTATCCGACCCAAAAGAGAAGACCCGGTTAAAGAACCCCGAAACCGACGTCAACCCCTCCGGAGACCCATACAACCCGGTCGATTGTTCCGAAAGATACCGCCGCACTTCGGCCCCGGCGGGAAGATAGGCATACAACAGCCAAAAAATCGCGACAGCGGCAAAACCGGCCAGGACGTATCCTCCCGGTTTCAGCCATGCTTTCCTCACTTTGGTATCGTCCCGTTGCCAGGCCGCCAAAGTCGCCACTACCAGGAATACCGGCAAGGCGTGTAATGCAATCATCTTGCCGAAAAACGCCGCCACACCGACCGAGATTCCCGTGGCCAGCAACCAGCCGTCTCGCCCTTTCAGTCCCTTTGTGACCGGGCCGTCTCGCGGTATTCCGCGCGTCAGCAGATATACACCCAGCGCCAGCCAGAAATTCATCGGGTTTTCCAAAAACGGCAGTCGGCCATAGGAAAGGAAGATGTAGTTCGTCCCCAGAAAAAAGGCAGTCAACAGCCCGGCCAACCGGCCTTTCCAGCGACCGATGGCCAGTGAAAAGAAAAAAATCGCCCCGAACGAGAAGATGACTCCCACCAGGTTGCTTTGCCAGTAGCCGACACCAAAAACCGCAAAAACCACCCGGGCAACCACTCCGGTCGAGTTTTTCATGAACATGACCAGTCGCGGGTCGTCGAGCGGATTCCAGTCGTCGAAAATTTCAGCATTGCGGGCATACGAAGTGTATTGCGGGGGATCGGTCCAGACATCCTGACTCCAGAAAATGTCTGTTGGCGGATCGGCGGAAAGATGGTTAATCCGCAGAAATATAATCACTGCAAAGATGAGAACAGCCGCGATTATTCCAACCCAGCCCGGTAGTTGCAAGTCTTTCAGCGACCCTTTTTTTTTCTTTACGGGCTTTGTCGCACCCTGCGGCTTTACTGTGGTCTGTTTTTTCTTTTTGGCCACCCGGCGGTTCCCCGTTATTTAGTTGAAAAATCCCCGGATACACTCACAGACTTCATCGATTTGCGCGTCGCTTAATTCTGCATACATCGGCAGTGAAAGAATCCGGTCGGCCCATTTTTCGGTCAGCGGATATGACCCCTCTCCCAAACCAAGATCGGCATACGCTTGCTGACGATGCACGGGCACCGGATAGTGAATCAAAGCGCCGATGCCTTGTTCACCCAGATGCTTCAGCAGTTCGTCGCGTTTCTCTGTACCGATAACAAACAAATGATACACCGATTGGCAATCGTCTTCTTCCGGCGGCAATTTTACCGGCAGATCGGCCAGCAAATCCCGATATCGTCGGGCATGAGCGCGTCGCGCGGCATTCCAGTCGTCGAGATGCCGCAATTTGACCGCGAGTACCGCACCCTGGATACCTTCCATGCGGTAATTATATCCGACTTCACGATGGTAATATTTTTTGTCCGATCCATGATCGCGCAGACGGCGCATTCTTGCCGCCAGGTCGTCCGAATCGGTTACGACCGCGCCACCCTCGCCATATGCTCCCAGATTTTTCCCGGGGTAGAAACTGAAACAACCAAGTTTTCCCAATGACCCCGTCTTCCTGCCTTTGTACCTGGCCCCATGCGCCTGCGCCGCATCCTCGAGAACCGGTATCCCGGCTTCAGCGGCGATAGAGTTGATTTTGTCCATTTCTGCCGGACGGCCGTACAGGTGTACCGGAACAATCAACTTGGTCTTTGGCGTGATCGCCGCTTTGAGTTTTGCCGGATCGAGTGTATCGGTCGCCTCGTTCAGATCTACAAAGACCGGCGTCGCGCCTTGATAGGAGATCGGCTCGCAGGTGGCGATAAATGTATTTGCCGCCGTGATTACCTCATCGCCGGGGGCGATTCCGAGGGCCAGCATCGCCAGATGGAGGGCAGAGGTACCGGAGTTGACCGCGATACAATGCTTAGTCTCACAGTAGGCCGCAAAGTCCTGTTCAAAAGCGAGCACATATTTTCCCAGGGCGAAGGCGCAGTCACCCACCACCGAAGCGATGGCCTCATCTATTTCGGGCTTGATTGACCGATATTGCGCTTTCAGATCAAGAAACGGAACACCCATCGAAAACCCCTTCATTTATAACGGGTTAAGATAACCCGCGCTGGCGCGATGTCAAGATGCTTCCAGATATCTTCTCGTTATTGTAGATATCGGGTCATAGACCAAGTTCATCAAGGACTTATACACACAGACCGAATTAGGAGACGAGGGCTCCCTGCAATATTATCCCGATTCATCGTCAACTTATCGCCGACTTTTCAGATGCTCGGCAAACTGCTCTTGGGATAGTGTATTGATGACATCCTCAGCACGCAGCCAGCCCTTGCGTGCCGCCCCGATCCCGAAGCGGAGATCATCCAGCCCCCGCAGGGAATGGGCATCGGGATTGATCGCAATCCTGATCCCGCGCTCCTGCGCCGCTCGTAAATGCCGCCAGTCAAGGTCCAGCCGATGCGGTGAGGCATTCAATTCGATTGTGGTTCCTGACTCGGCGGCAGCGTCAAGAACCGCCTTCATGTCGAGTGGATACCCCTCGCGGGCCAGCAACAGTCGTCCGGTCGGATGACCGAGGATCGTCGTATGTGGATTCGTGATTGCCGCGGTTATCCGGCGCGTGGCTTCCTCCTCGGTCATGCTCAGCCGGGAGTGCACCGAGGCCACCACAAAATCGAATTTCTCCAATATCGTGTCCGGATAGTCGAGTTCCCCATCCCAGAGAATGTCCGATTCGATTCCCTTGAAAATAGTAAAATCGTCAAACTGTTCGTTTAATCTGTCTATTTCTTCGTGTTGTTTGTCGATGTCCTCAATTTTCAAACCACCGGCATACGATGCAGAAACCGAATGATCGCAGATTCCTAAATATTCATATTTGTGCTCACGGCACCACTCGGTCAATTCGGCAAGGGTATTGGTTCCATCGGAATACACGCTGTGCACGTGCAGGATTCCGCGCAAATCCCCCAGGGTGATTAACTGCGGCAGTGACCCCTTCTCGGCGGCCTCGATTTCACCCCGATCTTCACGCAATTCCGGCTCGATAAACGGCAGGTCCAGCTTCGCGAAAATCGCTGCTTCATCTTTGGTCTTCAGCACCGTGTCACCTTTGAACAAGCCGTATTCGCTCAATTTCAACCCGGCCTTGATCGCCCGTTGGCGCATGGCGATGTTATGTTCTTTCGAGCCGGTAAAATGAAGCAGAGTAGAGGGAAACTGGTCATCAGCGACCAAACGCAGGTCGGCGGAAATCCCGGTCGTTAATCGTACAGTCGTCTTGGTTTCGCCCGAGCCAAGCGTTTCGGCGATATTCGGCAGTTCGCAAAACTCCTCGGTCACCGCCTGGCGCGCCGCCCGGGGACAGGACGCAACCAGGTCGATGTCTTTGACCGTCTCCCGTCGCCGACGAATACTCCCTGCGACGGCCGCCCGGGCGATTTTTGGGTGGTTTTCGAGAAAGGCCAGCAATTCGGCGGCGGCGGCCTCCGCCTGGTGGATCAGATGGCGGCCGGATTGCTGTCGGACAAAATTAATCCCGGATAAAATCTTGTTTTGCGTCGCCAGGCCAAAACCTTCCAGTTCCACCAGCCGGTTTTCCCTACAGGCATATTCGAGTTCACCGAGATCGCTGATTTTCAACTGGTCGTGCAATACCTTGATCTTCTTCGGCCCCAGTCCGGGGATCCGAAAGAGTTCAAAAATCGTCTCGGGGAATTCCGCCCGCAGTTTGTCCAGCAGACTCGAGCGGCCGGTGGCGGCCATCTCCTCGATCTTTTTCGCCGTTCCGTCGCCGATTCCGTTGATTTTACGCAACCCGCCACTCGCGATTAAGTCGGCAACGGTTTCCTCAGCGGATACTAACGCCCGAGCGGCAGTATTGTGCGCACGTACCTTGAATGCGTTTTCACCCCGCAATTCCAAAAACAGAGCAATTTCTTCCAGCGCTTCAGCGATTTCTTTTTTATCCATTGTTTTTGATCGCGTGTTGTCTTCACGTTTGGTATATGATCCGGTCGATTACAAATACCCAATCCCGGCCTTCAAGGCAACTCCATTCAGCCCGCACCCGGCAGGTATCTGGGTGAAACGAGGTGAACAAATAAGTAATTTGACAGTATAATAATCTGTCGGTACATTGTGCTTGTATCGTGGGGGGCACCGCGCTACTATTTACCGCATTGTCCGGGAGTACAACGGTGAACGGTCCAAATGAAAAATTCTGGGTAGAGATTGATCTTGGCGCCCTCCGGTGTAATATCCGCGCAGTCCAATCATATATTGGCCCGAAACGGGATATCCTCTTTGTGGTGAAGTCCGACGCTTATGGGCATGGAGCATTGGAAGTCGTCCGTGCGGCGTTGGCCGAGGGGGTCGAATCCTTTGGTGTGGCGACTGTCGCCGAGGCCCTGGCGTTGCGCGAGGCGAAAATCAGCGAAACCATTATTTTGTTGCAGCCGCCGCTCCCGTATGAATTCGGTGATGTTCTCGCCGCCGGGTTACAGCCCTCGATTTCGGATTTTGCCACGGCTCAACGGTTGTCCGCACTCGCGCTTGGTTTGCCGGTCCACGTCCATCTTGAGTTAAATACCGGCATGAACCGCATGGGCTTCGACCCTGCCACCGCCATCGAGGAAATTCTCCGGATCGCGGCTTTGCCCGATATCAATATTGCCGGGATCTTCACCCATTTTCGCCCGGTTGATTCCAATCCGGCGGATTTTGATAAACCAATTCGGCAGTATAATTCTGTACTTGCTGAGATTGCCGCGCGGGGTTTGCCTGTCCCGCAGCGTCATGCGGCGTCCTCATTTTCAGTCTTGCATTGTCCGGAGGCGTTTTTTGATTGTATCCGTCCCGGCCTGCTTTTGTATGGCGGCTTCAATGGCCGTCTGTCCGCCGCTGGACTACAGACCAAAACGGTCATGTCCTGTCACTGCCGCGTCCTGTTTACCCGCCGGGTCAAAGCGGGCGAATGGCTCCATTATGGCAATACTTACCAGGCCCTCCAGGACATGAAGGTTGCCATTATCGCCGCCGGTTACGGTGCGGGCTATCCGAAATCGTTGTCCAATGTTGGGGAGGTTCTCATCGACGGCCGTCGCGCGCCAATCTGCGGGGTTGTGGGAATGGATATGACGATTGTTGATGTCAGCGCAATTGGAGAGGTTGGTACCGGCGACCTCGTCACGCTGCTCGGCGCTGACGGCGATGACCAAATCACCGCCGTGGAATTGGCGGAGAAAAGCAACACTATCCCATATGAAATCCTTTGTCGGCTGGGTCGGAACCTGCCCCGGATTTACGCCTATCCGGAGATTCATCCCCGGCATGAAAAAGAAAACGTTGGCATCACGACAGCGTAGCCACCTCGTCAAGCGGTATCGTGCCGCTTCCTGATCAACCTCCCCTGCTGATTGCCACAACCTGACGGGCAAACTCGTCGTTCGGGAAATATTCCAGCCATTTACGGCAGGCGCGGATGATCACATCGTCCAAACTTCGTGGTTGGGCAAAGATGATTAATGATTGAAACGCGATCGGGTCCGAGGGGTTCGCATAAAATGCCTGCTCAAGATATTTCTGCGCCACATCGAGGCGTCCCTGGCGTTCGGCCAAAAGACCGTAACCCATGTGGTAATACCGATTGTCCGGATTGACCTTCAGCACCTTTTCATATATTTTTACCGCGCTTGCGATGACCGAATCTGCGGCCGTGCTGTCACCCTGAGCGGTCAAATAGTCGGCCCAGACCAGCGGACCCCGCCAGTAATGCGGGAATTGCTGCGTAGCTCGCTCGGCCCATTCCAGCGATTTGGTTGTGTCGCCACGTCGGCGATAGGCCTCGGCGATTTGCAGAAACTTCTCCGGATAGATCATCATGTTGCCGGTTGTGCTTTCGCTGCGGAACAATTCAATATTGTCGACCCCCCGGTACTGACAGGAGTCGCCAAACAACGTGGCGTTGAGGTCGGGGTCGAATGTTCCCGACGCATCTTCAGGCACAACTTTATAGAGAATTCCTGCCTGTACCGCGTGGTTTTCCAGTCCGAATCGCGATTTACCCGCCAGGCTGCCGGAGAAAAATACCGGCCGCCGCCAGCGGTTATACTGCAGGATCAATTCGATTAACTGGTCCTGGACCCTCAGAGTTCCCCCGGTCTGCGGATTTGGCCGGGGAAAGAGGTATTCATTGGTGTGTGTGATCGGATCCGGATATTTTTCTGCAGGGCGCAACAGTTCATGCTTGTTGCCTGCCGGGTCATAAAGAGTGGTGGGTACTGTCCATAATATCATCTTGTCGGTGATCGTGGTATCCAGCAGATTGTAATTGTCCCGCATCTGTTTGATATACCAGTCGGTATTTCCCAGCGACAGGTTCACCACCGAAACATCTTTGCGAACCCCATACGTCTCCTGTAGGCACCAGACAGGGAAGGTGTCGTTGTCTCCCGAGGTGAACAGGATCGCGTCCTGCTCACAGAAATTGAGAATATTGTAAGCATAATCCCAGGGGATGAAATCTTCCGAACGGTCGCAGGAGACATAATTCGCCTGCAGTTGATAAATCGGTAACAGGACAAACACCAGCCCCAGCCAGCCCCATTTGCCGCTGATTTTTTTCTTTCGCGACCGGAAGAATGATTCGATCAAACCGGCCAGCCCAATCCCCATCATCATCCCAAAGAAAATGAATCCGGGGGTGAAAAAATAATCGCGGTCGCGCACTTCGATATAGGCATCACCGGAAATAGGGTCAAACCGTGTGCCATCGGCAAAATTCATATACCAGACCAACCCGATCGAACCGAGTAACAGCAAGGTAATCATCAACATTGCCAACATTTTCTGGCGCGAGGCCAACCAGATACAGCCAAATATCCCCAAGGCAAAACAGGCCAGGAAGCCATAGCCGGTAAAACCATACTGGCCTTTGAAAAACCGCCAGAATCCCATCCGCGCATGGTCGCCGAGTTGGTTGGCAAAAAATTGACCCCGTCGTTTAAATGAGCGGATGATCATCGATTCCGACCCATATTGCTTTCGGGCCAGATAATAGCGGAACTTATTCAGTGTTTCGGGATTGTTCTCATCAATCACCGGATTCTGGGCCGAGCGAATCGGGATATATAAATGGTTGCTGAATCCGGCGGCGGCCGCAATTAACAAGACACAAATAAGGATCCAGGACCTTTTCCGAGTGGCGGTAATCGCCATGATTGCCGCGACGGCTGTCCAGCCCAACCAGGCCAGGGCAAACCAGTCAAAACTGATGGCAATCGTCAACAGCACCGCACCGGTGACCCAAATCCGCCAGTCTTTCCGTAGATTTTTGTCGATTAGCATCACGAACAGCATCACCGGTGGAATGACCATAAATGCCGTGAGATGGATCCCGATCGAGGCAAACCCGACATAGACGATGCCGATTAGATAGCGAGTTCCTTTCGGGGTCTCGCGGGTATCCATCCAGCGCAAAGCCAGCCAGATTACCGCGACAATGATGAACATCGACGGGCCGTAGACCTCGGTCTCGACCGCATTGTTCCAGTGCGTGTTGGAGAAAGCCATGAACAGCGAGCCGCAGATTGCCCCGACATAGCAGGCCGCGGTCTTCCAATCGTCTTTGCCATTTTCACCCAAAGCCCCTTTAATGATCCGGAAAAGGACAAAAAACGTGACCATTGCCGCCGCCGCCGAGGTCAAGGTTGAAATCAGATTGACCCGCGCGGCAATATCGACCGAGGTGGGAAACATAGTAAAGACCCGTCCGATCAATACATAGAGCGGTGTTCCGGGCGGATGAGGGATACCCAGCGTCGAGGCGGAGGCGATAAATTCACCACAATCCCAAAATGAGAGGGTCGGGGCGCGAGTGAGATTATAAACTACAAAAGTAAATAACCCGATGGCCCAACCCACGATAAACCGAATTTGATCGTCTCTTCTGCCGTTCAATCGTTCCATATTCTCATCCATGCTCGATTAAGACTGCCGCTCGCTCAACCGATAACCGAAATGAGCGATTAAAGATAGCTTCCCGATCTTTTCGGGACAACGTAAATCGGAACAAGGGGTGTCTCAATGTTTACCTGGTGTGCGATATTGTTTTTTCTGGGGATTTCCGCATTCCTGGATAGTCTCTTCAATTATGGCGAAATCTTCCGTCAGGTTAACTCTGTGCTGTTCATGTTGACCAGTCTGGGTTTACTCATTCGGACGACGACCAAAATGCGGGCCCGTATGGTTGAGCGGCAGGTCCGGCGGATCAATGAACTTGAAACCCAGGTTGCGCAATTGACCGAGCAGGTCGCCGAATTAAAAGCGGAATCGCCCGCCAGGTCGGTTCCTGTCGGTTAGGAAATTCTGCGCATTACTGTTCGCCGAGTTCCTTCATCAATCGTCGGGCCTCTTCAAGGTACGGGCTGTCGGCATGTTCGGTCAACACTCGGTAGAATACCGCTCGCGCCGAATCCGGCATATTCATTCCCCGGGCATAGACTGTACCTTGCGCGGTCAGGGCGGCCGGCATCAGAAAACCATCCGGATAATTGGCGATCAACAGGCCATAAGCCAGCGCCGCACTGTCCGGCTGTTCCGACCGATCATAGATTTGTCCCAATTTATAGAGCGCATCGTCGGCCAGCCCGTTGGCAGAGTCTTCAGCCAATTTCCATAACAGTGTCCGTGCCGAATCGAGCCGGCCCTGCCGGGCCAGCAGCGAAGCGGTGGAAAATTTCTTCAGCGACCAATCCAGCGGTTCCCGATTTTCCTTGACCAGCAACGAAAGGGCAATTGCATCATTGGCATAGAACCCCTGCGGGAACGTGGTCAACAGCGATTTGAGTGTCTGGATCAGCGAGTCGTATGCCTCGGCAAAAAACAACAACTCCGTACGGCGAAAGGCCGCGGTTTCCTGCTGGTCGATGGTCAACCTGACCCGTGATGAGGCGGCATAGGCCGAATCGGCGCCCCGTAAGTCTCCGCGCCGCACCCGGCAATCGCCCAGTCTGATCGAACAGTCGAAAACAACCTGCCGGTCCCGGCCGATATCCAGGGCCTTGCGGTAGTATGTCTCGGCGGAATCCAGATCATGAATCGATTCAAAGTAGACGTCGCCGATGGTCCGGTAGATTTCGGCCTTCCCGTCACGTTGCGGGAATAATTCGGCCACCTCGTGTAAGATCGTCACCGCCGAATCGACCAGTCCCAACCCAACCATCGAGCGGGCGTACTGCAAACGCACGTCCACCGTCGAGGCGTGGTTCGGATATTTTTCGAAGAAGGTCAAACAGGCCCGGCGGGCTGGGGCATACCAGCGGTTTTCCACACATCGCTTGATATAATGTAACAAATTGACGGCCGGCTTTTCTGCGAGACGGTCGGCAATCAGGTATTCAGGCCAGGCCGCTTCCGGATCGCCGCTTTCCAACAATGATTCGGCGTAGAGCCGATGGGCCAGAAAATTTTCGGGATGATCCCGGACAATCGATTGTAACGCCCCGGTTAGTTCATCGGTGCCGCCCTCCATTTGGACAATTGCCGCAATTTTGCGTTGAACTGAATTCAAATTACGAGGATTGTTCTGCAAATCGACAAAATACTCGCGAATTGCATCGGCATATTCCCGGCGGCTTTCATAGATATTGGCCAATTCGCGGGAGAAGAGCGTCCGGTCGCCGGTCTGTTTACGGGCCTGTTCGTACATTTCCACTGCCTGAACATGGCGGCCGTTGCGCAGATAGGTTTGGGCGACCAGCCGGAAAATCCTGGGATCCCGCGGCGGCGGCGTTACCAACGACACCAGTGTGCTTTCCGCCGCGGCATCCATCCCCAATTTGTACTGGCAATCGGCGATAACTGCCCGGTCTTCTTCCCGATCGACCGAGAGTGACAGCCCGCTTTGCACAAAATCGAGCAATTCGGCATATTGTTTTGTCCGTTGGTATGCCCGTTTGAGCAGGCGGCGAAGATGTCGATCATTGGGCCGTTCCAATCGTAATTTTTCGAGCAGGGGCAGGGCATCTTCATATTTGCCGCGATTGAGTTTGTCCTCGGCGGCCTTCAACTGTGAGCTGTAGCGGTCCGGTGCAACCGGTTTGCCGGACTGTGCCCTGCCTGCGCCACCCAGGAGGGCAATGCACGAGACAATGAGAATCAACTGCCAACAAATGCGGACTGTTTTCCTATATCTATTCATACACATCCTTTTAACACGAGTCA
Source organism: Candidatus Zixiibacteriota bacterium (assembly GCA_024277855.1). Lineage (GTDB taxonomy): Bacteria > Zixibacteria > MSB-5A5 > WJJR01 > JAJRUJ01 > JAJRUJ01. The sequence continues at coordinate 30,840 of JAJRUJ010000087.1, forward strand.
TACTACAGGTTCCCAATCTCTTTCCCCTCACCCCGAGAAAGATATGCTGTGCCGCCAAAATTCCAACGCAATAGCAACGGCCCGGCTTTCAAACGCAATTCCGGCATCGGCCATAAGAAAAGAGTGAGCCCGGCTGAGGTAGAGGGGGCTAGAAAACTACCCCAGACAACAAGACCCACTCACTATTCATTAAACCTTCTTTCTCAAAACTGTCAAGGGTGTTTTTGCGGGATGGCCGGAATGCGAAAATCTTCATAATAACCCTTAAGTCATAGGGTACAGCAGGTATGCCGCCGGGGGGTTGTTCCCCCGAACCATTTGCCTCACACGGTGATATCGGGCGGACAATGTCGGCAGAATAGCGGCAGCGATACCCATCCGCAGATAAACCCCTGGCCAAACACACTATTTGATTGCCTTTTGGCGCGCCGGCTGATAGATTAATTAGTTTTCGATGGGTACGGTGGCGGAAAATCTTCGACGGGTCAACGACCAGATCGCACAGGCGGTCCGGGAGATAGGGCGAGATCCCGACGGAATTACCCTCGTCGCTGTCTCCAAACGAATGCCGGTTGCGGCAATTAATGAGGCGGTGGCCGCTGGACATAGAGTTTTCGGCGAGAGCAGAGTTGTCGAGGCCAAGGGGAAAATCCCGCAGGTGGCGGGAACGCTCGAGTGGCATATGATCGGCCACCTCCAGACCAATAAAGTCCGGGATGCGGTGGCATTATTCGATCTGATCCACTCGGTCGACTCGCTCCGCCTGGCCGAGGAGATCAACCGCCGGGCCGGTCAGAGCGGCAAAGTCCAGAATGTTCTGGTCCAGGTCAACACGACCGGCGAAACGCAAAAATCCGGCTGTGCGCCCGAGGAGGTCGATACTCTGGTCGGACAAATCGCCGAGTTGTCGAACGTCAGGGTGCAGGGCCTGATGACCATTGGCCCATTTGTCGATGATTCGGCGGTAATCCGCCGCGCCTTCCAGTTGTTGCGGAGAGCGTATGAACGGTTGCGGGGAACCGCTGAGGGACGCGTGCATATGAAGTATCTGTCGATGGGGATGAGCGGGGATTTCACCCTTGCTCTCGCCGAAGGTGCCAATATGTTACGGATCGGTACTGCGATTTTCGGTCCGCGGCCGTAAAGCAGAGTTAACAAAAGAACCCGTTGTGCGGATAAAAGGTAGGTGTGTATGAGCGATGCAGGATCACTGACGCCAAATGACCTGAGAAACCAGGTGTTTAAAAGCAAGATGCGAGGATATGATCCGCTGGAGGTGGACGCGGTCCTCGAAGAAACCGCCGCCCAATGGGAAACACTGATCGGCGAAAACCTGCGGTTGCGCGAACAAAATTCGTCGATTTCCGAGCAATCCAAAAAATACACCGATCTCGAGCAAACCCTGCGTGACACCCTCGTCGTGGCCGAAAAGGCCGCTGAAGAACGCGTCGCCGCCGCGCGTAAAGAAACCGAGGTTATTCTGGAGAAGGCCCGGTTGCAGGCCGAGTCTATCACCCGCGATGCTGAGGCACGGCTGGGTGACCACCGGCAACAAATCGGCGAACTGCAGGCAACCCGCGACCGGCTGAAAGCCGAGTTGGAGGGCTTACTTCACACCTTCCAGGTACAGTTGCAGCGATTTGGCGACATTCCCGAGCGAGAGACCACGCCGGCGAAACCGGTGGAATCGGTATCTGTCCCCCGAGCGGAGTCTGTCGCCGCGCCGCGTCCGGCCGCTTCGACGGCGCCGGGCAGTGAAGCCGAGGAGATGCCGTTGCCCGACGACGATCGCGCGGCCGATTTTGATGATGCGCTCAGCAAGATTTTCGGCGGTGAGCCCGATGCGCCCGTACCACCGAAAAATGCCCAGTTTGCCGGGCGGGAGAACAGTTCGACAAAGGTCAAATCCGATACTCCCGATACCGAAAATGATAAAGGTCCGGAGAATCGGGCCTGAGACCAAGTCAACGGGCTTAGATCGTTGCGGAACTCTTGAGGGTATGTCATGGATAATTTGAAACAGACGATTACGGAAGCAGCCGACTATATCCGCACGCAGGCGGACCTTGTCCCCGATATCGGTATTATCCTGGGCACCGGCCTTGGCTCGCTGGGTGATGGGATCGAATTGTCCGCCACCGTCGGGTATGAAACCATCCCGCATTTTCCGGTTTCGACTGTCGAAAGCCATGCCGGACGGCTGCTGTTCGGCACACTGGGCGGTAAGAACGTCGTCGCTATGCAGGGGCGATTCCACTTTTACGAGGGTTACACGATGGCCCAGGTGACTTTTCCGGTTCGGGTCATGAAAGAACTGGGTATCAATATCCTTGTCGTTTCCAATGCCTGCGGCGGCCTGAATCCGCAATTCAAACGCGGTGATCTGATGTCGATCACCGACCATATCAACTTGCAGGGAGCCAACCCGCTGATCGGCCCCAACGACGAATCGATCGGGCCGCGTTTCCCGGATATGTACAATTGCTATGACTCGGCTCTGGTCAAGTTGGCCGAACAGGTTGCGCTGGAGAAAAAGCTCCTGCTCCATAAAGGTGTCTATGTCTCGGTAACCGGACCAAACCTGGAAACCGCCGCCGAGTATCGATTTTTGCGTTGCATCGGCGCCGACGTTGTCGGGATGTCCACGGTGCCCGAGGTGATCGCCGCCCGGCATCAGGGGACGCGGGTCGCGGGTTTCTCAATAATCACCGATATGGGTTTGCCGGATGCCCTGCATCCCTGTAACCTGGACGAGATTATTGCCGCGGCCAACGAAGCCGAACCACGGCTGAAGGCGGTAATCGGCGGGCTGATCGAAAAGATCACCATTTGAAGTTGAGGGCTCTGTGGAATATCCGATATGTGAAGCAAGTAACCGTAACTTTGTGAGACAACCCAGACCAGGGAAGTGTTGCACCAATGTTTGATCCACTGCCGAAAGATTTTTCCTACCCGGATGATGAGACCCGGACGCTGAAATTCTGGGCCGAGCAGGACATCTTCCGCAAGTCAATCTTATTGCGGAAAGAGAACGAACCATTTGTCTTTTTTGAGGGGCCGCCGACGGCCAATGGCAAGCCGGGCATTCACCATATTATCTCGCGGACGATCAAAGATACTATCTGTCGCTATAAGACAATGCGCGGCTATAAAGTAGGTCGTAAAGCCGGTTGGGACACCCACGGTCTTCCTGTCGAGATCGAAGTCGAAAAACAACTTGGGTTGGAAAATAAGGCCAGGATCGAGGCCTACGGGGTTGAAAAATTCAATCAGCAGTGTCGCGAGTCGGTCTTTAAGTACAAAAAAGAATGGGATGATCTGACGGAGCGGGTTGGCTATTGGCTTGATCTGAGTGATCCTTATGTCACCCTTGATGTCAATTATATGGAAACCGTCTGGTGGATTCTCGCCCAGTTTTTCGAACGCGACCTGCTCTATGAGGGTCACAAAATTGTCCCGTTTTGCCCGCGTTGCGAGACCGGCCTGTCCTCCCACGAGGTCGCGCAGGGCTACGAGGAGGTTGACGATCCTTCGGTTTTCGTCACAATGCCGTTGGTCGACAATCCCGAGGTTTCCTTTTTGGTCTGGACAACCACGCCCTGGACGTTGATCTCCAACACCGCCCTCGCCGTAGCCGCCGATTCAACGTATCTCACCGTCGAATTCGAGGGCCGGAAGTTAATCCTGGCCGAGGCATTGGCCCAGGCCGTCCTTGGCGGCGAGTTTACTATTCTCGACCGTTTTCCCGGTAAAGATCTTGCCGGTAAACGGTATGTGCCGTTGTTCGATTTCTTCGCCGACCAGGCGGATAAGGCCTACTTTGTCATCACTGCTGATTTTGTTTCGATGGATGAAGGAACCGGGATTGTCAATCTGGCCCCGGCCTTCGGCGCCGATGACTACGAGGCGGGCAAACAGCACGACCTGCCCGTGTTCCAGCCGGTGAAAAACAACGGTACCTTCGATGAAACCATCAAACCGTATGCCGGTTTATTTATCAAAGATGCCGACCCGAAAATCACCGCCGACCTGAAGAAAGCCGGACGGCTTTTCCGGGTCGAGACGTATCGGCATAACTATCCGTTTTGCTGGCGCTGTAAATCACCCCTGGTCTATTATGCGCGCAAATCCTGGTATCTGAAAACGTCCGCTTTCCGCGAACAACTCCTGGCGGCGAACCGGAAAATTAACTGGTATCCGCCCGAGATCGGCAGCGGCCGGTTTGGTGAATGGCTGGAGAACAACGTCGACTGGGCGCTTTCCCGTCAACGTTTCTGGGGTACCCCGCTGAATATCTGGGTCTGCGAATCCTGTGGAAAAAAGACGGCGGTCGACAGCATCGCCACCCTGAGAAAGAAAGGGCAGAACCTGCCCGACCCGATCGACTTGCACAAACCATACATGGATCGCGTAACCCTGACCTGCGAGTGTGGCGGGACAATGCACCGTGTGCCGGAGGTCATCGACGTCTGGTTTGATTCGGGCGCGATGCCGTTTGCGCAATGGCATTATCCTTTTGAACACAAGGATGATTTTGAAACACTGTTCCCGGCGGCTTTTATCTCCGAGGCGGTTGACCAGACACGCGGGTGGTTTTATTCACTTTTGGCCATTTCCACGCTCCTGCGCAACGAGCCGCCATATCTCAACTGCCTGTGCATGGAATTTATCGTCGACAAGAATGGGCAGAAAATGAGCAAATCGAAAGGGAACATTGCCGACCCCTGGGAGGCGGTTTCCCTGTACGGTGCCGATGCGTTGCGTTGGTATATGCTCACTGTCTCGCAACCCTGGTTATCCAAGCGCTACGACCATGCGGCGGTCGGCGAAGTGAAAAACCGGTTTTTCGACACCTGGAAAAACACCTACGCATTTTTTGCACTTTATGCGCAGATCGACAAGTTGCCGCTGGATAAAATCGCGCATCGCGCTTCGTCGAAAACCACCATTGATCGCTGGCTTCTCTCGCGAGTCCAGACCGTGGCGCGTACGGTGCGTGAGGCCTTCGATTCCTATGACTTGACCCGGGCCACCCGGTCGATTGCCGATTTTTTGGTCGACGATGTATCTAACTGGTACGTGCGTTTGAACCGGCGGCGGTTCTGGTCTGCGGGGCTTGATGAGGACAAGCTCGACGCCTATGCCACTCTCTATCGTGCCCTGCTGGTCGTCTCCAAACTGACCGCACCGGTCGCCCCGTTCTTTTCCGAGACCATCTACCGGCGGTTGACCGACTCGGGCGAGGACAACCGGAGTGTACACCTGGCTGATTTCCCCGAACCAGACAATGCGCTGGTCGATGAGAAACTGGAGGCCACTGTCGGTACGGTGCAGAAAATCGTCTCGCTGGGTCGGGCCGCGCGGATGAAAACGAATTTGAAAGTGCGCCAGCCGGTTTCCGATTTCGTCGTAATCCTGCCCGGTGAAGTCGATCAATCGGCGTTGGCGGCGGCGGCCGACGATATCTGTAGTGAACTGAACAGCAAGCGTGTCGACCTCCGTAAATCGGGCAATGGCTTTCTCCAATTGAGTGTTAAACCGAATTTTGGCAAACTCGGCAAACGAATCGGCGGCAACATGAAAGCCGTCGCCAGGGCGCTGGGCGAATTGTCCGGCGAACAAATCCATGCTTTCCGCGACAGCAACCGCCTGGAGTTGACCCTGGCGGGGACATCATATTTCTTCGAGGGCGATGATTTAATCGTTTCCATGTCCGGTCCCGAGGGGTATCATGTCGAAGCCGAAGGCGGATACGCCGTTGGTTTGAACACACAATTGACCGATGAATTGGTCACGGAGGGCTATTATCGGGAGTTGATCAACAAAATTCAAAATTTGCGGAAAGCCAGTGGACTGGCCGTCACCGACCGCATCAAACTCTCGGTGTCCACTACCGAACCGGTCCAAAAAGCGCTGGAGGCCTATCATGAACGGATTGCCCGGGAAACTCTCAGCGAGTCGATTTCAACCGAGGGCGCTTTTGAACACCGGCTTGAACTCAAACTGAATGGTCAGCCGACCGTACTGAGTCTGGAAAAGATATAGTTGTATTTGGGGGAGGTGAGGCACTTGAGAAAACGGGAACTGGAGAAGTACAAAAAGCTCTTGCTGGCAAAACGGGCGGCAATCCTCGAGGACCTTGGACTCAAAAAAAACGTGCTGGGTTCCACGGTTAAGGATGCCTCCGGCGACCTTTCGACCTACTCATACCATATGGCCGATCAGGGAACCGACAGTATGGAGCGGGAGAAATCTTTCTATTTTGCGTCAAAGAGTGGACGGTTTCTCTACCATCTCGATGAGGCCCTCCGGCGTATCGACGAAAAAACGTACGGTGTGTGCCAGGGGTGCGGTGAAGAAATCAATGCCGAGCGGCTCACTGCGGTGCCCCATGCCCGGCTGTGTATCGAATGCAAGGAGAAAGAGGAACAACGGAACACCTCCCGATAGCATCGCCCAACCGCAACCGGTTGATCATCGGCGGCACTGTTGCCGGGCTGATCCTGGCCGACCAACTGACGAAACTGTTCATCCGGTTGTCTTTTGCCCTGGGTGAATCGGTTCCGGTTTTTGGCGATTTTTTCCGTTTGACCTACATTCACAACGACGCCGGCGCCTTCGGCATTTCCTTCGGTCACCCCGCAATCTATTTTGTCGCCTCGACGGTTATCGCCGTGCTTATCGTGGTCAGTCTCTATCGCGCCCCCGACCTTCGTTTGTGGGCCGTCTGGGGTTTTGCTCTGGTTCTCAGCGGCGCAGTGGGCAACCTGATCGACCGCGTCTGTTTTGGGGCGGTCACCGACTTCCTCGATCTCGAATTTTTTGATATGAACCTCCCGTCATTTTCCTTCCTCTTTATCAAATTTCGCGGTTATACGATGACTCGCTGGCCGATATTTAATCTTGCCGATTCGGCGATTGATCTCGGCATCGGTCTGCTCATCCTCTCAATTTGGCTCGACGGCAGAAAAAAACCGGCGAGTGATTGCCCGCCGGTCGATGTTTCTGCATAATTCCCGGATTATTCTCTATTTTTCCACACGCCCGCCGAGATGTTCGGCCAAAAACTTTTCCGCCCGTTTGTAAAAATCCGTCCGGTTTTCCGGCCGGGCCAGCCCATGACCTTCGTTCTCGTAGACGACATACTCAACCTCCCGCCCATTGGCTTTCAGCGTATCGACCATCTGGTCCGATTCGGCCCGCTTCACGCGCGGGTCGTTGGCACCCTGGACAATCAGCAGGGGGATTTTGATCTTGTCGACGGAAAAATAGGGAGAGCGCTCGACCAGCAATGCCGAATCGGCCACCGGGTCACCCATCCGTTGCGTCAGGATTTTTAAAAATGGTGTCCAGTACGACGGAATCGACCGGTAAAAGGTAAACAGATTCGACGGGCCCATCATATCCACCCCGCAAGCATACACGTCGGGCGTATAGGCGGCTCCGGCGAGGACCGCATATCCGCCGAACGACATCCCGAAAATACCCACCCGGTTGGGGTCGGCATATCCCTCATTCACCGCCCAGGCGACTCCGTCGGCCAGATCGAGTTGCATTTTCCCGCCCCACTCCTTGTTGCCGGCAGACATAAAATGATTGCCGAATCCGACCGACCCGCGGTAATTAATCTGGAGTACGGCATATCCGCGGTTGGCCATCCATTGCACATCCGATCTGAACCCCCAACTGTCCCGTGTCCAGGGGCCGCCATGTACGTTGACAATCAGCGGCAGGTTCTTTGCCGGAACGCCCGGCGGCAGGGTCAGAAACGCCGGGAGATGCAGGCCGTCCCGGGCCTTGATTTCGACATACTGCATTGACGCCAATTCCGCGTTTTTCAATGACGGCTGACCGCTGAACAGGAATGTCGCCGTTTGTGTTTTGCGCTCATACAGGTAGTATTCAATCGGCGTCACATCCGCGGAATACGCTACCATCCAATACTCATCCGCATCGTCACGACCGGCGACCATAAACTGACCGTCGCCAAGCGTCCGCAACGACTCAAAATCCGAGACCAATGATGAATCGAGGATGGTCCAGCGATTTCGGTCCTTGTTGAAAGCGACCGCTTCCACCCGGTGTGTCCGGGGATTGATCATCACTTCCCCGAGATCGACCTCGCTGTGTGCCGCCAGCACCGTCTGTTCTTTCGTGGCAATATCAATCACTTTCAGCCGGACCAGGTCGGCGCCGCGTGAATCGGCGATGTATATGCCTTTGCCGTCGGGGGTGAACCCGTAGGCGCGGCCGCCGTCGTCGGTACCCCAGGTCACCAATGGGCGAAACTCCGCCTGGGGGTTGTCCCGGACTTGCAGTTGGAATCCGCCGTCGGCCGTGGCCGCCAGAGCGCCCAATACTTCAAATTCGGCATTTTGAATCCAACCGGCGACCGTGCCCGGATTCTCGGCGACAAGTTTTAATTCGCCGGTGGTCGGATTGAGCGTATAGGCGTCGAACAACTGAGGAATTCGTTTGTTCATCTGAATCATAATGACGTCGGAAATATTAGGGCCGACAACTATAATCGACGCGCGAATATTGGGAAAGGGAGTGAGATCACGGGTTGATCCATCCTCTATATTCACGACAATCAGATGGTCGTTTCCCCGCCCGTCGACATCCTGCGGGAAAATGATATGTTTGCTGTCCGGCCCCCAGTAATGCTGATGGATTCCTCGCCCGACATCGGTGGTAAGCGGGCGATCATCGTCCCCACCGATTGTCCTCACCCACACATTCAGCACCCCATTGTTGGGGGCCAGGTATGAGATGTAACGGGCGTCGGGTGAAATCCGGGCCTGGGTCTTGACCGGGTTGCCGAATAATTCCGCTTTGGGAATCAACGGTGTCGACTGCTCCTGCGCACAGCCGCTGAATAAAACCATCAGGGTAATTGTAAGCATCAAACGGTGAAACCGGGAGAGTCTGCTGAGCGTCGGGGCCATTATATCCTCTCTTTAATCGGATGGGATTGAAACATCGCGTCTTTCATCCGGAGTCGTCAACTTAGACTTACAACCGGCCTGCTGTCAAGGGCAGTTCGATTCTTGGATCAGGAGTGCGGCGCAAAGAGCGGAATAACCAGGCCTTGCATCGATGCTGGAACTTGTTGTATCTCTCCGGGAGAGCGGACAATGATTTTTAATGCTTCGGGGGGGATCCTGGTTAAATCGACATCACCGCAGATGCGCCATTCCCTCTCCGGCCGCCAGTTACCGCCTTTTTTGCCGGGATTTTGAAAGAACGGCCGGTCGCTGGGAGAAAGTGACGCATAATCCGACGGTGAACCGTAAGTCACGCTTCGCGCACCGAGTATTTGGGCGATATCCTGCCGGATGGCAATCCCATATGGTTCCAGGTTCCAGCGCACATATCGCCGCCGCCAACGCATCAGGCGAATCGACTCGCCCGGCGGAAGCGAAGTAAACGAAACGACCCGATGGCCGTCCCGGATATGTCGCGCTGTGGCCCTGATTCGCCTCTCGTGCAGGATCCGGGCGAGAGTTGCCCGGCCGGATCGGGCATACGTTGGACCGGAATTGATCACTGCCCGATAGTATTCCGCCGCTGTTTCACCCGGCCATTTGCTGTTGGCTGCGCGAGTCCAATGAACCAGATGCGGCTCGGTAAAATGAGAAAGAGAAACGAACTCTTCCTCCGGGCGAAGGCGGCGAGCATTTTTCTTCTGCCGGTATGCTACGGTGAATTGTTTGCAGATTTCTTTATTCCCGCATTTATCCTGGAGCAGGCCCGCCAGCGTACCACCGGGTTTGATCGAAACCGGATAGACGACGTCGGCCATTTCAAGCGCAGTCCGGTCTCGATCAGCCCAGGCCGATTTCCTTTTCGCCCCGCGAGCGGTTGGTGGCTGAAAAATGAAGTCCGATTTTTCGCTCTCGAGAGCATATTCCCGTCGGATAGATACCGTGATCTCCGCCGGTTTAGCAGCGGCGGTGATCTCCGGCAAGTTGAGATTCGCCCGGTACGGGTAGGGGATAATAACCATTGTCGACCCGCCGCTTGCGCTTGCCAGATAGGTGACCAACTCCCAGGTCGATAATCCGACACTGCCGATGATTGTCAGTCCGCGCTGGACCGCCTGGTCGACCGCCTTGCGCGTCGCAATAATCCAGGAATCGTCGCCTCGTGGAGTTTTCGTTTGACGGGAATTGAGAATGACCGCGTATGGCATGAGATGGAACGGCCGCCCTTACCGGCGGCCGTTGATTCCTGATTGTATTTCAGCGGCCGATCCAAACCGTAAATTTAACAAAAAACCGCTATTTCTGCATGAACGGATACCGGTAATCGGTCGGCGGAACAAAGGTCTCTTTGGTCGACCGTTGCGAAACCCAGCGCAGGAGATTGAACATACTTCCCGCTTTGTCGTTGGTTCCCGAGGCCCGACTGCCGCCGAACGGCTGTTGGCCGACCACCGCGCCGGTCGGTTTGTCGTTGATATAAAAATTGCCCGCCGCATGGCGGAGTTTGGCGGCTAACTCAACGATGGCCTGACGATCACGACTGAATATCGCGCCGGTCAGTGCGTAGGGCGAGCCGGTGTTACAGTGCTCAAGCGCAAGGTCGATTTCGCGGTCCAGGTAGACATAGACTGTCAACACCGGGCCAAAAATTTCTTCGCACATCAACTTGAATTTTGGATTGGTTGCCTGAATCACCGTCGGCTCGATGAAATACCCCTTTGAATCGTCATGCCCACCGCCACAGAGGATCTCGGCGTCGCCGGAGTTTTTGGCATACTCGATATACTCGGCAATGCTGTCGAACGCCGGTTTGTCGATCACTGCGTTCATGAAATTGGTGAAATCACGTGGGTCGCCCATCGTGATCGTCTCAATTTCGGCCAGCAGACGTTCTTTGACTTCCGGCCAGAGCGACTCGGGCATGAACACCCGCGAAGCCGCCGAACATTTCTGTCCCTGATACTCGAAAGCCCCGCGCACCATCGCCGTGACCAGCGACGGAATATCCGCCGAGGGATGCGCAAAGATGAAATCCTTGCCGCCGGTCTCGCCGACTATCCGTGGATATGTGTGATACTGCTTGATGTTCTTGCCGATCGTCTCCCACATCCCCTGGAATACCGCCGTCGACCCGGTAAAATGCACGCCGGCCAACTCGGGTGAGGCCAGCGCCGGGTTGCCGATCTGTCCGCCCGGACCCGGAACCATATTGATCACTCCCGGCGGCAGACCGGCCTTTTCGAGGATTTTCATGAGATAATAGGCCGAGTAGACCGCCGACGATGCCGGTTTCCAGACCGAACAGCAGCCCATCAACGTCGGTGCGGTCGGCAGATTTCCGGCAATTGAGGTAAAATTAAACGGTGTTACCGCGAAAATGAATCCCTCCAGCGCCCGATGCTCGACATAATTCCAGCACCCCGGTGCCGACCAGGGCTGTTGCTGATATAGGGTTTGCGCAAAATATGGATTGAATCGGTAGAAATCGATCAACTCGCAGGCCGCATCGACCTCGGCCTGAAAAACATTCTTGCTTTGGCCGAGCATTGTCGCCGCATTCAGAATGTTGCGATACGGTCCGGCGAGCAGGTCGGCGGCCTTTAACATGGCCGACGCCCGCGCTTCCCACGGCATCTCGGACCATTCGGCAAATGCCTCGCGAGATGCTTTGATTGCCATTTCAACTTCTTTGGCGCCGCCCTTGTGGTAGCGGCCGAGCAGATGGCCATGATCGTGCGGCATCCGGCAATCGCCAAAATTACCGGTCGTTATCTCTTTCCCGCCGATTATCAGCGGAATCTCAATCTGCTCGGCGGCCATGCTGTCGAGTTGTTCGGTCAGAGATTCCCGTTCCGGCGAACCGGGCCGGTAAGAGAGGATTGGTTCATTCTCCGGGAACGGCACGTCAATAAACGCATTATGCATATAGTCAAACCCCCGTCAGAGTTATCACACCGATTGCTTTCGAATCGTTATTATACCCAAAATACCGGGCATATTTCAATCTCCATTTTGCCCGGAATGGCAAGGACTGTTTCCGCAGAAACCGGCGGATCATTCGTCTTTTTCGTTCGATCCGTCGGTCAAACCTGTGTAATTCCGGTTGGTTTTTCTTGTCCTAACTTGTGAGATGAAGTACTGTTAGGTCAGACACGTTTTCCCGGTTCGTCTGCCGGGGGAAGGGATAGCGAGCCGCCTATGGCACGAAAACGGACCAGTCGGATTTCAATCTGGGCACGGATTGCCCTGTTGATCCCTCTGCCGGTCATTGCATTCCTGATCTATTTGTCCGGAAACCAACCGCGTGAAGGATTATTTGTCTCCACCGCCTTCTCTGACCAACCGCCGGCCACGATCCTGACGACGCCGGTATCACTACCCAATAAACTCCCCGAGGCAGATTTCCTGCTGGTGGATACAATCCAGTTTTACGATGCCGACAACCTCTACTTGAAGATCGACGGACATGACGCCGCTTTTTTCCGTTTCGGGTTTGTCTCGCTGACCTTCGCCGACTATCGTGGTCCCGACAGCGCCCTGGTCGATCTCTATGTCTATCGGCTGAACCGCCGCGAGAACGCCCTGGGGGTCTATGCTGCTGAGCGTTCCGAAGATCGTGCAAACCTCCAAATTGCCGATACAGGATATCGTTCCGGCGGGGCCACGTTTATCCAGCGTGGTCCATTTTATATTCAAATCATCCCGGAACCGCCCGGCGTGGTTACCGATAAAGCGGCGGCCGAGATTGTCGAAATCCTTTCAAAACTTATTCCCGCTTCGGCCGCACCCCTGGCCCAATTGGCTCGCTTTCCCGCCGGATCGCGGCTCGAAAACTCTGATGGGTATTTCCCCGATAATGCATTCGGCACTGACTTTGTCGGAGACATTTATACTACCGAGTACAAAACGACCGGTAACCCGGTGACGGCCTTCTATCATCAGTCCGACTCGGCGCGCGCAATGTTCGACCGCTACCGACTATTTCTCGATGGCAACGCCGAAAAAGACCAACCGCTCACCATTAACGGTGTTCACGTGTATCGCTATCTCGATTATGGTGAGTTGGCCTGGATCTTCACCGTTGATGACATTTTTGCCGGTCTGTCCGGAGAGGCAAAGACCGAGGACGCAATACAACTCGTCACCCAATTGATTTCGTCGTTTAATCGGGGAAGAGCGGAGTAACCGGGCAATGCAGCGCAGGCAATTCCTCATCCAGACTGCAAAGGCCTCTGCTATGGCGTTAGGGGTCACCGGCGCCGGCATCTGGCTGGCCGGTCGCAAGGCGACCGAATCCGATCGTGTGTTTGCCATCCCCGACTATTCGATCCCGCAGGATCGTCTCACCCGGAATTTTGTCGTTGTGCGCGGCACCAATCCAGCGGCGATGGTCACTGCCGGGATGACCGAGTTGGGCGGTATCGGCAAATTTATTTCTCCGGGAGACCGCGTGTTGGTCAAACCCAATGTCGGTTTCGACCGACCGTCGTTTATGGGGGCAACCACCTCACCTGAAGTCACTGGAGCAGTGGTGCGCGCCGTTTTGGCGGCCGGCGCCGCCCGGGTGGTCGTATCGGATAACCCGATCAATTCTCCCGCGGCCAGTTTTGGCCGCTCCGGGATCGGAACTGCGGTCGCGCAGGCCGGCGGGGAGGTTCGCTATCTGTCCGAGAATGATTTTCGGGAGACTCATATCGGCGGCGTGGCCCTTGGACAATTCACCACCGCCGCCGCGTTGCTGGGTGGCGTGGATAAAGTAATCGGCCTGCCCACCCTCAAAGACCACAACCTCTCGGGTATGTCGTTTGCCATGAAAAACTGGTATGGGTTGCTGGGCCTTGGCCGCAATCGCTTCCATCAGGACATCCAGAATGTGATCGCCGATTTGGCGTTTATGATCAAGCCGACATTGGTCATCGGCGACGCCACCCGCATCCTGACCAAAAATGGTCCGACCGGTGGCTCGCCCTCCGACGTTAAACCCGGCGGCACGCTCATCTTCTCCACCGACGCCGTGGCGGTTGATGCCTTCGGCCGTGAGATGCTCAAACGGTCTGCGGATATCTGCCGGTATATCCAACTGGCCGCCGACCGCGGGATCGGCACTTCCGACTACAACAGTCTGGGCTATATGGAGGTGCACGTCTAATGCGCACCATCCGAGCGATTTATCAGTTGTTTTTCCTCGGGTTGTTCCTGCTTTTGCTGTATTGGGCGAGTTACGACCGGTTGGCCGGTTATCCGGTGCGGCTTTTCCTCGATACCGATCCGCTGGTCGCGGTCGGCACGGTACTTTCAACCGGTACTCTATATCGCGCGCTCTGGTACGCAATTCCCCTTCTTGTCCTGACTATTTTCCTCGGACGGTTCTATTGCGGCTGGATCTGTCCGCTGGGTGCGCTCCAGGATTTTGCTGCGCTGTTACGCCGCTCCCGGTTGAAAAAAAATATTCATGATAACGACTATCGCCCGATCTATCGTTTGAAATACCTGATCCTGACCACTTTTTTGGTCATGGCCGCCTTTGGAATGCTGCAAATCGGCCTGCTCGATCCACTGGTCCTGCTTACGCGGGCGATGACTACGTCGGTTCTCCCATCTATTGACCGGGGTGAGAGTTGGCTGTTTCTCACCTCTCGTGAATTTGACCTGGGTTGGATCGCCGGCCTGCTCTTGATCTCGGTCCTGATCGCCGCGGTCTACCGGCCGCGACTCTGGTGCAAATTGCTCTGTCCGCTTGGCGCCTTGCTGGGGGTTTTCTCCCGTTGGTCGATTTTTCATGTTCGCCGCTCATTGGATAATTGCGATGATTGTCGGATCTGCGCGGCCAATTGCCCGGCGGGGGCCGAGCCGGATAAGAACCTGCGCAAATCCGAATGTATGCTTCTGTTAAACTGCCTGGAGACGTGCCCGTCGGGATCGATTTCTTTTGGCGTGATGAATGACCAGGCGCCGTTGCCGGTAGCCGGGCCGAATCTGACTCGTCGTCGGATTGCCGGGGCTGCACTGGCTGGTTTGGCGGTGCCGCTGGTCTTCCGTTCGCGTCCTTCGATTGTCGATACACCAAGGCCCCAGCTTATCCGGCCGCCGGGATCGCTGGCCGAACCGGATTTTCTCGCCCGTTGTATTAAGTGTGAAGAATGTATGCAGATCTGCCCAACCAATGTCCTGCAACCGTCGATGACCGAGGCGGGGATTGAGGGGTTCTGGACCCCGGTGCTTAAAAACACCATCGGCTATTGCGAAGTCAACTGTGTGCTCTGCGGAGAGGTTTGTCCCACCGGGGCAATCGACAAAATCACCCTCGACCAAAAACAGGGGAGAGGTGAATTCAAGGGCAAACCAATTGTCCTCGGTACCGCTTTCTTTGACCGCGGCCGGTGCCTCCCCTGGGCGATGAACCGGCCATGCGTTGTCTGTCAGGAAGTCTGTCCGACCTCGCCCAAAGCGATCATTACCGACGAGGTGGTTGTCTATGAGGGCGATAAACGTATCGAATTAAAACGACCCCGGATTGAACCTGATCTTTGCATCGGTTGCGGTATTTGTGAACACGAATGCCCGGTTGTCGACCGCCGCGCAGTCTATGTCACCTCGGTCGGCGAAACTCGCTCAGAAAAAAATCGGATGATTCTTGATACACCGGTATCTACTGGAGGTAAATCATGAGACGCCGTGAATTCATTCGTTCTGTCGGTCTTGGCGCGGCAGCTGTCGCCTCTGCCGGCGTTGTTGGCTGTACGAAAAGCGATGTGCCGGCAACAAAAGGGGAGACCGCGGCCCGGACTGCCGACCAGGCCATCAAGTCTTATCGCGAAATCGGCACGACCGGTTTGAAAATGTCCGACATCTCCATGGGGTGTGGGCAACTGGATAACCCGTATGTTGTCGAACGGGCCATTGATGTTGGTATAAACTATTTCGATACGGCCCCCGATTATGGCAACGGTCAATCTGAAATCACCCTGGGTAAAGTCTTCAAAGATCCCGCCAAGCGCGACAAATGTATCATCTGTACCAAAATTTGCGAGCGGGGCGCCTACGGTCAGCATTTAAACGTCGGCTCATCACCGGCCGAGGTCGTCGCGGTGGTCGAGGGTAGTCTCAAACGACTCAACACCGACCATATTGATTTGATAATGGTCCACGCCATCGGTGAGCGTGAAAATGACTTGCCCCGGCTGACCGATCCCGGAATGCTGGAGGCCGTAGCCCGGCTTAAAGAACAGGGCAAAATCGGTCATCTCGGTGTTTCCTCTCATGGCCCGCATTGCATGGAGGATTGCCTGACCGCGGCAATCGAATCGGGTCATTACGCCATGTTCATGCCGGCTTACAATTTTGTTCAGCATGACCGGCTGGGTGAGGTTCTGCAGAAGGCCCGGGAAAAAGGTGTCGGGGTGGTCGCCATGAAAACACTCAGCGGCGCCAAGGAAGAAGACCTCAGCCGTTTCCAGGCGGACGGAAGCGATTTGGCTGCGGCTGCCTTCAAATGGGTTTTTACCAATCCGGCGGTAAGTGGTTTGGTGGTGACAATGCGTACAAGCGCCGAGGTGGACAAGTATGCCGCCGCTTCCGGCAAGCGGTTTGCCGCTGAGGATCAAGGCCTCCTCAATCAATATTCCACAGAAATCTGGTCTGAGTATTGTCGTACCGGCTGCGGCGACTGCTTGCCCCATTGCCCTCATGGTGTCGCCATTGCCGAGATCATGCGCTATGATATGTATTTCACCGCTTACGGCGATCATTATAAGGCAATGAAAGGGTTCCATGATCTCCCGCCGGCGATGAGACCGAATGCCTGCCGCAACTGTTCAGCGCCCTGCCTGCAGGGCTGCGGCTACAATCTCGCTATCCGCGACCGGCTTCTGGAAGCTGCCGACCGGCTGCAGTTTGTCTAGCGTGAATTTAAATGCCTATGGGATGAAAAAAGAGCGGTTGCCGTTTGGCCGCCGCTTTGTCATCGGAGATTATGTGCGATCTTGCCACGAGATAAGATGTCTTCACATTTGTGCTGGAAATCATCCATATTACCCCTGGCGAAGACAACTGTGCCCTCCGGCCGTACGCAAACATCGCTGGCCACCGCCGGACAACCAAAATACAATGCTTCAGCGATACTGATCCCGTACCCGTCCACACAGGTCGGCCGCACCAGCAGATCGGCCTGCCTAAAAATCGGCCACAACTCTTTTTGTCCGGTCATAAAACAAATATTGTTGCCGAGTTTGCGTTTGGCAATCATCTCCCTGATCTTCCGGTAGTGGCCGCGTTCGCCGATCTCCGCCAACGCAAAGAGCAACCCGACATTGGGAAATTCAATCTGTAGTCGAGCGATGAGTTCGACACACATATCCAGCCCATACAAATCGATTCCCTCGTGAAAAACCAACCGGAAGGCATTGGCGACGATCAAAGGCCGTCGCTGCTCAATAAAATCGCGGACGTCATTCGAATATGATTGCCGAATAGTGGTTTCATCCTCAAGTGACGGCGGCAAAAATGCCGGATGAATTGTCGTCGTATCCGGCAGGGAAAATCCCTGCTTATCAAATAGCTCACGCAGATGCGGCCCGACAAAGACCAGTTCGCCGCAACGACGCAGAAAAAGCTCGACGACCGCCGATTTCACCGGCCCCCAGTTCTCAAGGTCCTGTCCGCTGTGGATGGTGAGTCGGCATTTGCCGGCAAGATTGCGGGCCAGCAATGCCGACAAAATTCCGGTAGACAGCACATTCAGCTCGATCACGTCGTATGACGATGGTTGGAGTGAAAGCAAATGAATAAACCGGCCAAAACGATCGGGGTGGCCCACATCGACAGTGTCAACGGTATGTCCCTCGGCCGTCAATTTTCGCCGCAGGCGAGAGACATAAACTGATACGCCACCAAGCGGGGGGGGAAGTGGGCCGATGATCAGTGTCTTCATTTGGGCATCCTTTCTGCAAGCGAAAGATTGCCCGAACACTCGATCGGTTCAATGGAATTTTTCAAGACGGGTTATTGGACTTCCACGATCTTCCAGTCATCACCATCCTGCGCAAAATGCAGCATGGTAACCGTCACATCTGGATAGGCTTTGAGGATTTGGTCTTTCACCTTGCTCATATCCGCAAAAATTGTCTCGCGTTCGGCCTCAATCGATGAAAATGCCGCATGACCGCCGTATCCGGCACAATCGTCGTGCTGGCTGATGAATATATTGGTCACGCCGTGTTTTTCACAGCAGAGTCCAATATTTTTTAGGGCGAACTCTTTTTGTTTGCACGCCCCGCCAAATGCGATAATATCGACATCTCCAACCAACCCCCGCCGGTCAATCCACTGGCGCAGAGTTTTTTGCAGCCGGTAATCCATGCAGTGCAAGATCAGGTTATTGCATTTCCCCATGGGTTACTCTCCCAAAAACTTGTTGCTTCTTTGACTTTGGCCGAGAAGATAGCCGATTGTTGCTGATGCCGCAAGCCGAGCCGCGCAGAAATGCCGATGGGGGGCCTGCTATTACAACCGGTCGTTGCTCGATTGGCGGGAAAAGCGGAGAGACTGGGATTCGAACCCAGGAGGCGCGTTAACACCCACACGCTTTCCAGGCGTGCTCCTTAAACCACTCGGACATCTCTCCGGTCTGCAACAGATGAACCGGCCCAAAACCCGTCGATCCACGCACCAATCTTACCGTCTACGTCATTTGAAATCAAGCAATTTCAAGCCGTGAACGTCTCCACGGCAATCTCAATGAGAACCTTTGCCACCGAGGGAGTTCAAATGTACATTCGAACGAGCCAATTTTGGCGCAAAGGGGAGCTGAATCGGGTAGATTGGTCGATAAATCAAAGATAGGGCCACGTCGCAACGGCTAAATCGAGTTGACAGAACAAGTATATGCCAAACCCCGATAGGTAACAAAGTGCCATCATTTAACCGCCAATTAGATCCGATTAGCGGGCTGCTGTCGCTGGTTAGTTTTGCCTGTTTTCTGATCATCGGGCTGCATTGGTTTTCCGTTTTGCAGTTGGCCGCCTGGATCGCTTTTTCGCTGCTTACAGCCCTGCCGGGATGGAGCCTGGGCTATATCCTCGGCGGTCGACAATGGCTGGGACGGGTGGAGTTCTGGGCCGCCGGTGCCGTTGCCGGCTGGGCGATTTCGGGTTATCTCCTGCTGATCGTCGGCTACCTCTCCGGGGGTGTACGGCTCTGGCCATTGTGGATATTGACGCCGTTGTTACTCCTCGGCGCCATAATCTTTAATCGATCGGACCGCCCGGCCCCCGGCTACCATTTGGGCGAGTGGAAACGCAATCAATGGCGGGTGCTGACTCTCACCCTCGCGATTGTCATGGTCTTCATTACCCGCCCCTTTATCACGGTCGGATCGTTAACCCCCGATGGATATGCTTATCCCTGGTTATTCGGTTTCGATTTTACCAACCGGGTTTCGATTGCTGCCAATGGTGCCGTGAGCCTGCCGCCCAACTATTTTCATATCTATGGCGAAACATTCTATTATTATATGCTCACGTATATTCATCCTATTGCCTTTAAACTCATGATGAACTCCGGCGTGGAAATGTTTTCCACCCTGCTGATGTGGTGTGTCAACCTGGCAGTCTGTTTTACCGTCCTGCTCGTGGCGCTCTTGCGGCTGTTTGTCCGACGGTGGAAAGCGTTGCTCCTTGCCATTCTTACCATATTTGTCGGTTACAGCTATTACTGGACCTACCTCGCGGTCAAGACCTATGCCCGCGCCAATCCGGATCAATTCCCCGCGACAGTCGGCGATGGTTTCTGGATGGGTTATTCTAATGTTTCCCATCTGGTCTATCGCTATTTTCTGGTTGAGCCGCAAACCGTTCTGGCCCTGGCGATTCTGCTGCCGGTCCTGGGATATTTTCTGCTCACGCGCGGCCATCTCCGACAGATCACCGCCGGTTGCGGGATCGGCTTTGCCCTTGGAATTGTTTTCGGCGTCGATGCGCTTACCACCTTATGGGTTGGGATGGGGATTGGCGTGCTGGCGATCGCCGATCTCATTGCATCGCGGAAAAACCTCCTCCGGCCCCTGATTGGCTGGGTTGTGGCCGGGCTGGTCGCGACGGTGATGGCACTCGGCTACTATCAGATAGGCATGTACTCCGCGGCGACTTCACAATCGCTGGTTATCGCGATGCACCCGACATTCGCTAAAATATTCCCCGCTTTTATGCTGGTCGAATTTGGTCCCTTGATTATTTTTGGCTTGATCGGGGGCGGTTTGCTCTGGTCTAAAAATCGCGTCGGTGCGGGAATTTGGTGGTTGTTGCTGTTGATGGCCGCCTGGGCGGTCTGTTACCTGCAGTCGCAATATGACGATCAACTCGGGCTGCTCAAGGGTTCGCGGTTCTTGTTTATCATCTTTGCCCTGGGTGTCGGGGTTTTTGCCCAGTGGTTTTTCACTCGGTCACGGTCGTTGTTTGTCCGGATTGTCGTTGCGTTGGTCCTGCTCACCGCCATCCCGACCTGGGCCACCGACTGGTCGAAAACGGCCGATACCGGCGACCGCAGCGAGACAGTCTATGTGTATCCGGAGGATTATGCCGCCTGCAACTGGATCAAAGCAAACCTGCCCCCGGATGCAGTTGTGCAGTCGTCACCTTCCTACACCAATTATCATTGGACCGTTGCCCCGGCGCCGTATTACTATCCATTGATTGCCAATTTTGCCGAGCGGCCGATGGCGGTCGGCTGTTGGGGAATGCCCCAGATGATTCCGAACATCAAAGATAAGTTTTATCATACGTTGGCCGATATAACTACCGTATTTGAGACGACCAATATCGATACGATACTGGTGCTGCTGGACCGCTATCAAATCGATTATCTTTACTATGGTCCGCGTGAGCGGATGCGCTGGCCCGGATTCGAGGCGGTCCTGCAAAACTATCCGCAAACGTTCGTCAGGGAATATGACCGGGACAATGTCCAAATCTACCGTACGGTCCGCTGAAGCCATGACCGCCCGGCCGGCAGGGGAATATATCCTGATCCCCGCCTACAATGAAGCGTCGAAAATTGCGGAGGTGATCGACGGGCTGGCCGCCATGGGCTTTGTCAACGTCGTCGTCGTCGATGACGGCTCGGTCGACGATACTGCCCGGGTGGCCCACGAGGCCGGCGCAATCGTGCTTCGCCACCCGATCAATTGCGGCGTCGGCGCGGCGACTGCTACCGGTTTTGCGTATTTGCGGGAGATTGATGCGGCCGCCGTGGCGACTTTCGATGCCGACGGGCAGCACGATCCGGACAACCTCCCGGCGCTGTTTGCCCCGATCTATGAAAATGGTGTAGATGTCGTTGTCGGCTCCCGGATGTTCAATCCTGAGGGGATGCCTCTGTTCCGGCGGCTGGCTCAGCGTGCGGCGACTTTCTCAACATTTTTATTGTTCGGACAGTGGTCGACCGACACCCAATCAGGGCTGAAAGCCTTCTCCCGTCGAGCATTGTCGACGATTCAAATCAGAACCAATCGTTTCGAAGTTTGTTCGGAGATTATCGCCGAAATTCGGCGGCGCAAACTGACTATGTCCGAAGTACCGATCAAGGTGATTTATACGTCATATTCCATGAGCAAAGGGCAGGGACTCACCGTCGGGATTCGCACTCTTGCCCGCTTGGTCATCGACCGGATTTTACGTTAATAGGGAGAAGTCATGCATCCGATACAGTGGATCATCCTGGCCTTCGCAGTAGTTGTCGAACTGCTGGTTATCGCCGGCCTGCAACGCGGACGGGTCTCGGCCAAGGGCCTGGTCTTCTGGACATTGGTCTGGACGCTGGTGGCCGTCGTTGCAATCTGGCCCGATATTACCTATCTGGTTGCCGACCTGGTTGGAATCACCCGGGGCGCTGATCTTGTTCTCTATCTTGGGCTGATGGTAACTTTTTTTATTCTCTTTCGCAATGCGGTCAGGATGGAAAAAATCGAGCGTGACCTGGCCGCTTTGGTCCGCATCCTGGCCTTAAAGGGCGCCAAAGAGCCAGCCGACAGGGACAAAGACAATCGCTCCCCGGCGTAACGAGCAACCGTGCCGATAATTCGAAGCAGACAAATTACTTGACCAGCCCACGACTTGTTTCCATGGTTGATCTGTACGGCGTTTCTGGGTAATGGGGGCGCAAATACCCGGTTGACCGTTCAGTAATGGAGGTTTCTCAGCGATCATGAGAAAACTCGTTTTTCATCCGTTATTGTTCGCAATTGCGCCGGTCCTGCTGTTATACAGCCGAAATGTGACTGGATTCTCTCCAACGGTAATCATCTCGCCGATCCTGGCGGTGGGCGGCCTGGTGTTATTGTGCTGGCTGATTGCGGCCTTATGCTTGAGAAATATCCGGAAAGCCGCAATCCTGATTTCATTTTATGTTTTGATGTTTGCATCGTTTGGCCACGTCTTCACGATCATCGCGTCAGTTTTCCTCTATGGTTTTCCGGATCCCGGTCTGCAGAAGGCCTTACTCCTCATCTGGTCGATTCTGCTGGTTGTCGGGACAGTCGTTTGTTTGAGGTTGGACTCCAGCCTGGACCGACTAACCCGCATGTTAAACACCACCGGGACCATCCTGGTTGTCATCCCGGTTGTGGTCACCTCGTTTAACCTGTTCAATACGCGACGCCAACCCGTGACGGATTATGGTGCGGATTCCGTCGTTACCCCCACGGTCACCGGCGACAGTACTGGTTTCCCCGACATCTATTACATCATCCTTGACGGGTATGCGCGGGGAGATGTTCAGGCCGATATCTATGATTATCCGCATTCCGATCTGCTGGATTCTCTGAAGCGCGCGGGGTTTTATATTGCCGGGCGGAGTTGCGCAAACTATTGCCAGACACTCCTGTCAATTGCATCGTCTTTAAATTTCCAATATCATGGTGACATCTCCAAAACACCGCCTAGTATCTGGGATAGTCGGGGTTTATTGCATCACAAAATCCTTTATAGCAGGGTCGTGGATTTTCTTCGCGGGGAGGGTTACCGCATAGTGGCTTTTGCGACGGGTTACTTTCCCGCGGAATTGCGCACGGCGGACGAGTTCATTCAGCCGGAATGGGAGAGCTGGACCTTGAATGAATTCCAGAGCGGCCTGCTTGCGACCACAGTATTCCCTACAATTTTGAAAGTACTCGAAAAAATTCCGGTCGCCGGGAACAAGTTGGGCGAGATATTGTATGGTCGGCATCGCCGGACGATATTGCACACACTTGATCGCTTGGCTGATCTGCCAACAGATGACCGGCCTCGATTCGTGTTTGCCCATGTGCTTGCACCACATCCGCCATTTTTGTTCGATCAGGACGGCGGCGAGGTTGACTTCTCCGGTTTTGCCCGGCTCTTCAACGCCTCGGACGGCAATAATCTTCACTATTTCGACCCCAATTTGGTGCGGGCGTACCTGAAGAATTATCGTGAGCAACTGGTTTTTATCGAGAAGAAAGTGATGGCGGCAATTGACGCGATTTTGACTCAGTCTCCGGTTCCGCCGATTGTCATCCTGCAGAGTGACCACGGTCCCGGCTCACGGCTGGATTGGGACTCGGCCGAACGGACCGATTGCAGAGAAAGATTGGGAATTCTCAACGCCCTCTACCTTCCCGATGGGGGAGACTCGTGTTTGTACCCGACGATTAGTCCGGTCAATACATTTAGGGTCGTGTTGAATCATTACTTTGGGGAGGATTTGAAGTTATTGCCGGACAAAAGCTACTTCTCAACCTGGGCCGACCCGTTTCGCTTCATCGATGTGACCGACAGGGTGTATCCGGTCGACAGCAGCGTCCCCACTCCCGGTTCGACAGAAAAACCGAAATTAGTGGCACTCTTGTTTCTGCTTGGTGGAATTTCTCTTTTGCCCGTGGATTGGAGACCGTACTATGATAGTCGAACCCATCAGGATTGGGGGGAGCAGGACGTCATGTCGGCGAATCGCATCGAACAAACCACTCCGATAATTACCCCCGGGACAATCCGGGTTTTCTGGATTGTCGTCGTCGGCGCGCTCCTGGGTGTCTTGGTTCTATATGTACCCTTGCCGATTCTCGCCGGCATCCTGGCAACCGTCACTATCGGGTTATTGATCCTGCATAATCCATATTGGGGGTTATTGGCTTATCTTGTTGTCTTTCTCGTGCGTCCCCAGGAGATCTGGACTTCGTTCGGTGGGCAGTTCCATATCGAAAAAGCCCTCGCGTTGGCCGTCCTGGCCTCGACTTTTGTCTCTCATAAAGTGCGCATCGAGAACAAAATCGTCTTCTCCGGGACAACTTTCGGTGTACTGTTGTTCACCGGGGTTATTTTTCTGTCGGTGCCGCAGGCGATCTGGCGCGGGGGGGCGGTGGATACCGCAATTGAATTTGCCAAAATTGCCGTCTTGTTCTTCCTCGTCACCCAGCTTTGTAACTCGCCGAGGCGTATTCGTGTGCTGGTTTGGGTGTTTTTGCTGTGCCATCTCTGGATCGCCGGCAGCACCATTTATAGTTATTACACCGACCCGGCCTACATCCGCATGGGTATTCAACGGGCCAAGGGACTGGCAATCACCATGGGCAACCCGAACTCCATCGCCGCTTCACTGGCGTTTTCCCTTCCTTTTGCGCTGATGATGATCAAAGCTTATAAGAACCTCCTCGCCCGGACGATACTGGTGATTTTGGTCGGTCTTTCGGTCTATGGAGTTATTTTCACCGGTTCACGGTCGGGTATGGTAACCCTGATCGTCCTGGCCTTTATCCTGGCTTTTCGCTCACGCCATAAATTCCCGGCCTTAATCGTCACCGTGGGGATTCTCCTCGCCGTGTGGTCGATCATGCCCGATATGTATCAAAAGCGTTTCATGACGATCTTTGGCGGCGAGGCCGAAGAAGGTGACCAGGCCGGTGCCACGGCCTCCGCGATGGGCCGCTTACGCGGGTTGCGGCTTGGCTTTAAGATGTTCCTCGACCGGCCGATCCTTGGCGTCGGGGTGGGTAATTTTGCTATCGCCTGGCTTGGAACCTACACCATTGACGGCATCCATGACTGGTCGCAACCGCACAATATGTTTGCCCAGCTTATCTCTGAACTGGGGCTGATGGGCTTGATCTCTTTTGCCGTTTTCATCGTTATGGTCACTCGGCAATATGGCCGAGTGATGAGCTATCTGCATCGTTTTACCCGTCCGCCTCCCGATCTGAAAGCGCTGGAGGGCATTACCGGAGCAATAGGGGTAGCTTTGATCCTGTTGATGATCTCAGGGCTGTTCGGCCATAACTTATACCGGTACAACTGGTATTTCTTTGCCGGGATACTGGTGGCGATCGAAGCGGTCATCGTAAAGCGGGAGTCTGCGACAAGGACCGATTGACTTTCTTTGTTTACTTTTTGGCCTTTGTCCGCTAAGATCAGTTGTAAATTGCCGTTGCCGGTCTTTACTTGTCCTGCGGCGGAACGAACAGGCCTCGCCCGGGTGGTTGTTCGAGTCTGGCCGGTGGAAAACGCGCCACCGGGCATTGGGGGGTTTTACCGACCGACGTCACTACGACGAGAATACATATCCGTGAAACGGCGCTCTGGTGAATATCTGACCGTTGTGGGCGGTTCACGGTATTATTTGGAGGGTCCAGAGGATGATCAGGTCATTGGTTACTATACTTTGTCTGTTGGTTCTATTACTGGTCGCCACTTCGGCTGACGCGCAGACAACATAACTCGATGCCGCCTACCTTTGTGGGATTGATGGGAGTTGCGAATACACGCCTCTGGTTGCCCAGCGCTATGAACTTGTCGTGACGACTGAATGCGGTGCCTGGCATGACCAACTTAAATCAGATAACCCCAATGTCATGACCTTTATCTATACCTCCGGCAC
The DNA here is from genome assembly GCA_024277855.1 of Candidatus Zixiibacteriota bacterium. Classification (GTDB taxonomy): domain Bacteria; phylum Zixibacteria; class MSB-5A5; order WJJR01; family JAJRUJ01; genus JAJRUJ01. Next base: position 56,708 of record JAJRUJ010000087.1, read on the forward strand.
CGACAATTACACAACCCCCGGGGCCACCGGTGGCTGGTATTACGGCCCCCGTGAACATGCCTGGCTGAAACAGCGCTGTGCCGAACTGGGATACTCCACCGAGATTCTTTATATGCACTACTATGACAACACCGTCGTCAGCGGCTATTCCATCCCGGGGACCTATTCTTCCACGGTCACCGAATCCGATTCTGTCTCGCGTGTTCCGGTCTATCTCGGTTACTACAGCGGTGATGGTGTGGGCAGGATGCTGGTCAACTATTCGCATCCGATCACTCGCCAGTTGCAAATCGAATATGCCAAGCAAGCCTGGCTCAATCCGGACGCCGGGCATGACTGGCCGCAGACCAGTTCCTGGGATGGCTATTACATCGACAATTGGCTGGCCAATGAGTTAAGTCCCGCGATGGGGCAAATTGGTTCGGTGACTGCTGGCGGCCGATTGGCCGAACATCCCACCCGGGCCTACATCGGTTCCGACGAGGCGGTTGCCTGGTACCAGGAACAGATGCATCAGTTTGCCCGGGAACTGCGCGATACCCTGCATAATGCGGCCGCCTGGGCCCCGGACGGACGGCCGAAGTATCTTGCGGCCAATATTGCCAACACGTGGATTGATGATTTCGCCGATCCGGAAATCTGTGGGATCGATTACCTTCTACAGGAGTTCCAGTACAGCCCGATCCGCACGACGGCGCAGGTGTTGCCCAAGGCGGCCAGCCGTGATTCGGCCAGTTACGCCAATGGGAGCTATACCCTTTACAGTGCCCTGCAACAGCTTTCGCCTTCCAACGGCGAAGGGTCGGTGACACAGGCCGAGGCGCTCTACGGTAACCTTGCTTACTATTACGTCACCCGTTCGCCGAATACATATTTATTCCAGATGTACTCCAACCCTTCCAATTACTGGATTGATCAGGGCGCGACATCGTGGGATACCCTCTCCTGGCGGGGATGTATGGACTACGAGATCGGCCCGCCGCTTGACCGTTATTCACTTTTCGGCACCGGGACCGATCCGGCGGGATGGACCTATACTATTTACCAGCGCGAGTATGCCGACGCGCTGGTGATGGTGCGTCCGATCACCGAGTGGAACGCCGACATCACGCCGGAAACTGCGGTTGCCGTACAATTACCAGTCGCCTATCAACAACTTAATATCGATGGTTCACTCGGGTCTCTGTCCACGACTTTTTCGCTCCGAAACGGTGGTGGCTTAATCCTGATTAAACCCGGCGGCGGACAGAGTTATCTCATCCCGCCGTTACCCTTCGATCCGGCCAATGGTGAAATCATTGCCGACCAGAATCCACTTCTCTATGTCAATAACGCGCAGGACTCGGAGTCGCGATCATTGGCCTATGAGTTCCAACTCGACGGTGACGGAGATTTTTCCGGGGGAGATCTCATCAATTCCATCTCCGCGCAAATTTCCTCGCCCAGCAGTTCGACCACGGCCTGGGATCCATCGCTGACTCTGGCCGATGGGGCAACATATTACTGGCGGTGTCGGGTTTCCACGACAAGTGGTGAGGCGGCGGTATCTGAATGGTCAACGACTTTTTCCTTTACGATCAACCTGACCCAGACAAACAACTGCCCGACCGCGCCAACCGCGTCCGCCCCGGCCGCTAATGCCCAACTAACCGACCTGACACCGTTTCTGGAGGTCACCAACAGTTCGGACCCGGATGACGACCAGTTAACCTATGGGTTCGTGATTTGCACCGATGCCGGAATGACCAGTATCGTCGGCTCGGTTGCCGGGCTCCCGCAAGGAACAGGAAATACCGGTTGGACTGTCGATCCGCCGTTGACCGCGGGTCAGACGTACTATTGGTACAGCCGGTCGTTTGATGGCGCATGTTACAGCGGTTGGAGCAGTGTGCGTTCCTTCAGTCTCACGGGCACGAACCAGCCGCCGCCCGTCCCGGTCGCCATCTCGCCGACCAACGAGGAAACGGTGGTCGGCGACCTGATCCTGACCGTACAAAATGTTACCGACGCCGAAAGTGACCAGGTCTGGTATCAATTCCTTATATACGATGGCGCGACGATCATCTATCAACTGGATGAAGTACCCGAGGGTTCGGGATCGACCACCGGGCTGCAGCCCGATATCGCACTTACGAGTGACCGGACATATTCCTGGCGTGTGCAGTGCCACGATCCATACTCATATAGTGGTTGGAGTGACTATAACTACTTCTATTACGTCGAAAATTCCTGTCCTCCCGCGCCGGGGATTGATTCACCGGCTAACGGGACGCAAACGACAGATACGACGCCGGTGCTGCGCGTCACCAACAGTAACTACAGCACGACGAATCCGTTGATCTATGATTTTGATGTGGCAACCGATGTGTCATTCTCCGCGATTGTCGCCTCCGCGACCGGTGTCACCGAGGGGTCATCGACGACTCAATGGACGGTCAGCCCCGCGCTGTCCATTGGCCGGATTTATTATTGGCGCGCCCGGGCTGTTGACGGCGACTGTGCCGGTGGCTGGAGTGCGACGACCAATTTTGGTATCCCCGGTGCCAACACCACGCCGCCGGTGCCGGTCGGTATCTCACCCCTTGATGAAGCATCCGTTTCAGACAACGGCTTTTCCCTGGTGGTTGATAACGTCGACGATCCGCAGGGCGACCCAATCTGGTTTCAATTTATGATCTATCGCAATGGTCAGGCCATTTTGGCCCGGGACAACATCCCCCAGAGCGCCGGGCAGACGACCACGTGGCAGCCCAATATTATCCTCGACCATGGCGTCCAGTACAGTTGGCGGGTACAGTGCCATGATCCGTATGCCTATAGTGGATGGACCGGCCATTATTATTTTAGTGCCTCCAACCAACTGCCGGATGCGCCCGAGTTGTATTCGCCGGGCAACGCGGACACTCTCTTGTCTCAATATGTGGTTCTCGCCCTGAACAATGTCGAGCCGCTGGGTGACGATGAGATCGCTTATGAATTCCAGGTATATAGCGATCCCGCGCTGAACAATCTGGTTGGCATTACCGATCGAGTTTGGGCGGGCGGCGGCGGTCGTACTTCCTGGCTGGCGAATTTCTTGCCGGAGAATGGCACCATGTATTGGTGGCGTGCACGCGCCGTGAGTGGACTTGATGTCGGTCCCTGGTCGGCAACATGGAGTTTCCTTTCCGCCTGGCTCGTCGTTGATGTCGAGGGGCAAATACCGTCGCTTATCGGCCCGCTCTCGGCTAAGGTGAACACGACACGCCCGCAACTCTCCTTCCGGAGCGACCCGGAGGTCCGGGGTGAGTCTTGTGAATTCGTCATTGCGGTTGATCCCGAATTTCAAAACCTTTCCGCCTATTCGGGAATCGTCGTGGTAGACGGCCCGGTTGTCCAGTGGACCCCGCGGGAAAATTTGGTCTCGGGATCAACTTACTACTGGCGTGTTCACTACCTTGGCGGTGAATGGTCAGAAACCGCCATGTTTACGATTCAGCCCGATGTCCACTTTGCGCCCAATCCCTTCCCGGTCTCCAGCGCCGAGACGGTTACCTTGCATAACGTTCCGGCCGGGGCGGAAATTCGACTCTATTCGGCATCCGGCAACCGCGTCGCTACCCTGGTCAACGATGAGCGTGACGATATTATCTGGGATGTAACCAACGATAGTGGCGAACCGCTGGCTCCCGGAGTTTATCATTTTACCGTCACTGCCGCCGACTTGGATCTTAGAGGGAAATTTGTCGTTGCTCCCTGAAGCCCGGATATCGAGAATTGAGAAATTAAAACGGCCCTCCCCGAACAGGAGGGCCGTCTTGTTTATGATTAACTCGGACTATTCAGTCATTGTTGAATCGGCCGACGGTTCGATCGAAAGCGGAAGGGTAGCTCGATACGGCGCGATCAGATAGTCGCGGTAGTCGGCCGGGTTGCCGGTTTCCCCGGCCTCGGCCGCTTTGGCAATGTTATACATCTCTCGCGCGGTGAGATAATGCAGCACCCACGATTTTCCATCGTTATAGCGGGTTTCAAGATAGGTAAATGTCTCATCGAGTTCGGGGCCCCATACCGAAAGCGAATCGGCGCGGATTGCACCGTGGCAGTACAATTTCACAAAAACCCACTCCGGTTGCCCCGGAATATGGTTGTTTGTTTCGACCCAAACATCGGCTCGCCGGGGGGTGGCCAGAGTCTCGTGTGAGATCATCCCGACCTCGATACTCGGATAGAAAATATGGCTCCAGTCGGACCAGTCTATCGTCAGGATCCCGTGCATGATCAGTAGATCACCTGAGGGCGGTGTTCCGACCGCCATCACGGTACCCCGCGCATATGATTTGGGCTTGGTCGGATCATCCAGGGCATAATAAAACCGGTTAATCATCGCCGGCTGGGCGGTTGTCTCGATTGCCGGAAATGTAAAATCGGCATAGCAGCCATACTCACGTAACAGGGTGATTTCGTTGTTCACGCCGCACATGTCACTGCCCTGGTACGTCCGCGAATTATCCAGCGCCCAGTTGCCGTGGACAAAACCAAATGTCGTTTCCGGCGGAGTCGATGTCGTCGTCATCCAGCCGTGGCGGGTGAAATTGTCGATGGCCTGCTGCAATTTTCCGCCCAGCGTAGCCGGGGTGTCATGAAAATGGTGGAGTTGCAGTTCAATCTCGCCGTATCCCTCCCGGCAGATCGCGGTCAACTCATCAATCTCTTCGTCGTCAAATTGTTCCGCGGGATAGAAAAATGTGTGCTGCGGATGTCGACCGTCGGCATCGTAATGGTTTTTCCGGCTCTTCCGGAATTGCGTGATCCAGTGTTTCACATAGTCCACATTGCCGGAGGGTTCAAAATGGTCGCCGAACATGACCAGCAAGTGCCGTGGTGAATCTGAAGCGGTCTCCTCATCGGTCCCGGCAAATGCCTGTGATAGATAATCGCCGAACCAGATCTGCATTTTCTTGACTTTGATTGCCCGGTATCCCACGAGTGAGATTCCGACCAAAGCAATCAAGCCAAACAACATTATTATGGTTTTTCGCAGACGCATATGTCAACCAGACTTTCCTTTATCCTTCACAACTGATATCTCGGTTCACGATACGGAGTTGTCAACACATGACGATAGTATTCGTCATAGCGTTCAATCATTCCGGGCATTGTAAAATCGCGTTGTACCCGTGTCCGTCCCGCCTCACCCATGGTATGGGCCAATTCCGGATTATTCAACAGCAGAAGCAGTTTTTCAGCAATATCTTTGGGGTCTTTGGGCCGCACCAGGTAGCCGGTAACTCCTTCCTCGACCGCTTCCCAGTTCGAGCCGACGTTGGTCGCTATTACCGGCAACCCGGCTGCCATATACTCCAGGATTGAATTGGAAAAACCCTCGGACAACGAGGTCAAAGCGGCCACATCAAATAGGCGGAGGTAGCTGATCACCTTTGGGGTTCGTCCGACAAACCGTACCCGGTCGGCGATAGCACATTCCTCAGTCAGCTTTCGCAGGTCATCGATCAACTCGCCGAATCCGAGTATTACAAAACCGGCGTCGGGGCGCTCCCGGGCGACCAGGCCGGCGGCCCTGATGAAGTACTCAACCCCCTTGACCGGCCGCAAATTGGCAACCAGACCAACCAGTGGCTCTTCCGGAGCAAAACCAAGGTCGGCCTTGGTCAATTCCGCCGTTTCGGCCGTGCTGTCAAAGGCCGTCGTATCCACACCATTGTAAATCACGTTGATTTGCCGTGGACCGGCGCCCTCCAACTTTTGTGTCTGTTGTTTTACCGAGAACGAATTGGCCATAATCCGATGCGTGAGACGATTGATGATACTCATCGTCCACTTTTGCAAAACAGTCAGGGCGTGACCAAAATTGCGCCGGCTGGTAATAATCCGCGGGACTCGAGCCAGAAACGCGGCCGTGACACCGACCACGTGAGCCGCCGGGAAAAATGTCTGGACGATGTCGATTTTCTCCCGGCGGAGGAAATGTGAAAAACGCAAAATGTTCAAGTAGGCCGTCGGCCGGCGAAATGAGGGTACCTGGAGTTCATAGATTCGGCAGGGGAGATTCAGTGAACGCAGCCAGTCCGACACGACAAAGCAGGCGAGGTACAACTCGAACTGCTCCGAGGGCAATTGCCGCAGGAGGTTGACAACCTGCATCTCGGTGCCTGCCTCACCCTGCATCTCATCGATCAAAAACAATAGTTTAATCTTCCCGGACCGGCCGGCCGGTGCCGGCCCCAGCGGATGCTGTCGGCGGCGTTTGAGCGACAACATCATCGGCGTCGTTTCGATAGCAAATAGTGAACGCGAAAACCGGCCGTCACCGTGGGAGAGCATTTCCGCATTCATGTCGATTCGGCGCAAGGTGTACGGATCGGCCTGAGGATCCACTGTTCCGTAGGTGATCGTAAAGCCGGTGTGATACCCGGCTTGACAAACCCGCTCGGCCACACGTTGATCGTAATCCCCATTGGGATAGGAAAAGGCCGTCGTTTCATGCCCGGTCAGTTCAGCCACTTGCCGGCGGGAAGTTTCAATTTCCAGGGTAAGCTCGTCATCGGGTATTCCCGGTAAAATGCGGTGATTTACCGCATGGGATCCGAAATAAATGCCGTTCCGGGACATCTCTGTTACTTCCTCGGCGTTGAGAAATGACCGCCCGGTTGGCCGCGTTTGCGAATTGTTATACACGTAATCCAGGACGGCATGGAGCGCTCGGTCGGCAAACTCGTTGTCGAGACCTTTGAGCCGGTCGACCGCCTCGCGCGTATAATACCAGACTCGGTCGTCCTTATCTTCCAGAAGATCGAAAACGATATCCGACAGGATATGGGCTTCAAAGAAGAACGCGTCATTTCTGCGCCGTTCCCGCAACAGGCGAAACGCGGCGTAAAGTTCGTCCTGCCAGAAACGTCGGGGGGTACCGATATATGATGTCGGCAAAAATATCAGCGCGGGTAACCCATGTTTCTTCAATACCGGCCAGGCCAGGGTATAGTTGTCCCGCCAACCGTCATCGAAAGTAATCATGCACGAACGCGGAGGGAAGGGCTTTCGGGCAAGGATATGTTTTTCGAATTGTTCGTAGGACAACGGGTGGTAATCATGGGCGATTAATTCCACAAAAGAATCGAATAGTTCCAGGGGGATCGATTGAGTCGCCGAGGCAAAAACACTTTCATCGGCGGGATCACTGATCCGATGGAACGCAAACGCCGCGCAACCGTTTTTCCACCGGTTGAGCAGCGGTTTACTCCCGGTCAGCCGCAGTATTCCGGCCAGTCCGGTCTTGATCAGTCTTCCCGTCCGCATAACTAATTTACCTGCCGGTTATTGCCCTCGCAGCAGGCGGTCATAAATATCCGCGTAGCTCCGTGCCTGCGTCTCGAACGAAAATTCACGTTTGACTTTTTCCTGCGCGGCCCTGGCCATCTCGTCTGTCCGTTCCGGCTGGGCCAGCGCATTGCGGATCGCCACGGCAAGGATCGCCGGGTCCCCCGGCGCGACCAGGCGGCCGGTCCGGCCGTCCTCGATTAATTCGGCAACCCCGCCCACATCGGTGGCCACGACCGGCAGACCGGCGGCCATCGCCTCCAGGACAATATTCGGCATCCCTTCACTCCGGGATGGGTTCGCCAGCAAATCAAAGGCGGACAACTCATCTCGCAAGTCGGTCACATGGCCGGCCAGAATGACAATCCCTGCCTGGTTGCCGTTTTCGATCCGGGTTTGCAATTGTCCGGCCAGCGGGCCGGAGCCAAAAATGATAAACTTTGCCGGCAAACCCTGTTCCCGCAGAATTTCTGCCGCTGCCAGGAAAATATCCGGTCCCTTCTCCGGGCTAAGCCGGCCGGCGCTCACCACAATAGGGACTGTTGGCGGCCAGCCATATTTCCCCCGCCAATTGACTGATGGCCTTTTCCGCGGGTCTGCTGCATTGACTGCATTTGGAATCACAGTCAGTTTGGCGGTGGGAATGCCAGCTGCGGTAAGTTCAGTTTTTTTATTTTCTGACACACAGACAATCATCTCCGACCGCCGGAGGGTAAACTTGTCCAGCGCATGATATAACCGGACTTTCAAATTTTCAGTGGTCCACCCCCGGGTGACCACCAGGTGAGCGATCCCATACCGTCGTGCCGCTTTCCGGCCCAGCAAGTTCGAGCGATATCCGTGCGTAACCAGCAGGTCGACACTTTCGCGCCGGAGTAATTCGGTAATCAGCCCGACCGCCCGTGGATCATAGGCGTGCCGTACCGGGACCGTCTCGGCCGGGAGCCCTGCCGCCGCCGCACGCCTGACCAGTTCGGCATCTTTTCCGCCTTCGGAAAATGCGGCGATGGTTGTCCGAAATCGCTTATTGTCCATCGCCAGGGCCTGGCCGAGGATTTGCCGATCCGGCCCCCCGTAAAAATTGGTTGCGATCAACTGCATGACGTGCGCCGGCCGTGGTATTCGGCCGCCCGCATTCCGGTCATGCTTCTGCGTCACCATACTTGTTTTCTCGCCGGTCATTATACAATCCTCAGCGGGCCAAACCGACCCACACCAAACCTACCAACCCGGGCTGAATGGGGCAACAAAGTATTACGTTATAGGGGATCGGTTATATCGGTGATTTATAGAGGGAAATCTCCTTATTCTTCACCTGCTTGTTTTTGCCAGATGCCCGCGTAGAGATTACAAAAAAACTCACGGACAAAGGGCAAAGTCGTCAATATAGTCGCGCTCCTGACCGGCCAGAGGGTTTCCTCGAGTGGGGCAAAACCCGCCGCCCGGGCCAGACGGCGGAAACGGGCGACCGTGATTTTCGAGAGTGGACTGTATCCCTCCGTCCAATTTTTCACCCCATCCGACCGATACCGTGCCCGCACGGCGAAAATCATTTTGTCGGAGAACGCCAGGTGAAACCAGGGGGGAGGGCGCAAAAACATCATGTGACCGCCGCGCGGCGAAAACCACGGCGGGCCGAATGTAACAATAAAGGTGCCCCGGGGTTTAAGTACGCGATAGGCGTCGGTCAGTGCCTCCCCCGGCTGTAAAAAGTGTTCGAAACCGTCCTGAGTAATAACCGCATCGAAAACCCCTCCGCCAAAAGGCAGACAGCGCGAGTCGGCCCGCACAAAATCCAGACCCGTACAATCCTCAACACAATTATCGACAAATTCGCCGAATTTATCCCAGTAATCGGTGGCCACAATGCGGCCGGCGCCCGCATCCCGCAACGCTTCGGCCAGAATCCCGTTTCCCGCGCCGATCTCCAGCACCCGGCCGTCAAGCAGAGGCAGGATTCGACGACGGAAACGGCAGGTATACTCGGCTAATTGATCTCTTTTTGTCGGTGCGGTCCAGTGATTCGTATTGGGCGGCAACGGATGGCATAATCGCCTGAAAATGTATGAGCCGACTTTACTCATCGTTTGTCTCAATCTCCCGGTCGCTGGACGTTCGAAATCACATATCGATATTTCCCGGCCATAGTCAGCGTAATTTGTTCCACCGCTTCGGCGCGGTACTCAAAACATTCTCCCATCTCCTGCTTGAACGAGGCGATTAACCGGGCAATCTGCTCACCGTGATCTTCCGGCCTTCCCTCATAGCGGACGACAATTTTCTCCAGCGTTTCCTGGACAATCTGGACCCTGGTCTTCAGCGAGGTGTTCCCCACCAAAACCACCGGTACCTGACCGGAAATACCGGTCCCGTCCGGCCGCCAGATAATATCCGCCTCCCGGCCGCCGATATGATCGAGGCGAGGCAGGTTCAAGCCACAGGAACACGGGCGGTCATTGAGCATCCCGATATCGCCTGTGCGGTATCGAATCAATGGCATCGCCCGGTTGACCAGATCGGTAACCAGAATCGGCCCTGCACCCATTTCCCGGCCCTCCACGGGCACGATTTCGTGGTGGACACTATCCGGCAGTGTATGGAGTCCACAATGCGCAGAACACTCAAATGCCGCCAGGCCGAACTCTCGGGTGCCATACCGTTCAAACACCTCGTCGGCCAGGACCTCTCTGATCGTTGCCTTCTGGAAAGCATATGCCGGCTCGGCGGTCAGCGAGACTGAACGGACGCGGATCGGGCTAACCCGGCCGGCGGCAATCCGTTCGGCCAAGTCGCTGGCCAGACTGGGATAGGCCGATAACAGCGGGGGACGGTAGCGCCGAACCAAGGCGGCAAATTCCTCATATGCCGCATCGGTCAACCGCCCAATATCCAGGAAAAATGCACGATATCCCCAATGCTGAGTAAGCTTTGCTCGCCAACCCACCGGATGACGGACTTCCTGGGCCGCCCCCCAGAGCCACCCCATCCATTGACCGTCGCTCCAGCCGTGATAACGAAAGATCAACAATTCCAGTCCCCGCCGAAACGCCTGGCACGACCGATCACGGAAAAACCGGGTGGGAATACCCGTCGTACCGCCAGACCGGCTGGTGATGATCTCACTTTCCGGAACATCATCACAAAGCATCTCGGTCGCATGATCCCGGAGGTCGATCTTGGTCAATTCCGGCAATTGCGCCAGATCGGCAAAATCTTTCAAATCGCCCGGTTTAAAACCGATTTTGTCGAATCGTTCATGGTAACAAACACTGTGATTGTATGCTCGCTCAACGACCGCGCGCAGGCGGTTCAATTGCGCCGCCCGAATTTCGTCGAGACTGCGATGCAGCCCGGCGGCGACTCGGCGAGCGTGACGATACCGCAACTGTTCACCATCTCTCAGGGCGAGCAGATATCGGCCGAATGCCGCTAATTTGTCAGTCAACCCCGGCATCGGCCTCCCGCATGAATCCCGGGGTGACCCGGGAAATGCTGAACGGATATTTCCCCGAAGCGGTCCGGGGAATTTCTTCGGGGTACTCGAAGGTCACCTGCACATCCGCGCCGATAAACTCGCGCACTTTACCGCGCATCAATTGCTCGTCGAAAGGTACCTGCTGGTCCCTGACCAGTCTGACCAGGATCTCCTCGCGGCGCTCCTGTACCAATTGTGCCTGCGCGATCCCCGGAGTCTGCGCCACCAGCAACACGGTCAATGCCGCCCCGGAGACTAATTTCCCCGAGGGCGAGACCAGAAAATCAGTCACCCGCCCTGCTGCGACCTCCAAACGGGGGAGACCCCGTCCGCAGGCGCACGATCCCGCTTTCAAACGCCCCATGTCTTCAATACGATATCGCAAAAACGGCATTCCCCGGTTCTCCAGATCGGTGATGATAATCTCCCCGGGTGCATTGGTATCGGCTGTGCCCGGGGGCGGTTCGATTTCGAGATACAAGTTCTCGGCATTGATATGCAGTCCGTCGTGTTCTGCACATTCACTGGCAATGATTGAAACCTCCCTACAGCCGTAACGGTCGAACACCGGCGCATCAAATACTCGCTCGATGGTGCGGCGATATTCCGGATAAAGCACTTCCGCCGAACTGATTAATCCCGCCAATCGCGGAGGAGTCAACCCCTCAGATGCCAGATACTCGGCAAATAAATTGAGCGAACCGGCATACGCCAAGATGACCCGGGGCCGATACCGGGTGATCTCGCGATGGAATTCGCGCATTTTCTCCTCGGTGATTGCCGAGGTATCCAGAACCAGTGTACGATCCAACAGGCAATTTCGCAGCCGGCCTTTCAGTTTTCTGCCGTGCGGGATATCGCGGGGCATCCCCCAGAGAGCAGCCGCCTTGTCTCCGAGTCGGTATCCGGCCCACGCATTATGCCGCCAGGTAGCGGCCTTCCGCGATTCCAGGCGAAGCGGATCATGGTAAAATTTGAGCGGCTGTCCGGTCGAGCCGCCGGTCAGATTGCTCACCAGTTGCTCGGCGGGATATTCCTGAGAACGTAACTTCGCCAGATTCTCGCGGATATCTTTTTTGGTCAACACCGGTAGCCGCGCATAGTCGGCAAAACCAAACGGGTCGCCCGGCCGGTACCCGAACTCATCCAGCCGCCGGCGATAAAATGGCGAATGATCATAGGCGTAGGCCACAATCCGCTGCAATTTCTGCAACTGCCGCCGTCGGATTTCCTCGACCGAAAAAAACTGAGAGTGCTCCAGGTCCCGGAGTAAGCGCAGGTAGGGACTGCGGTCTTTCGCCGCCCACAATGGCGCAATCAATCGACGAGCCACCGGCGCATAGATATCGAACGATCCGGCCATTAGTCTTCACTCACCTGACAATATTGCGTTCGGCTTTACTGTGCATTTCCCCGGCATTGTGGAGAGGTCGGCGCCGGATATAGGTTTGAAATAATTCTCGCATTTTTTCTTTCTCGGTTCGATCGAAAAAACCTGTCAGGTAGAGTGCACCGGGAAAGCAAAGGGCGAGGATTGTCTTGAAAACCGGCGCAGGATATGGCCACGGTACCCAAAACGATAAACCATATAACGCCCCGGCCACCAGTAAGATCTTTAAAAACCGCAGATTATCGTAGGGTACCGGCATTACCCGTTGCGCGACGATTCTGGTCAACCCGGCGAAGAAAATAAATGAAATCAGTGTCGCCCAGGCGGCACCCCAGCCGCCGAACTTGGGGATCAACAGGTAATACAACACCAAATTTACTACCGCCCCGGCGCCCAGGATAAATGGTTTGATCCCGGTTCGCTTGGTAATGAAAAACGCCGTGTCTCCGATATTCGTTGTCGACCAGAAAAGATAGGCCAGGATCAATATGGGAATGATGTGGTATGCCTCATGGAATTTGGGATCCGCTACTATCTGCACAACCTCGCTGGCTAACACCGACAATCCCAGTCCGACCCAGGCGTAGATAAACATCATGTACGTAAAAATCCGCGAAAACATCTCACCGGCATTGTCGCGTCGGGAAATCGGCACCATCAGTGCCCCCCACACTCGTAGAAAAGGCCCCACCGTAAACATGAAAACAAGCATGGCGAATTTATAACCGAGGGCATAAAGTCCAACTGCGCTCTCACCGCCGTAGTGCAGCAGAAAAAAACGATCTCCGCTGTTCAGGATAAACAGAAAAACCCCGCCCGGCACAAATGGCAACCCGAAACGCAGCATCTCTTTGAGTTTCTTGACATCGAAACCGAAGCCGACCTCGCGAAACGTGGCATAGACCAGGACAATCGAGAAAACCGAGGAATTGATCAGGTTGGCCAGCATGATGCCTTCCACGCCCCGGCGCAGGTAATAAACCAGGTAAATGTTAAGGGCGATACCGACGATGAATTTGCCGATCGAGACAAAGACAAATAGAACCGAGCGGACCCGCGCGACGATATAGGCCGCCACCAGTACGAAACATAGCTCGGTAAATGCCACGCCGAGGGCCAAACGCACGATCTCGGTCTGGGCTTTATCGCTGAAGAGCATGACCGACCAGGTCGGAGCCAGGAGTTGCATAACCAGCACAATGCCCAGGCTGAACGGCACCATAAAGAGGATCGCGGTGGAAATAACTCGGTTTTTTGACCGGATGTCATCGCCATCCTGGTAGAACCGGACCGCCGTAACCCGCAGGCCAATCCCCAGGAAGATAGTAAGCACTTCCAGAAAGCGGCTAATGATCTCGTAAACGCCATAATCGGCCGTGGTCAGGACCCTGGTGTAGATAGGAATCAGGAAAAGGCCTACCGCCTGTGTGGCCATGACCCCAATGCCATAGACGATTGAATGACGTCCAAGTTGTTTTAATTGGTCCCACATAGTCGCTTTACCACCGGGGCAATCGGCCCATTTTCTTTGTATCGGCAGAAAGTGTCCTGCCGCCGCCCCTCTCGTCGTCGAACTTCCCTTTATTGAAGAACTTCCGGTCTCAGAAGCCGTTCGTCAAGAACGAATCCAGCCCGAATGTCCCTGACGCAGATTTCCGGTTGATAATAGAAAGTATTATTATCTTGATGACCCGGTTGATCCGTATAATCCTAATCCCGATATCGGTCGGATTGAGTCAATCGGAGAACTGGCCGATTTGTAAGAAAGGGAGAAGTGCGACAGGTAAAGGATTGCACGGTGGCGACAAATATTCTGGGGATATCGGCATTTTACCACGACAGCGCGGCTTGTCTGGTCACCGACGGGGAAATTGTCGCCGCCGCTCAGGAAGAACGCTTTTCCCGCAAAAAACACGACTATTCGTTTCCCGGTCAGGCCATTGATTTTTGTCTCGACCATGCCAAAATCACCGGCGATCAGCTTGATTTAGTGGTATTCTATGATAAGCCGCTGCTAAAATTCGAACGTATTCTCGAGACGTATCTGGCCTATGCACCGTCTGGATTTGCCTCGTTTCTCAAGGCTATCCCACTCTGGATCAAACAAAAAATCTGGATGAAGGATCTCATTTCCCGGCAGCTCAATTATGACGGGAAAATCATCTTTCCCGAACATCACGAATCACACGCCGCCTCAGCTTTTTTCCCCTCGCCGTTCCCCGAGGCGGCTTTCCTGACCGTGGACGGCGTCGGGGAGTGGACCACCAGCAGTTACGGGATTGGCCGGGGCAATAAAGTCGAAATTCAGGCCGATATTCAGTTTCCGCATTCGCTGGGCCTGCTCTATTCGGCCTTTACTTACTACACCGGCTTCAAAGTCAACTCCGGTGAATACAAAGTGATGGGCCTTGCTCCGTACGGGGAGCCAAAATATAAAGACCTGATTCTGCAGGAGTTGCTCGACCTTAAAGACGACGGCTCTTTTATCATGAATATGAAATATTTTAATTACTGCGCCGGTTTGACGATGACCAACAGCAAGTTTCACGACCTCTTCGGCGGCCCGCCCCGTCGGCCCGAATCCGCGCTGACCCAGCGGGAGATGGACCTTGCGCGTTCGGTGCAGGAGGTCACCGAGGAAGTCATCCTCAGGATGGCGCGGCATATCCGCCGTGAAACCGGGATGAACAACCTCTGCCTCGCCGGCGGGGTTGCGCTCAACTGCGTCGCCAACGGCAAACTCCTGCGTTCCGGGATTTTTGATAATCTCTGGATTCAGCCGGCGGCGGGCGATGCCGGTGGCGCGCTTGGTGCAGCGTTGTATGGCTGGTATCAGTACAATAACAACAAACGGGAAGTTACCGGTGATGACGACGCTCAATTCGGCTCCTATCTCGGGCCGGAATTTGCCGAGCACGACCTCCGCGCATTTCTGGATTCGAACGAGATCCCTTATCAACTGGTCGGCAATGGCGATCTGCCCGCCAGAGTCGCCGACTTGATTGCCGAGGAGAAAGTTATCGGCTGGTTCCAGGGCCGTATGGAATTCGGTCCCCGCGCGTTGGGTGGGCGGTCGATTATCGGCGATGCCCGCTCGCCGAAGATGCAGGAGACAATGAATCTCAAGATCAAGTTTCGTGAGAGTTTCCGGCCCTTCGCGCCGTCGGTGCTGGCCGAACGGGTCTCCGACTATTTCCAGATCGACCGCTCCAGCCCCTATATGCTGTTGGTTGCCGAGGTCAACGAGGACCGGCAAAAAAAACTCACCGATGAGCAAACCCGGTTGTTCGGCCTGGAAAAACTAAACACCGTCCGCTCGGACCTTCCGGCAATCACCCATGTCGACTATTCGGCACGGGTACAGACTGTCCACGCCAAGAGTAACCCGCTCTATCATGCGATGATCTCGGCCTTCGAGAAAAAAGTCGGCTATGGTGTGGTCATCAACACGTCGTTCAATGTCCGTGGTGAGCCGATTGTCTGCACGCCCGAGGATGCCTATCGCTGTTTTATGCGGACCGAGATGGATTACCTGGTGCTGGGGCCTTATCTGCTGGATAAGACTGAACAAAAACCGTCGACCGACGATACCGACTGGCGCAGCGAATTCGAACTGGATTAGGTTGGCCCATGCTGATCGATGACATAAAAAATATCAAGAGTTCCCGTAAGGACTTGCGCAATTTCGGCTTGGTGGTCGGCGGCGCGCTGGTTATCCTCGCCACGGCACTTTGGTGGTATGACCGGCCAAACTCTCCGTGGTTCGGAGGCAGCGGCGTTGCCTTAATCCTCCTGGGGCTGGTTTTTCCGCCGATTCTCAAACCGTTGCAAAAAGTCTGGATGACTTTTGCCGTGGTTATGGGCTGGATGATGACTCGGGTCATCCTCTGTCTGTTGTTTTTCCTGGTGTTCACTCCGATGGGGCTTATTTCACGGCTGATCGGCAAAGAATTTCTGGCAAAAAAGTGGCCGCGTTCCGATGATAGTTATTGGAACCGTCGTCAGCCGCAGGAGTATGATCCAAAGCGGACCGAGACGCAATTTTAGCGCAGGATATTCGTCGGTCGAAAAGCAGGAATAACGGATATGTCCAAACTCTCACTATTCTCCGAAATCTGGGCGCTTATGCGCGTGCGCAAGAAATGGTGGCTCGCGCCGATCATGATCTTCCTGGTGCTTTTTGGTGTGTTGATCGTCCTGTCCCAGTCGTCGGTACTGGCGCCGTTTATTTATACACTGTTTTAGATCGACGTCGATACGCGGAAGTCGTGATCAGCGTGTGATCTTCAGTTCAAGCATTTCCCGAGCGATCTGTTCGGCGATCAAATCATAGGTTTTCTGCCGGTAATGGACATCGTCATAGAAGTATTCGAGTGATTTTGGCACGACCGCTTCGAGATCGATCAAGGGCAAATTCTCCTCACGGGCCAGCCGCCGCACCAGGTCGTTGTATTGTTCCATCCCGCGCAGAGCCGTCGAGACCGCCCATTCCTTCTCCGGCCCCACCGCCTCGACATGCAGCATGATCAAGGCCGCATCTTCCTCGGCGCTCATCGTTTTTTTAAATAAATATGGCTGAGTCATCAGGATGACCCGGACACTGTCTGCCCGGGCCAGGTCGATTAACGAACGCAGGTTCCTTTCAAACGGTTTCAGCCCGGGGAAAATATCAGTTTCGACAACCTCCCGTCCCTTAAAGCGCCACATCTTCTTCAGCGTATTACCGATTGTCCCCCAAAGTGTTTTACGATCGATCAGCCGGTACACCGGCCCGTAAAAATGACGATAATCTTCCTGAAAATCGCCAAAACTATAATAACAGAAATCCGCATTAATCAGCAAATCGTTGACCGCGTGCATGACCAGGATCACATCGGGTTTATGCTGACGCAAATTGACCGCATAATTAATCAGGGTATGCTCGGTGGTATACCACTGACGGCCCAGATTATATACCTCGACCGGTTTTTTGCCGGGGGCGTCATTAAGTAACTTTTCGAGCCGTGTCGGCCAGCCACGATTTTCCTTGTCGGTATATTCAGTGGTCGAACCGCCGAGGCAGAATACACGCAGACCGTCGCCGGGTTTTTCCACGTAATCATGCGGGGCCAGTTGCAGGTAGGGATGATACTGATCGGTATTCCGGCTGAATGAGCGGCCATAATACACCCAGGATACTACCGGATAAATGAGCAGCCCGATCGCGATGACACTGCCAATCATCAGCCCGATTGCCGCACCGGCAATCTTTCCCCGGCGCAGGCCAAAATACAATACAACTATACCGACCCCCACCAGGGGAAAGCCGATCCGGATACCCCAGAGCAAAATCCGCACCATCGTGCCCATCCGGGGATCGACAAAGAAAAACCCGTAGTACACCCACGCCAAAAGCCCCAGGAAGCCGAGCGCAATGAGCCAATCGACCACGGTCAATCGATGCGTCACGCCGTTATCTCCGGCTCTCATCGTGTCTGTCGATTCCACCATCCCGGCCTAATCCCCGTCCGGTGTAAATTTCTTCAGCCGTCCGCGAACTTTCTCGGGCGGTCCCTGAACGCCGTTGCGTTGTTGGCTGATTTTTCTGCGCAACCCGGCAGCATGACGAGAGAGTTTTCCGGCGAGGCTGCCGGAATACACGGCTCCGGCCAATGTCTCGCGCCAACTGTCCGACCAATGCCATTTATAGTCATGGTCGCCGCGCAGGAAATCCAGCCCCCGGCAGCGACGCCCGGTCAGATCGCGCACGACCCGGCCCAACGCATACCAGCCCGGCCGGTACCGGCCGAAATCGGGATGAAATCCCGCCTGGTAATTGAAAAATATGTCGGCGAAAATAAATCCATAGAAAAACGCCGCCGGCCGGCCGTTCAAATGCAGGGCCCCCAGATAAAGGCGGCCGGCCTCGGCCATCCGCTCGATGATCGTCGTATGAAACCGGCGATACCGTTTATGGGCAAAATTTCCGACTTCACCTTTGCGTTGCCGGGCAAGGGTATGCAGCTCGGTCATCATCGCTACCGCGTCTTCCGCCTTATCCCCCGGTCGAAACACCCGCCAGTCCACCGTCAACTCCCGTTCGGCCTTGTTGGCGATTTGACGGGTTTTGCGGCGCATGTGTTTGCTTCGCTCCATGAGAAATACATCCCAACTCTCCGGGAGGTTTAGATATGGACAGACCGAGATCGGCACAATTTCGTGATGGCACCCCGGCCAGTTTGCCATGCCGATCTCCCGGGAAAGTGACCCGCCTTCATACCCATCGCTCAGCCAGACCCGGTCCCATTCGTCGCGATGTTCCAACAAGTATCGGTCCACCGCCTTGCTGATCTCGACCCCGGTTCCCGGGGCGCACACCATGTCCAGATACTCCGGACAGACCCGCTCCCCGGCTCCGATAAACTCGACCGAGCGGACCCGTACCCCGGGTACCGGACGGCGATTAGTCAGCATCAAGGGAACATAACCGATTGTCTGATCGTCCCGGGAAACACGCAAAATCCACGGCTGTGCCTCACCGCCGTAAATCTCCCACCAGGTAGCCAGCCAGTCGGCCGTGCGGAAAATCGACGGGCACTTTCCCTGACCAGCCCAGATATCCCACGTCGTCCGCTCCGCCCGCAACACATCGATATCCGGTAATCGTTCCACGGACAACCGTTCGGAGCCAATGTTCCCGGAGGCCTGCCGTGTTCCCGGCAGCGGATTCTCAGGTTTATCGGGATGTCGCCAGTTTGCCATTGTCGTATCAGTCACTGCAGGATCGTTTTTTAGATACCGGCAGTCCAATTCAGAATACAGGGTAACATTACAACCGCCTCCAGCCGCAAACAACACAATTACGGGCGAGTCCGGCCCTTCGTTACCCCGTTCCTATCTATCAGTATCGGCCAATCAGGGCCTCACCCTTGCCGTTCAACGCCCCATTTAGGCTGCCCCGCTTGCCCTGCCCGCCGGCATCACGTATAATGGGCGGTCTGAAGGGGAAAGGGGCGGGAGCTTGGATTATCGACTGGACCTGAACGAACCACAGCGCGAAGCCGTTGAAACCGTCGACGGGCCATTGCTTATTCTTGCCGGCGCCGGTTCCGGTAAAACTCGCGTAATCACCTATCGTGTGGCTCATCTGATCCGCGACCTCGGCATTAATCCGACCCGGGTCCTCGCGGTTACTTTCACCAACAAAGCCGCGGGGGAGATGAAACACCGCATCGGAGACTTGCTCGAAGAACCGGTGGGGCCGGGTCTCCAGATTTCAACATTCCATTCTTTCTGTGCGCGTGTGATGCGTTCGCACGCCGAGCGGCTGGGTTATCCGAAAGATTTCAGTATTTACGACGATCAGGACTCTCAGCGACTGGCTAAAAAAATCATCGTCGGTCTCAATTTGCCGCCCAAACAATTTACCCCCCGTGCCGTGCTCAGTCGGATTTCGGGGGCTAAAGACATCCTGCTCGATCCGGCTGAATACGCCCGGACCTGTCACGACCACTACAGCAAAGAAGTCGCCCGGATTTATCAAATTTACCAGGAGACGCTTTTTGACGCCGGGGCGTTCGATTTTGACGATTTGATTTACCAAACAGTCCGTCTGCTCGAGACCGTCGATGATGTTCGGGAGTATTATCAGCAGAGGTTCCATTATGTCATGGTCGATGAGTTCCAGGATACCAATATCGCCCAATACCGGCTGGTCAAGACCCTTGCGGACCCGCAGGACAACCTCTGTGTCGTCGGCGATGACGATCAGTCAATCTACACCTGGCGCGGGGCCGATATCCGCAATATCCTTGAATTCGAGACCGATTTCCCGAACACCAAGGTGGTAATGCTCGAACAGAATTACCGCTCCACTCCAAACATCCTCGACGCCGCTTACGCAGTCGTCTGTGGCAATTTCCAGCGCAAAGCCAAGAAACTCTGGACCGAGCGGCCGCCGGGTGAGCAAATTACCGTCATCCTTGCCGAATCCGACACTGCCGAGGCCGACCTTGTTGCCGCGCGGATCAAGGCCTATCGGGAAAGCTCCCTGTTTAACCTCAATGAGTGTGCCGTTCTCTATCGTACCAACGCGCAGTCCCGCGCATTCGAGGAGGCGATGCGTCGCTATGGTCTGCCCTATGTCCTGGTCGGCGGCGTGAAATTTTTCCAGCGCAAAGAGGTCAAAGACGTGCTGGCCTATGCCCAGTTGGTGAGCAACCCGCGCAATATCGCGGCCTGGCGCCGGATAATCAATTATCCCAAGCGCGCTGTCGGCGAGACCAGCCAGGGAAAAATTGAAGCCGCCGCCGCCGCCGCCGGTCAGGGCACGATGGAATTTTGTGCCGACCCGGCTGCCGTGGCCGCAACCGTCGGCGCGCGGGCCGCCAAAAGTATTGCCAAATTCGTTGCGCTTATCGATGAACTCCGCGCCCTGCGTGAGGAACATAACCTCGGCGACTGGATGCGCCTGCTAGTCGGGAAGATTGGGATCAAGGCCGAATTGCAATCTGATGATGCGACCCCCTCCGAAACCAAGATCGAGAATGTTGATGAACTGATTGCCGCTGCCGCAGAGTATGCGATGATCAACCTTGATGCCACCCTGGAGGAGTTTCTCGAACAAGCGGCATTGGTCACCGATGTCGACCGCTGGGATCCCGACACCGACGCGGTGACCCTGATGACCCTCCATTCGGCCAAGGGACTGGAGTTCCCGGCGGTCTTTGTTGCGGGTCTCGAGGAGGGACTATTCCCGTTGTCTCAGGCGATGGACGATCCCGAAAAACTGGCCGAAGAACGACGGCTGTTCTATGTCGGTGCTACCCGCGCCCGCCAGCGGTTACACCTGACCTATGCGCGTACCCGGCGGCGCTTTGGCGAGACAATTAACCTGAAATCGCGGTTTTTGGGCGAACTCCCAAAAGATGCTTGCGCCGTGGAAAACCATATCGGGTACGACCAACTTGGTCCCGGCGGTCTTTCCTACGAACGCAAGCGGGTTAACCGGCGGAAGGCAGTTCGGAGGCCGCAGGCCGAGATCCGTCCACCGGCGGGGGAAGGGGACCTCGAGGGCCTGTTGCAGGCCGGAGTCCGTGTCCTTCATCCTCGTTTCGGCGAAGGGATGATCGAAATGGTCTCCGGTTATGGCAACGGCTTGACCTGTACGGTGGCTTTTAAGAACGGGGCGGTCAAACGGATCGTTGCCCGCTACGCCAACTTCGAAATCCTGGGCATCTAATGGACAGGCGATCAGAGTCGGGTTCCTGATGAATACACCCTCGATCCGACAAGCCGGTCTCACCGTCGTTATTTTCACGATTGCGACTAAATTCATTGGTTTTTTTCGCGAAGTGGTTGTGGCTGGGTATTATGGAACGTCCCAGGTTGTGGATATCTATCTGGCCGGTATCACCATCCCCCTGTTGATCCGAACCGTACTTGGGCAGGCGTTGCCCAATGCATTTATTCCTCTTTTCACCCGCGAGAACACGCACGGCGGCGGCAGTAAGCGAACCGCCTTCTTCCTCCTTATCATTTTGGGAGTGGTTGCCGCAATCCTTTGGATTGCCGCCAAGCCGCTGGCGCTATTGACCAGCGGCGGTTTTTCAGGAAACGCCCAGCGTGAAGTTATGGTAATTTTTCGTATCGCGACCGGGGCTATTGTCCTCACCGCGGTAGAGTCTATCTTCCGCAGTCGTCTCCTGGCCCGGAAACGCTTTGTCTATACCAGCTTGGCTGGTTTATGGCTCAGTTCTTCGATGATTGCGGCGGTCATCCTTTACCCCGGCGGAGGGGCGCGCACACTGGTTTGGGGTTTCCTTTCCGGCTCGATGATTACCGTCATATGGTATCTTATCCCTTGCCTCCGGCATCGACCAACCGCGGAAAGCCCACCGCCGGCGCAATCCCGGCAATTCGGCAGCGAGGGTCGTTGGGTTACCGCAGTTTTGTTTCTGGGCAGCATCGGTGCGTTGTATACTTTCGTGGACCGCCATTTGGCATCGTTTCTTGGTGAAGGATCAATCGCCGCAATCCAGTATGCCAATCTCCTGGTCAGTCAACCGGTCGCGATCTGTGGCATTGCCATCGGCCTGGCCGCGTTCCCTTACCTTTCGAGTAAGGTCGCCGAGGGCGATACCTCGGCAATTACCCGAATCCTCGACCGGGCGTTTCGCTGGACTCTCATTGGGAGTATCCCCATCGCCGTCTGGCTGGGCGTGTTCGGTGATGAAATCGTCTCAGTCCTTTTCGAACGCGGCGCTTTCGACATAGTTTCCCGGGAATCTACCGGCGCACTCCTGATCCCGTACAGTATCTGGCTGGTACCCGTTGCGCTGACGTCGGTTTTGTTGCGAGTGTATTATGCTTCGTTTCGTTGGCGGCCGATCCTCCTTGCGGCTCTCACCGGCCTGGCCGTCAAAACTTCTTTAAGTTTTATGCTGGTAAATAACTATGACGCTGCCGGTCTTGTTGCCGCCTCGGCGGCGGCGGCCATTTCGACGCTGGCTGTTTTGTTCATTGCGCTCTCACCCGGATATCGTCGAGGCACCTGGTCGGGCTGGCTGCGATTGGCCATTTTTCTCACCGGCGTTTCATTCATCGGAGCGTTTGCAGGGATTTCCCTTGTTGAAGTTTTTTCAATCTCATCCTGGGGCGCCAGAGCGGTCTCACGTGTTGCCGCAGGGGTCATCCTGAGTTTTGGTCTTGGAATTCTGCTGGGTCGCCCCTTGAGAATAGCCGAGGTCTCGCGTGTTTATAATTGGTTTTCCCGGCGGCGCTTGCGCCGTTAGATCATGGCGGATATATTTTGCCGGTTAGAACAGCCGGGGGCATGGGTTACCATAATTCTCGGAGCGTCGGAAGAAAAGTAATGTCGGCAACAATTGATACAGTCCTGCTGATTTACCTCCCGAGTATCTGGGAGACCACCAACCGCCGCTATGCTTTCCGCGCCCTGGTCGATACTCTCCCGGGAAACGTCGCCGTTGTCTGTGTCGACCGTCATATCGATTTCATCGTCAGTCCGTTCAAACGGACCGGGCGGTTTTTCACCAAGGTTTGGCGGCTGGGCGATCACGCTGAAAATGAACGGTTGCGGATCGTCCGGGCGCGGATTCTCCTGCATGAGATTCCTGCCGCCCGGCTGCCCGGGGTCACCGCCGTCAATCGCCTGATGTTGCGCCGACAGTTGCAGTCGGTTATTCGCCGCCGTTTCCCCGAAGCCCGGCGCATCATCCAGTGGATTCACCATCCCCGCCAGAGCTGGGTTTACGATGCCTTTCCCGAGGCCGGAAAGATTTACCACTGTTATGATGA
>JAJRUJ010000088.1 GCA_024277855.1 Candidatus Zixiibacteriota bacterium
ATATTTTTGGCCAGCAAACGCATCATTTTTGTTCTACCCGTTGCCCCCGGTTACTCCCGCAGACGATGGCCGGTCAACTGCAGAAACACATCCTCGAGGTTTGCCCGGCTGACGCGCAAATCCTCGAGTTGAACATCATGGCGGCCGGCAATATCCATCAGTGCCGTCAATCCCCGCCGTGTGTCGGCTACCCGTAAACTCAGGCGTCGGTCGACACGGTGAACTTCGCTGATTTCGTCGGCTTGTTCCAGCTCTTCCAAAGGCAGTATACCGTCGATTTCACATTCGATCTTTCCGCCGACATCCAACAGCGTAATTAACCTGGCCGGAGTGTCCAGCGCGACAATTTTACCGTGATCGACAATGGCCACCCGGTCGGCGAGGTGTTCGGCTTCCTCCATGTAATGCGTGGTCAGGATGACAGTACGATTGTCGGCTTTCATCCGCTCAATTATCGACCAGAGGTTCTGCCGGGCCTGTGGATCGAGGCCGGTGGTCGGCTCATCGAGAAACACCAGTTCCGGGTCGTTGACCAGCGCCAACGCCAACGCCAGCCGCTGGGTTTGCCCGCCGGAGAGATCCTTAACGTATGCGGTGCGTTTGTCGGTCAACGAAACCAACTCCAGCAGCTCATCCACCCCGCGCGATTTGCGATAATATGAGCCGAATAAATCGAGGGCCTCGCAAACTTTAATTCGATCATAGAGTGAAGTTGCCTGCAATTGGACACCGATAATTTGTTTGAGCTGATCAAGTTCACGAGGCAGTTCAAGCCCGGCAATTCGGATTTGTCCGCCGTCTGCCTTGCGCAGGCCCTCCATGATTTCCAGAGTGGTGGTCTTGCCCGCACCATTCGGCCCGAGCAAACCAAAAACCTCCCCTTTGGCAATGGAAAAAGACAAATCGTCGACAGCAACCAGATCGCCGTAGACCTTACGCAGGTTTTCTACTTTGATATATTCGTCAGACATTAGACATTGTTTTTCCGGCCCGGCCGGGGAACATCCCCCAGCCAATTTTATTTAAAAAACTAACGGAGTATACGCAAGACCAGGGGCGCAAGTTATTTATTTGTCTCGATATTTGCAGGAAAGTTTACCACTATCATAGCTGTCGAACAGCGGCTGTCGAAAATCGTCGACATCGACCCGGCGAATGCAACATACTCTGTTGCTTGACCGTCTAATGTAGACAAGGGGAAATGGCGACAGAATAAAAGATTACTTGAGACAAAACATTCGGGGACAGGCGATGAGAATCAGAGTAGTCCTGTTAATCGTTTTCATTGTTTTATGCGGATTTGCCGACATGGCGTTCGGCGCAAAATCCAACGAACGGAAACCCGAGCCCCGTCATACAAGTATCGGCCTGACCGTTGACAATTATGGGATTAGCTTCGGTAACTCCCGTCGAACCAACGGCCTGCGCGTCAATTTTGTCGACGACGGCTTGGTGGCGGTCAACGGCATCAACGTGACCCTCTGGAATCCCAAAGAAAACCCCGGCTCAACAATCAACGGCCTGGCGATTGGATTATTGGCGCCGCAAGCCGACCGGATTACCGGCCTTTGTATCGGCGGTCTGGCGGTGGTTGCTGATTCACGGTTGACCGGAGTTAATATCGGTGGTCTGGCAACTGTCTCCGATGGAGATATGATCGGGATTAATCTCGGCGGACTGGCAACAGTCGCTGACGGTCGGCTTCAGGGAATCAATATCGGCGGATTGGCGACTGTCAGTGAACGCTCGATGTTCGGCCTGAATATCGGCGGGTTGGCCGTGGTCACCAGTCGAGAGTTGACCGGCCTGAATATCGGCGGTCTGGCGACGGTCAGCGAACGTTCAATGTTTGGTGTCAGTATCGGCGGATTAGTCACCGTCAGTGAACGCAATTTAACCGGGATTACCGTCGGCGGACTGGCCGCGGTCAGCGAGGGCTCGATGTTCGGCGTCAATATCGGCGGGTTGGCCACAGTCAGCGAGGGCGCGACAACCGGTATTACTCTCGGCGGCCTGGGAGTCGTCAGCTTTGGTGGGCTGACCGGCATGGGACTTACCGCCGGGGGCATATACTCCGAAGAAGATCTCCGGGGGATCGCGGCGGGAATATTCGGCGTCTACGGGAAGCTCGGCAAAAACGGCCGTTCGACCTACTATGGCCTGGAAGCAGTCAATGCGACCGGGATTTTGGCCCACGGAATCTGTATCCGGGTCGAGGAAACCTTAACCGGCACAGCGATCGCCGGCTTGCGGACAAAATCGCGGATGATCAAAGGCCTGGCGATTGCCGGGGCACTTAACGACACGCGGTCATTGCAGGGGTTGGCCATCGGTGGAGTCAATTATGTTCGGCGGCAACAAACGGGGCTGACCGTCGGCCTGTTCAATTACGCCCGCAATCTAAACGGCCTTCAACTCGGTCTGTTTAACTACGCCGGGAATAATCGGGGAATTTTGAAACTGCTCCCTTTGGTCAACGCCCATCTAAACTAAATCGGGGTGGAGAGACCGCAACAGGAGGTTCTGCGTCACCCTTGCCGCAACCGGGCATGTTTCGGCTACCCACACAAGACCGCGCCCCCGTTTGCGTTGAGAATCTCGCCGGTCACAAACCCGGAAAGCTCCGAAGCCAGGAACACAACGCACCCGGCAATCTCCTCCGGCGTCCCCACCCGTCCCAGCGGAATTTGAGACAAGACCTTCTCGGCAGCCGATGATTCAAGGGCCGGCCGGGCCATGTCGGTATCCACCCAACCGGGCGCAACAGAATTGACCCGAATATTGTGCGGGGCCAGTTCGACCGCCAACGATTTAGTCAGACTGATCACCGCACCTTTGCTGGCGGCATAATGCGAGTGGAACGCCTCGCCGCGTTGTCCGGCGGTTGATGAGATATTAATAATATTGCCCGATTTGCGTTCGATCATCCCGGGGGTAGCGGCCGTGATTGTATAAAAGACGCTGTTGATGTTAGTCTCAAGCGTCCGCCGCAACTCATCATCGGTCATCGTCTCGATAGCGGCCTCTTCCCAGATCCCGGCATTATTGACCAGGATATCGATGGGGCCGAGTTCCTGCTGGGCAAATTCAATCAGATCAACAACCTGGTCGCGCATTTCGATATCCGCCCGATATACCGCGGTCGAAACCCCAAACTGCCCCGCGGTCGTGGCGGTCTGTTCGGCCGCCTCTTCATTGGCACTGAAATGTATCAGAACGTTGCATCCCGCCCGGGCCAACATGATTGCCGTCGCCCGGCCAATTCCCCGTGAGGCACCGGTGATCACTGCGTTTTTATTTTTTAAATTTATCACTTTTCCTCCTGGCTATATTTTTCACACCGTGATTTTTAGTACGAAAAACGGCGTGGACATTGCAGTAGCCATTATGCAGACAGCCATGTATATTGTCAATTTGAAGAGTCGGCCGCTCGGACAGTGAGAAACTGAAAAGGTACTGCGATTGCCGATTGGGTACAGAGAATGATGATTCCGGAAAGCCACACAACAAGTTCGTCTGTCACCCGGGCCGGCCAAAACTCGGCGATATTCCTGCCGTTCGGCATCGCCGTCTTCCCCGTCCTTTTTCTCTATGCCCATAATGCCGATGAGATGCCCCTCGGTGATATTGTCTGGCCGCTGGGGATCGTGGTTTGCTTTGCCGCCATTTCGCTGATCATACTCCGTTTCTTTGTCCGCGATTTTGCCAAACGCGCTTTAGTCGTTTCGTTGTTCGCCCTGCTTTTCTTCTCGTTTGGCCATGTGGTTTCGTTGTCCCGGAGTTGGGGACAACAACTCGGCTTTGCCATGGGCGGAACGGAGAGTTATGTTTTTGCCTTCTGGTGTATCTTTCTTTTTGCGGGCACCTATCTGATCATCCGGACGTATCGCCATTTGAGCAAATTGATTTCAATCGCTTCGCTGGTCGTCTGGCTCATGGTTGGTATGCAGATTGTCCAGGGGGGGTATGTGCTCGCCTCGGCCGTATCAATCGATGATACCCGGCTCGACTTAATCGGGCGGCCCGCGGTAAACAACCCGCCGGATATCTATTATGTCATCGTGGACGGCTATGGTCGGCAGGATATCCTGCAGGATTTATATGACTATGACAACGGTCCGTTCATCAGATTTTTGCGCCAACATGGTTTCCTCGTACCCGACAGCAGCCGGTCGAACTACTGCCAGACCCTGTTGTCTCTAACCTCGAGTCTGAACCTTGATTATCTTTCCCGTCTGGCACGGTTCGACCGTTTCTCAAAAGACCGCAACCAAATGGCCCACTACCTGAAAAACAATCTGCTGTTCGATTTTCTTAAAAACTACGGGTATGATATCATCATCCTCTCCTCGGGATATACCTGGACTGAGTTCAACAAAGAAGAGCGGATTTTATCGCCGGGGATGACTTTGAGTGAATTCGACAATATCCTGCTGGCCACCACTCCGGTTCCCTTTGTGATGAGTTATAATAAATCACAATATGATCTCAAGCGCGATCAAGTCACTTTCATGCTGAATAAACTACCCCGGATCACCGAGGGATCAGCGCCCCGCTTCGTCTTCGCCCACATCTTTGCCCCTCATCCGCCGTTTGTCTTTGGCGCCCACGGCGAGCGTCTGGAACATACCCGGGGCTACCGGATCGGCGACGGCTCGGATTTTTTCAAGGAAGGCGGCTCACACGCCGAATATATTAATGGATATCGTGACCAGGTTGCATACCTCAATGGACAATTAGAACCGATGATTACCGGGATTCTCGACCGATATGGCGACAACCCGCCGATAATCATCCTGCAGGGCGACCACGGCCCCGGTTCGGAATTGGATTGGTACAGTCTGCCCAATACCAATATCCGAGAGCGGTTCAGTATTCTCAATGCCCTCTACTTGCCGGGCGTCGCCGATTCCCTGGTCTACGACAAGATAACTCCGGTCAATACTTTCCGCATCATTCTCAACGAATACTTTGGTTCTGATCTGCCGCTTTTGCCCGACTCATGTTTCTATGCGATTATTACCCGCCCATACTATTTCTTCGATGTGACCGATCCGGACAATCCGGCGGAGTTCCCCGGTGATTTACGTTAGGGCCAGCGGCTCTCGGCGGGCCGGGAGCGTTGCCTGTATCAATAACATCCACACACTGTGACAGATAGTGTTCGGCGGGGCCGCCACCAGACGCCGACGGTTAAATGCTTTAGGGGAGATATGCTATGTTGGCCGGCCGCGTATGGACAAGGCAGTAAAACTGGATGTTCAGGACGCTATTTGCGCACACGAGTTTATGCCGTCGTCTTGGCAGCAGGCGCGCTTGCCCGTTGCTCATCCATCAGACGGCAGCCCTCGAGCAGGATCATATCGTTGGGCTGAGTGCAATTGACCGGCGGTTCGGCATAAATCGGATGTAAACCGAATGTCCCGGCTTCCCAGGAGAGGACGTCATAAACCGCTTCTTCGCCGTCTTTGCCGGGGGCCTGGGCGTGCATAATCCGCCCCTGCCAGAGGATCACCGATGCTTTCTGGTTGTCGCTTTGCAAATCGATGCGCACACTGCGGCTCCCCGCCGCGAGGATTTGGACCATATCGACAAAACTGAGTTGTTGCAATGAACCGGTCACCGTGGGCATTTCGCCCTGCGTTTTTTCGCGGCGAATGACCGCACGCTGCAGCTTGGCCACCGCCACGCCGGCATCCCAATCGCCGCTCCAGACATCCTCAAACCCCGCTTCCAGCGCGGCGCGCTCCAAGGAAGTATCCGGTTGATCCAGGATAAGGAAATTAGTTACGTCAAAGAGGGCCTGCGCTTGCCAGCGGATCCACTCCATCGCCCCATCCGCCGCCCAGACCACAACATCCGGTTTACGCCGTTCGGCTTCGCGGCGGGCTTCGACTGCGCCTTTGGACATCACAACCCGCCAGCCGTCGTTTTCCAACTGCATGACCAGATGATGCCATTCGACCGGACGGTCGGCAACCATCATCACCTCCGACGGCCCCGGCGGGAGACACCCCTCGAGGACCTCTTCCTGGACCACCCGCAATAACGCTTCGACTGCCATCGGGTCGAACATCTTCCCCGATTCACGGCGCAGCCATTCGGTCAACTGACTGAGGGATTCAATACTGCTCAGCGGCTGACGATCGATCTCTTTGAGAAATGCCGAAACAACGGTGAAAATCTTGCCGGTCAACGGCACGGTGACACTTGACTCGCCCGGTTTGCTTTCCGATTCATTGAACGGAACCGACAAACAACGGTAAATATCGATGACAGGATACGGGCAGCGCAAATCCTCGGCCAGTTGCTCCCAGTCGGCCGGCGATTCCTGCCGGTCGGCTAACAGCGGGGCTAACTCGCAGGCGGCCATTAACGAATCGATCTCAAACTGAGTCAGGGGCAGAATGCGCGCCGCCGCCAGGGCATAGCGCGACAGCCGCCGGTCAATCCGTCCGTCGCGTAATTGTTGCGTGAAATAGTCAATCAGGTGGACATATCCATCACGCAGCCGTTCATAGGACAAAGGCGAGCGCAACAGCGACGTTGTCCAGGATGGCCGGGGCACGAACTGGATTTGCGGTTGCGCTTTTTTCAACCGCGCCGCCCCGCTGGGCTGACTGGCCGACTGGTCTTCATCGTAGATGACGTAATGCCAGTTGCCGGTCGGGATATCCACGCCGTTCCAGACTTCCACCCGGCACATTTCCACTTCCAGCAATGATTTTAGTAATTTCGCCACGAACGGCTGGGAAAGCCAAAGGAGAACGCCCGTTTTTTTCTCGGACGGTGACGGTGATTTCTGTTCGTCGACGGCATCAAGCCCGAAACTGAATTTCAAGCCAAGTGTATTGGTCTGGTCGGCCGGGGAGGTCGGCCCATTTTTCTTTGTGGCTTCGCCGGCGCTGAATGCGTTCCACAACCGTCGCAAAGAAATTTCCGGCACAACGGTCATCGTCAGGGATTTGATATTGGCCTGAAACCGGATCTCATCGGCCAGCGCTATATCGGTCGGATCAGTGACCGCAACTTCGAGATGTTTGCGTTTTTTGTCATAAGCCAGCGGCAGAACGCCCTTTTGTTGCAGCCATTTTTCGGCAAACAACTCGAGTGCGGCGGTCTCGACAATCGCCGTCTCCGGATCCCAGACCGGTGTGCCATATTGTTCGGCCAGCGCCTCGGAGAGTTGGGATTCGGAAAGATATCCCATCCGCACCATAATCGAGCCAAAACGCTCGCCGGAGTTGCGCTGCTCATTGAGGGTCTTGATAATTTGCGCTTCGGTCACCCAGCCATGGCGAAGGAGAATTTCGTCTAAGCGGTCCGAATTTTTCATGTGACCGGCTCCGGTACCGGCCGTGGCGCGGTGTTGATCATTGCGATGTCCTCAATTCCGGTGGCAATCGCCGCGTCCGGAGTGATTACACCGTCTTCGATGTATTGATTCAGATGTTGCGCCATAATCTGCATGCCCTCTTTGCGCCCGGTCTGCATCGCGGTGGACAACTGGTGGGTCTTCCCCTCTCGGACCATATTCGCGATAGCCGGTGTTTTGATCATAATTTCCAGCGCGGCAACCCGGCCGTTTCCGTCGGCGCGAAGGTACAGCGTCTGGGAAATGATGCCGCGCAATCCCTCGGAAAGCATGACCCGAATCTGCGAATGCGGATC
>JAJRUJ010000089.1 GCA_024277855.1 Candidatus Zixiibacteriota bacterium
ATTCGACCCCGGCGGCGCTGAAACAACATTCCTGGCACCCGGTGCCCGCTTTACTTTACGCGCCGGAGACAGCGCGTCCGGATAACCTCGAATCGTTTAACGAAAGCCAATGCCGCTATGGCGGTTTTGGCCGGATGCCGTTGCGAAACCTGATTCATCTGGCTTTGGCCCATGCGATGAAATTGCAGAAATTCGGCGCCTGAAGCGGGAAAGGGGAGACATATAAGAATCGCCGTTTCGCAGATGCACTCACCGTGTATTGCAGTCTATTTCTCGTTTGTCTGATCGGTAGTGACTTTACAGATCAGAAAAGGTCAAAGTAAAGTGATCGTCTATGGGACGATCCCCACCATAACAAGTGGTACTGCAGGCACGCCTCTGCCTTGGCGAATTACATTGTAAAACTCACCTTCATAATAGGCAACGCCCGAACTCATTTGTGCCTGCAATGATTTCATTGGAAGGATTTCAATTCCAACATCGATTCGATCACCTATATAAAACGCAAGATGTTTTACGAACAAGTCGTATGCCACAAATGAATATTTCCCGAATTGCACTTCAATCGCAACTCTGTTTTTCACGAAATCAGTCTGATTATAACTGTAGATCGGTTCCAAGCCGGCTGCCTCAATCTCCATTTTCTGAGCTTTGGGATCCATTGCCAGAGTTTTCCGGATAAGTTTTTCATCCTTGGTCACCCAATAGCTGACCCTGCTTTCCTGCCAGTTGGCTACGCTGAGAAACTTCTTGAAATTCGCATTCATATCTATGGGGCTATAGAGGACTTTTCCGGCCTTGGTTTTTTCTTTGGATATTTTGGTCTTGCACGATTTGGCGTCTACAGCGGATACGACCTTCTTAATCTCATTCCACAACTTCGGCTTATGCACTAATAGGAATTCCAGTCCGTTCAAATGAGAATAAATCTCGACAATTTTCATGATGATTCATTACTCCTTGAAGCATCCAGCATCGTCATTTGCGCACTCGGTCTACCGTTGCCCCACGGAGAGGTGGTTAACCCGTTGCCATTAATTGCGGGGTCATATATCGGTTTGTTCATTGGTCGGGTCCTCAATGTTCCGGCCATCTCCTGCTGAATTCTCTTCCGGGAGAGTTCGATATACTTGGAAAAAATTTCCGCGCCCATTCCGCGTCGCCCATGACGGATTGCCGCGATTATTGAGGTCCCCGTCCCGAGATATGGGTCGAGTACCCAACCGTCTTTGTCCGTCATCGAAAGAACAAGTCTTTCGACCAGTTCCACCGGAAATTGGCAGGGATGAGGCGTCTTCTCAACATGATTATTTTTTACATTAGGAATTTGCCAAACGTCGCTGGGATTTTTGCCCAGCGGATTTCCCGAATATTGCCCGGCTTTGGGACCTTTGAAGTATTTTTTCCCGGGGTATTTTTGGGGCACTCTCACAGGATCAAGGTTAAATACATAGTCATCTGTTTTTGTGTACCAGTTGATCGTTTCATACCGTCCGGAAAATCGACGGGAACAATGGAGTCCATGTTCAAAGCGCCAGATAATCCTATTCCTCAGTTTTAAACCCAAATCTCGAAAGATGGGATAGAGAACTGTATCGAGTGGAATAATCGATCCATTTTGGACAAAATTCCCTACTTGCCAACAAATGCTACCACGATCCGATAGAGTGCGTACACACTCTTGAATGACCATTTCCTGTTGTGCAAGGTAATCTTCAAGATTGAGTTTCCGCTCGTATTCCTTGCCTATGTTGTATGGAGGCGAGGTCACGATCAATTGAACCGCCTCATCGGGAATCTGGGCCAACAGTTCGAGACAGTCACCCTTGAATATTGTGACTCGTCCGTTAGCACGAAATTCTTCATGGATTTTATGACTTTTCAACATGCTCAAATAGTATGGTTAACTTCAAATTTGGTCAATCATCTTTCTCGTCAAATTACGTTTTTTGGATCGCATGTGCTCAGCTAAATACTCAACCACACCAGCCGCATTGCAGCAAACATCACCAAACTGCCGAAGATCAACTCCAAAATGCGGGGATCGGCTTTCCGCGCCCCATAGCGCGAGCCGAGGAATGCACCCAGCATACAGATAACTCCAAGCGTGGCCAACCAGACAAGATCTACCGTGCCGCCTGCCTGCAGATGCGCCCCCAATGCTCCCGCCGAACTCAGGGCGACATATAAGCTGGTCATCGCCGCCATCGTCTTGACCGGGGCCTGCCGCAACGCCAGCAAAATCGGCCCGAGGATAATTCCGCCGCCGATGCCGACCAGGCCCGAGGCGATACCGACGACAAATCCCAGTAT
The DNA here is from genome assembly GCA_024277855.1 of Candidatus Zixiibacteriota bacterium. GTDB lineage: Bacteria > Zixibacteria > MSB-5A5 > WJJR01 > JAJRUJ01 > JAJRUJ01. The sequence continues at coordinate 2,314 of JAJRUJ010000089.1, forward strand.
GATTATGACCGCCAAAGGCAGTGGCTGACGCAGATCTTCTTCGACCGATTTGCTTTTTTTAAACAACATCCGCAGGGCAACAGCGAACAACGTGATTGCCAGTAACCAGCTGAACTGCCCGGTTTCGATCGGCAGTCGTGCCCCGACCGCCCCGCCGGCCGTTCCGCTGATGACCAGGGGGAAGGAAAACCGCCACGAAAAATGTCCGGCCCGGCAGTAATTGATAAATCCAATACTCGCCGCAAGAATATTTAAACCCCACGCCAAGGGGCGAATGACCTGGGGATCATAGCTCCAAAATGAGAGAACCGCGAGATAAGCTGTTCCCCCGCCAAGGCCGACCGCGGCATATCCTGCCGCGATCAGAAAGACAATTATCGGCAAAATCCAGGTCATCGCCGGATATCCAGTTATTCGACAAAACCGATCGACTGTAATGGCTCAGCATCAGCAGCCAAATCACTCAAACTCCCGTCATAAATCAACTCACCCTGGTTCAAAATCAGCCAGCGGGGGCAGACGCGCCGCAAAAACGGCAGATCGTGAGAGATCACCAGCACCGCCCGGCCCGAGCCGGTCAGGATACCGATCAGCGACTCCAGCCGGCCAATTGATTCTATGTCCAGATAGGCCGTTGGCTCATCGAAGATTATCACGTTTGCCATCAGTGCCAGTGTTCCCGCCAACGCCGCTTTACGTTGTTCACCACCGGAAAGATCGAATGGTGATCGCCCTCCGAAAGCGGCACAGTCCAAACCGGCCGCGTTCAGCGCCTGTTGAATCCGTCTGTCAAGTTCCTCGGCCGGTACGCCAAAATTCCTCGGGCCGAACGCTACATCATCTGTCACGGTTTCGGCAAAAAGGTGCCGATCGGGGTTTTGAAACAGTAAGGCCGCTGTCGGTTTCTCTTTTTCCCTGACCGGTGGTGGGATTTCTTTGCCGCAGATTGTGATTTCTCCGTCGAATTTTTCAATCAATCCGGCAAGATGATACGCCAGGGTGCTTTTCCCTGCCCCGGTCGGGCCGATCACACCGACAGATTCGCCATGATTGACGGCAAAAGTAATCTCATGTAAGGGACACACCAACTCCCCCGGAAAAACCGAGATTGTCTGGGTCAAATTGTCTACTTCGATGGCCGGTTTATTTTCTTCTCCCGATTGCGGGGGGAACCACAATTTTCCGGATTCGATATTTCCCGGCCCAATTTGGCGATCCCCGGGGGAAAAATCACCCGGTTCACCGTCAAAGATTATCTGCCCCTGTTCCAGGACGATCACCCGATCGAATTTCTGGATTTCTGTCCAATACTGAGTAACGAAAACCACAGTGTTTTTTTCTGTGCAGTCGGCAAAAAGTCGGTTTTGCAAAAACTCCCGTCTCGCCGGTGGATCCAGGTAAGAAGTCGGCTCATCAAGAAAGATAATATCCGGCCGCGTCGCCAGAACCGAGGCCAGCGCTACACGTTGCTTCTCCCCCCCCGACAGACGGGTGAGCGCGCGATCGGCCAGACCGTCAAGTTCGAACTCAATTAGTGTGTTTTGGATATTTTCTTTATTGAGTTGTCCTCCCGGCCGGTGGCATTCGAGCGCAAAACGGATTTCGTCGACAACGGTATCGGTGGCGAATATTTCTTCAGGATTCTGAAACGCGAACCCGATCCGGCGGCGAATCTCGTCGGGCAACGTCCCCGCGCCGGTCCGGCGGCCAAGAATTGTGACTTCTCCGGAAGTTGGCCGCTGCAAACCGGCCATCACCCGCAACAGCGTTGATTTCCCTGAGCCATTGGGGCCGAAAACAGCAAGTCGTTTATCCTCATTGACAGTCAAATCCAGACCGGCGAGGGCGGGGCCTGATGCTTTGTAGGTAACACACACTTGTTGCAGTTTTATCACCGGGTCAGACATACCTTACAGTCGCACTGGCCACTATCGGCGGCAAGAGCAAAAATCGTTATTGACCGGAAATCGGCAGGATGACGAATGCCTGGAGGCCTTTAATCACCGTTGGAGATGTCGCCGGCCCAGGCGAGGTCAAGATCACGCGCCGCCTGTGCCTCATTCATCCGGGAGAGCGGTGTATTGTGCGGTGCCGAGTTGACCAAATCGGGATCGGTCTCGGCCTCTTTGGCAATTTGAATCAGATATTCGGCAAAGCGGTCGAGCGATTCCTTGCTCTCGGTTTCAGTCGGTTCGATCATCAACGCCTCGGCGACAATCAACGGGAAATAGACCGTCGGGGCATGGACGCCAAAATCGAGCAGCCGCTTGCCGATTGCCGCGGCCCGCACACCGAGTTTTTTCTGCCGGTTGGCCGAGAGGACAAACTCATGCTGGCAGGGTCCCGGATAGGGGAGGTCGTAGAAATCGATCACTTTTGACAGGAGATAATTGGCATTGAGAATGGCGCATTCGGCCGCCTCGCGCAACCCGTCCGCGCCGAGCGAGCGGATGTAAGCGTAGGCCCGCGCGATAATCGCAAAATTCCCGTCGGACGAATGCACCCGGCCGATCGAGTTCGGACCGACCTCCTCGCGTTGGTACCAGTTTTTCCCTTCTTGCTGCTGACAGGCTATCCGAGGTCCCGGCAGGAATTCACGGAGGTTTTGACCGACACCGACCGCACCCGCGCCCGGTCCACCGCCGCCGTGGGGCGTTGCGAACGTCTTGTGCAAGTTGAAATGGACGATATCAAACCCCATATCGCCCGGCCGCACCAGCCCCAGCATGGCGTTTAAGTTCGCCCCGTCCATATAGACCAGCCCGCCGGCCTCATGTACCATTGCGGTGATTTTCTCGATTTGACTCTCAAAGAGTCCCAGCGTGTTGGGGTTAGTCAGCATCAGCCCAGCGAGATTGTCATCCAGCAGGTTCTTCAACGCTTCTGGATTAACCAGGCCATCCGCGCCCGATTTGAGCGGGACCGCCTCAAAACCGGTCAGCGAAACCGACGCCGGATTGGTGCCGTGTGAGGAATCGGGAATGATGATTTTTTTGCGCTTATTGCCGTTTTTCTGATGGTAGGCGCGGATCAGCAACAGTCCGACCATCTCACCTTGTGCCCCGGCCACCGGTTGCAGGCTGACTTCCGCCATCCCGGCGATCTCGGCGAGTAATTTTGCCGACCGATAAATCAACTCCAGCGCCCCCTGCGCATATTTCTCCGGAATTTCCGGATGCAGGAGGGCAAATCCCGGCTGGGAGGCCAGACTGTCGTTGATCTTGGGGTTGTATTTCATCGTGCAGGAACCAAGCGGATATATCGCCTTGTCGACATGATGGTTCTGCACCGAAAGACGGGTATAATGACGTACGAGTTGCGGTTCGGCAACCTCCGGCAATGCGGCCGGTTTGGCGCGCCGGTATTCCGCCGGAATTAACCCCTCCAGCGGCCGGTCGGGGACATCGGATGCGGGCACAAACACCCCGCCTCGGCCCCGGCGCGATAATTCGAATATATTTTTCTCGGCGTTTTTCATCTGCTCCACTCAATGAAAATATATACGCAGAATTCCCGCGCCCGGCAAGACAGGACAAGGTGCGGTCTGACAAATCCATCACCGGTTCAAGACCAGGTGATTGTCTTGAACAACAGGGGCCGGCGCGCCGACCATCGTCTTTCAAATTCTCCTACGGCACCAGATAATCCGGCGAACGGGGCAGTTCGACCGCCGCCTTGATGCTCGGTTCGGGCTGTTCCAGTGCCAGGATCGACTGCACCACCCGCTCAAACCCGATTCCGCACCCCGACGATTGGCCCTGCCCGTGTTGGAGTACCTCAAAATACCAGTTAAACTGCGCGGGATCGACTCCCGAATCGCGCAGATGATCATACATGTACGATTCCTCAAATTGCTGTTTACACTTGTCTGCCGCACCCTCACGCACTGCCGCGCCGACCGATTCGCCGACATGGGGGAGCAGAAGATCGCAACAGAGGGTCTCATCACCGTCCCGACGCATCGAGAAAAACTTGATCACACCGCCCTTTTTCGGCTTGGGATCGGCGGGATAATGGGTGACCAGAGTCGGCAAACTTCCCAGCAGTTCGCAGATTGCCAATTCCTCGTCGTTGCCGAGGTCGTCACCGAATTCGATATCCATCCCGTGTTGCTGGAGTTTTTCAATCACCTCGGCGTATTTGATCCGGTTGAACGGCATTTCGATATAGCGGCCGAGCAGTTTATTGCCGGTCAGTTCCCGGGCGGTCTGATACATCGTTTTAAGCAGTGATTCAATCAAATCCATCAAGCCGACCAGTTCAAAGTCGCGGCCCTCAAACTCGATCAACAAAAACTCACAAAGATGCCGGTTGGAAACCTTGCGTTCCTGCCGAAACGACGGCCCAATTGTGTAGACCCGATTATGCGCCAGGGTGAATGCCTCCAGATACAACTGGCCGGTCTGCCGCAAAAACATCGCATGCTCCCCGCCGGCCGGGTCATACATTTCGACTGGTATTGCATTGGGGAACCACTCGCATGAGCCGGTTGCCCCGGTGATATGGGGGACCGAGATTTCGAGGAACAAATTATCTCCAAACCACTTACGGGCCGATTCGAGCAGTTTGGAGCGGAGAAGGGTTGTGTTTGCAAACTCGCCGTTCACGACTGACAGATGACGCATGATCCTGCCTCCCTTGTAAAAATTATGCTAAAAAAAACGGCCATCCCACAAATGGGATGGCCAATAGTTGGCAAACACGAATAGGTCAAACGGCAATTAAACCGCATCGACCGTCCCCTTTCCGGGTGGACAGCCGGGCGGCGCGAAGCCCCCTTGTTTTGTCATTTTGCGGATTTTGTGTGCTCCCTGCCGTCTGACTCGAGTCGTCGTTCAAGCCCCCGGGGAAAAATCCAGACAAAAAAATTTACCGGTCAATTCACATCTTCTAAGGATCTCTAAATGCAACATCTCTGATAACACGTCAACAAAAAAATCGATAACACCGAGTATTTTTGCTATTTGTATGCCGGCGTGGCTGTTGTCATGCCATTTGTATCTTCTCGCCTCATTTAAACGGCTTTCGCGGCCCTGGTTTCAGGGCTTTTTCAACAAACCCTGGCGGCGCGGCACCTGGTTCATGATTCCAAATACACTTTGAATAAACTTCACCGGGACATCGTCATAAAATATCCCACTCATCGAATTGACAAAGATGATCTGAAGTTCCCGTGGTTTAGTGGACATGGGCAAAAGATAGTATTATGGTGTTATGCGGAGGTGTCCAGGTGCCGGGGACGAGGAGGTATCGGAGTCTTTGGCCGGGCATTCAGAGTTGAACCGATCCGGTTGGTTGTGGCGGAGGGACGGAAGGTTGTGGGGATGCCCGGAAGTTGGGGCGACGCGAAGATTCTTAAGTCTATTGAGATATACTATAATGGGAATACCGCCGTTCGACACCGGGTCAGAGATGCCCGGTTAACTTCGAAAACACGGCGGCCCTACCTTAACCAAGGGTCCATTTTTGCGGGGAAGATGGCATTCTTGCACTTATACCAACGACAAATTGACTTTATCGGAATATATCCGAATGCGATATAATCGAACGACATTTCTTTCAGTTTTGTTCATTGTTATTGGTTTATGTGGATTTGGGTTAAATTCCGTCAAAGCAATTAAAAGCAGCCAACCACAAAAAATGGCGAAAAATCACAGTGGCGGCATCAGCTGTGATTCCGCCGCTGTGATTCCGTCCTACGTATCTATTCAGTTGAGTCCGCCATTACCGACATTGCTCGCCGGTGAGGTAGACAGCTTCAAGCTTGAAATCATTATTGATCCAACCTCGGCTGTTAATGGAAGAAAATTATTCTGGGACCGCAAAATAGAAAATCCGGCGACAGCCTGGTTGTCGGTTCCTCGCGAAAGTGGAATCACTTTCATCAATAACGCGGTCGCCGACAAATCAGGGTGCCATACTCTGGTTAAGTTTCAGGTGTCTGAGGGAAATAATCCCCGGATGATGACGACGTATGTGAACTACACTGTGAATCCGAGAATTAATGCCGGGAAATATTTTATTTCATCGGACATATTTGCCGGATTGGTAACCAGCAGCGGGCTAAAAGTGCAGGATGTCGGCATCGTGTTAAGCCCTCTTGAAGTCGACACCCATCTTGAAACCAAGTTTCTGATGCTATTTTTTATCGGCTTGGTAATTTTCCTATTTGTTGTTGAGTGGGTCCGGATCGATGTGGTTGCCATTTTAATGATGGTCTTACTTCCGGTACTGGGATTGCTTAAAGCCGGGGATACGTTTCGCGGACTCAGCAGTAATGCAGTCATTGCGATTATTGGTGTTATGATAATAAGTTACGGGCTGAATCGGACCGGGTTGGTCAATCGTATCATTCAGCCCCTTTTACCTTATGTCCGGAAGGGAGAATCCAGGCTGGTTGTTGTTTTCTCTTCGCTGATTGCCACTATTTCGAGTGTGATGCAAAATACCGGAGCGGCGGTGCTTTTCTTGCCCGCCATCAGGTTGGTTGCTACCCAGGAACTCAAAATTCACATATCACGCGTTCTTATGCCGATCGGTATGGCGGCGATTTTGGGCGGGACACTGACGATGATCGGCACCAGTCCCTTGATTTTACTTAATGACATACTTCCGGAAGGGATGCCGAAATTCAACTTCCTTGAACTGACACCGATTGGCCTGGCCCTCACTATTGGTGGAATCGCCTATCTGGCCACAATTGGTATGAAACTGCTATCCAAACAAAAGGCCGGTCCAACCTGCACAGACAAGGATAATGGCGGTGACGCTCAACCGGGAATTGCCTGCAATTATTCTGATATTAATGGTCCTTTTGAGATATGGGTTCCCGAGAATTATCAACCCGATGATGAACCGCAGGAAATCGCCGATATTCGTCGCAAATTCCTGGTCAACATTGTCGCGATGTCGAGAAAAGACGGATTGCCGAACATCGCTCCGCATCCGAAAAGGACAATTAAGGGCGGGACGGGGATCTGCGTTTACGGTCATAAAAAAAATGTCGCAAAATTCGTTAAACAGTATGGATTAGTACTCCGGGATAAACCAATTCTTTTCAAGAAGAATATTTTCAATCCTTCTTATGCGGGGATTGTCGAAATGGTCATTTCTCCGCGTTCAAGGTTTATCGGCAAATGTATCAAGGAAATCCGCTTTCGTGAGACATTTGATGTAAATGCTTTAGCGCTTCATCAGGATGGTATAGTCCATTACCGGGACCTGGCGGACCGCTCTTTAAAATCCGGCGATGCTGTGCTCATCCACGGGACATGGGAACAAATCCAGTCCTTGAAGGAGCAACATCAGAACTTTATTATTATTTCGCCTCACAAGATAGAAATCCACAAGCCGGAAAAGGCAAAGTACGCTTTTTTCAGTTTCCTGGTCGCTCTTCTTTTAATGATCATCTCAAGTTTATATTACCAGAACTTGCCCTACAACCCAATCCCGTTATCAATTTGTCTGATGGTGGGAGCCCTCGGCATGATTATCACGAAAGTCATGACCATTACCGAGGCATATCGGGCGATCGATTCGCGGACCGTATTCCTGCTTGGTGGACTCATTCCCCTGGGGATGGCGGTAAGTCAAACCGGTACCGCTCAATGGCTGGCTCGGGGAATCGTCATTGGAATGGGCAGCTTTATGTCGCCTTTGGTGCTGCTTATTCTTCTGGCTGTTTTGAGTTGCGCTTTTACTATGGTGGTTTCAAACGTCGGCGCCTGCGCTTTATTGATTCCCCTGGGAATATCTTTAGCCAATCAGCTGGGGGTCGATCATCGGGTGGCGGCAATAGTCGTCGGTATCGGCGTTTCCAATTCATTTATCCTGCCGACGCACCAGGTGAATGCGCTCTATATGGGGCCGGGGGAATACCGGACGAAAGACTATGTTAAAATAGGCGGTGGTTTGAGTCTGGTGTATATCGCGATTTTGGTAACAGTCACCTATTTGTTCTATCTCTAAGCTTGGGCAGCGGTTCGCGGATGGCCGGCAACCCCGGATTTATTTTGGGGTTGAAACGTCAGGGCGTAGGGGAGAGGTATACCTGTGGATCCCGGCCTGGTCGAATCCAGGACTGGATGTAAATCAAATCGTAGGGCAGGGCTTGCCCTGCCCGCGGGCGCGGCAAGCCGCGCCCCTACTTGGCGGGATATTTCGCTTTCCATGGATATACCGGAGGCCTGCGGCTGCACAGGTCCGATATGATAAACCCACCCGACGCTTCGCCCGCTCTGGCGGACATCGCTTTGGATGGGCTGCGGGCCAAGAAAGCAATCTGACAAGTCAATCAATTCTATATCATTGCCAATTAATGGGGTTTATCCAAATAACGCGTGAGTGCGTCCACTTCATATCCCGCCTGTTCGGCGGCGTCGGCGATCCGTGCGGCAGTCGTGATGATCTCGGCGGCGATATCTTTGGTGAGTTTGCCGATAACTTGCAATTGAGTCAGACCAGCCGCCGTCAGCGCGGCCAGCATACTCTCAAGTTGTTCCTTATTTAGCCAGAGTGTGCCTTCGTGTTTGTTGATCCGGAGGAATTCAATCACAACCGGATCGTCAAGCACCTTCTTGAATTTGTCGGCAAGTGGTGTTTTACGTTTCGGAGCAAGCAGGTCTTCGTATGAAACCAGAATGGTCAGCAGCAGCGCATCGAAATATCCCGCACCTTCATTATCCAGCGCCCGGCCGAAAATCACCGCCATATTCCGGTGCAGCAGCCAGTCCTCGATCAATGCCCGGCTATCCGGCGAATCAATATTGGCCAACTGACGCAAGGCAATCCAGAGATCAAAAACATGCCGTTTCGCCCCGACCAGCTCACAATATCGCGCCGGAATGCCGGAGACATTCCCCCCACCCAGGGTTTTCACCGCATCCAGGCCGGTCGAGATGTCAGCGAGAATACCGTCGATTTTGATATCTGCATTTAATTGGTTTTTCGCGGCGGCAAAGAACTTCGCGGCGGCCTGCTCAAATTTCTTCCGGCATTCATCGTCGGTTCCGCCGGTATCCCGGCAG
>JAJRUJ010000090.1 GCA_024277855.1 Candidatus Zixiibacteriota bacterium
ACGAGATCCTGCAGGCCGCGAATCGCGGCGAGAAGATGGTCGTCTTCTTCGTCAACAACGCGATCTACGGCATGACCGGCGGCCAGATGGCCCCTACAACGCTGATCAATCAGAAGACGACGACCACGCCGTACGGCCGTAACCCGGACAATGAAGGCCGGCCGATGCGAGTTTCCGAACTACTCGCCGTGTTGGAATCGCCGGTCTATATTGAACGTTGCACGCTGCAGGATACCAAAGGGATCATGAAAACGCGCAAGGCGATCCGCAAGGCATTGCAGAACCAGATCGACAACAAAGGTTTTAGCTTGGTCGAGATTCTTTCACCCTGCCCCACCGGCTGGAAGCTTGAACCGGTTGATTCGCGCGATTTTGTCGCCAACGAAATGGCCAAAGTCTTTCCTACCGGTGTGTATAAAGACAGCAAAGAGATCGAAGCGCGACCAATATTGTCGCAGCCGGCACTGACAGCGGACGAGATCAAGCACGAACTGGGCCTGGTTGAAGAAGACGCCGGAGTCGGCACGGGAAATTTCGACAATTTCGGGACACATAGAATTCGCATCGCGGGTTTTGGTGGTCAGGGTGTCCTGCTTTTGGGGCAATTGCTGGCCAAGTCCGGCATGTATGAACAAAAATATGTATCGTGGCTGCCCTCGTACGGCCCGGAGATGCGCGGTGGTACGGCAAACTGCCACGTGGTGGTCTCCGCTGAGCGGATCGGCGCGCCGTTTGTGGCTCAACCGACAATGCTGGTGGCAATGAACCAGCCATCGTTGGAGAAATTTGCGCCGATCGTGACTAAAGACGGAATCATCCTTTACGACAGCTCATTCGTTAAAGATGTGACGCTCCCGGACGGGGTGCGGGCCATTGGGGTGCCGTTCTCGGCAATTGCCAACGATCAACTGGATAATGCGCGGGTGGCTAATATTGTTGCCGCCGGGGCCGTTATCGGTTTAACCAACATCGTCTCACCGGAGACACTTCGGAGATTGATTAACGACTTGCCGAAAAAACATTTGATCGAGGCAAACCTGAAGGCATTGGACGCCGGTCTGAAAAGTGTCGAAAAATATGCAAACCCGGTCACGGCTTAGCTTCAGGTTGTAATGAGATAAAGACGATTGGATCGCTCCGGAAGGGGAACACTGATCAACAGTATCCAGACGCGGGCGTGGTTTGTCATCGTCTGGAGAAAATGCGGTCGACGCTATGGATATATCGGTATTCAACGAACAATACCCCGATGAACGGCGAGTCGGCCTGACTCCGGCGGCCGTGCGCCGCCTGGTCGAAGCCGGTCATCATGTCTATGTTGAACACGATGCCGGGCTGGCATCGGGTTTTTTCGATGAGCGGTACATTAACGCCGGGGGGACAATTGTCTACGACCGTGACGAAGCATTTGGCCGGGCCGACCTGGCGCTGGGCGTCTCGCCGCTGAATGAATCCGACTTGCAGTTTGTCCGCCCCGGGCAGATCGTGATGTCATTTACCTATCAGGCCGCTATCCGCGAAAACCTGGTTAACGGCCTTTGCGAAAAAGAAGCGACGATCATCGGGTACGAGGCCATCGAAACCGATGACGGGCGTTTCCCGGTACTCGAACCGATGTCGGAGATTGCCGGGATGATGGCGGTCACGATCGCCGCCCGGCTGTTGGAATCCCATTCCGGCGGGCGCGGGATCCTTTTGGCCCGAATGGCCGGAATTCCGGGGGCCAATGTGATTATCATCGGCGGCGGGAATGTCGGGCGCAATGCGGCGCGCTGCGCTCTTGGTTTGGGTGCTCAGGTGATGGTTTTCGACACGAATATCGACCGCTTGCGCGAGGTGGCTCGCACCTGTGATCGCCGGGCGATTACGGCCGTCCCTTATTCACATAATGTCGAACTTGCGGTTAAATTTGCCGACGTCCTGATCGGGGCGGTTTCGTTGCATGGCGACCGGCCGCCGGTTTTGGTGACCACCGAGATGATCAAGACGATGAAGCCGCACTCGGTGGTAATCGACGTGGCGGTTGACCAGGGCGGTTGTATCGAGACGACCCGGCCGACGACGTTTGCCGATCCAACATACGAGGTCAATGGAGTAATCCACTGCAATATCCCGGTCTTGCCGGCGAATGTCGGGCGAACGGCGACATTCGCGTTGACCAACAGCATTATCGACCGGGTTGAACTGATCGCCAATCTGGGCTTGCCCGCGGCGTTTGAAGCAGACCGCTCGCTGGCTCGCGGCGTGTACATTTACGAAGGCAATATCGCGAAGCGATCATTGGCCGAGGCGGTCGGGCAACCACTGCGGGAGCTTCCCACCGCCCGTTAAGACCGGGGGCGTGTCCAAAGCGACATACAATCGTGCTGACGACAGCTTGAATATGGTCGGATCGACAAACAATTCTCCTGCTTCCTCCGGACGCGGCGGCCGCCGGCCGGGCTGGATGGACCGGTACAACAGTAAGAAAACCTCCGCCGGGGAAGCGCTGAAAGTCGTCAAGTCCGGCGATCATGTATATATCCACCCGGGATGCGCCGAACCGGAGAGTCTGGTGCAGGCGTTGGTTGCCCGTTCGCCGGAGTTGAGCGATGTCGAGATTATTCATTTACTGACAGTGGGCACCGCCGATTACGCCAACCCCGAACATGAAGGTCATTTCTGGCATCGCTCATTGTTCACCGGCAGGAATGTCCGCGAGGCGGTCAATCAGGGGCGCGCCGATTTTCACCCGATATTTTTGAGTGAAGTAGCCGAGTTGTTTTATCGGAAGATTTTCCCCATAGAAGTTTGTCTCATCCAGGTCTCCCCGCCCGACGAACACGGATATTGTTCTTTTGGGGTCGGGGTGGAGACAACCAAGCCCGCCTGCGAGGCAGCCGAAATAATTATCGCCGAGGTGAATTACCAGGCGCCACGAGTGCTGGGTGATAATTTTATCCACTGCTCGAAGTTGGATTATGTGGTTGAAGCCGATACGCCGCTGGTACAGCTCCATCCGACGAAGATGACCGAGTTGCACCAGGCCATCGGGAAAAACGTCGCCAGCGTGATTGAAGACGGCGCGACATTGCAACTGGGGATCGGCGGGATTCCCGACGGCGTACTCTATTACCTGCACGAGAAAAAAGACCTGGGGATTCACACCGAGATGTTTGCCGACGGGGTGATCGACTTAGTCGAGAAGGGGATCATCAATAACGAGAAGAAAACACTGCATCCGGGGAAAATGGTCGCCAGTTTTGTGCTGGGTTCGGACGTGCTCTTTGATTTTATCGACAACAACCCGATTGTCGAGTTTCATCCGTCGCATTATGTCAACGATCCGTTTATCATCGCCAAAAACGACAATATGGTGGCGATCAACTCGGCGATCCAGATCGACCTGACCGGCCAGGTCTGTTCGGATTCGATGGGCCACCGGATTTATTCGGGAATCGGCGGGCAGGTGGATTTTATTCGGGGCGCATCCAGGGCGAAAAACGGCAAACCGGTGATCGCCCTCCCCTCGACAGCCCGAAAAGACTCGATCAGCCGGATAGTATTTGAACTTGATCATGGCGCGGGTGTAGTGACCAGCCGGGGCGATGTTCATTTCGTGGCCACCGAATACGGAATTGTCGATTTGTTCGGTCGCTCAATTCGCGAACGCGCCAAAGCGTTGATCAGCATTGCCCATCCAAAATTCCGCGACGAACTGACCGCCCAGGCGAAAAAACTGCACTTGATGTAAGACATCACAACACGGCGCGCAAACTCCGCTTATTGCTTAATGATCAGACCGCTCTATTGTCCATCTGCTTTTCGTTGGAAGATGTGGTAACCGTCCCCCGCGCGGACAAGGGTGTATTCGGCGGCGATGAAGCGATCCAGGGCGAGAAAATCGTCGGTCGTATCGAGGCCGCGCACCCCGGGATACCCGTTGGTCATTTTAACGATGAACCTTGGTTGGGCCTGTTCGAGTTCTGCCATGAATTCGCGGCGGAGTCTTTTGATATAGGGATTGGTGATGTGATGATAAAATGAAAATGAATAGACAAAACGCGTGGCCGGTCGCGCCCCGGCAATCAGCATTGCCTGAACTGCGCCGTTAGTCCAGTCGAGCGGCTGGACCGTGTCACCCGGTCGGAGTTCGGCAGACAAGTACTCGGCAATCTCATCGACTGCGCGGCTCTGAGGAGTGGCGTCGGCATATTGGGCCTGGGCCAGGAAGTGATGGGGCGCGAGAATTTTCAAACAGATAACGACAACGAGAGCGGCGGCAGGAAACAGCCGCCGCAGTCGCGTGCTCCCGGGTGCGGGAGCAACCAGACAAAGTGCCGCCATCTGGATCACGAAATAGAGGAACAAAAGCCAGTGGTAAGTCCAAAATTGTCCTGCGATCGCCGGGTAGAACGCATAAGCCAGGGTCATCCCCCCCAGAAAAACCACGCGACGCTTGCGGGGGGCGGGCCAGTCGGTACGGTTGAGAACAATGTACATGGCAAGAGCGGCGGGAACGACCCAGAGGGCGTGGCCGCCCAACGAGCCGAATCGTTCGACAATATACATCAGGCGATTTGCCCCGGAAATTGTCGTATGGTTGACGGTCAACCCGGTATAGAGCGGCCAGTATTTGGTAGCGATTTCCCAGAAGGCAGGCAGCCCCCCGGAAAACCAGAGGCAAAGAACAGTCGCCGCCAGGGGGAGCAGGAATCCCGAAAAAGATTTAAGAACTATGCCTCGTCCGGTATTTCTACCGTAAGATATTTTCCGGTTTCCATCACGGTTTTCCACGATCAGATACCAGATCGCAAGTGGGAAACCGATAGCCGCATGTAATTTAATAGCGGCGGCAAGACCGAAAAATAAACCCACGAAGAATGGGCGGTAACCGATAATCTTCGGTGAGGCAGAAAACAGCGCCCACAAGGCCAGCGCCAGGGGCAAGATTATCAGGTACTCGCGTTGAAGACTCATGTATGGCCCAGACCAAAGATAAGCCAGGCCGAAAAGAATCGGACCAATGAGGGCGGCCCGGCGGTCGATGCGGCGGAGATAACCGGCGGTGGTTGCAATAATCGCCGAGAGCCAGCAAAGGTCAACGATCCGCAGACCGAGATTGCTATAACCGATGATCCGCCCGATTGTCGCACTGAACAGATGCATCGCCGGCAGATTAAAATCGAAAAAGTCCCGGTAGGGAACAAAACCGAAATGCTCGGTGAGCAGGCCGAAATAGAGCATAATCGGCAGGTCATGGACGATGCGCCAGCGCAACGAGAAAATCGCCGCGATGACAAGGATGGCGGCCAGCGGTATGGCCAGAATGAAGAACAGACTATTTGTGCCTGCAGCGGATACTGGTTCCGGAGACTTTGGCGAATGTGTCGGCGACGAATTCATGGTTTCGATCGGTTTGCGGGCCGGAAATATTACCATAAAATCAGGATTCAATTCCCCGCGCTGACAGCTTACTGCGCAGGAGAGAAAAAGTCCAGTACTCGCGATTATTCGATCAGGTGGGAAAGTGCACGCTACTGCTGGTCATCGTCTTCGGCGGCGTCGAGGTCGATCATGTTCGTATCGCCGATATATGGCACGGTTTTGTCAACATTCAGGTTACGGAGTTTCTCGGTAACTTCAAGAATACGATCCGCGCCTTCCTCGATTTTTTTCAACAACCGGACGACATCCGGTGAAAGGTCGGTGGCGCGAGAGAGCAGGAGCTGGAGATTGCCGGAGATTGCCGTGAGGGGGTTATTAATTTCGTGATTGATGGCGACGGCTGTTTCGGCCACAGCAGTAGCGCGGGCCTGGCGAATAAGGTCTTCGGCGGCGGCGGGCTCGGCAGCAGGTCGAGAGCGTTCGGCGGCGAGGGCCATCGCGCCGGCAATAGCAGAGATAAATTCTTCTTCGACGGCCAGGTTGCGGTCGCCCCGCGCGAACCCGGAAATCGCGCCGTAGATAGTTGCGCCGGCTTTGAGCGGGTAGGAAAAAACTCCGGCGGGACCATCCTGGTCGAGGGTCAGGTATAATGAGCGAATACCGTGGGCGGTGCGGAGGTTTTGCAGCAGGTTATCCTCGAGTTCGGCGAGCGCGTCGGCGCAATCATCGTCCCCGGCAAAGACCGACCATTCGGTCTCCCCTTCCGGGCTAAACAGAGAAACAGCGCCCGCCTCAACACCACTGGGCGATAGAGAATGTCGGATCGTCGCTGAAAACAGCTCTTTGAGATCCTTATTCCCTGCCGTATCCAGGATGAGTTGCCGCAGCGACTCGAAACGCGCCTGCAGAATTTCGGGAGATTTAGGTGTTTTATCACTCATCTACAGGAACCCCACACTGCTGACGGCGGGGAAAAACGCAAACGCTATGCCGTGAGTGCCCGACAGATGACTCGCCAGGGAACAAGACGGCAATCATTGCGGCAAACAAAATTCACACTCCCGTTCAACGTCGGCAAGTAACAGTGGTACAACGAGCTTCCATTAGCACAGGCGGCAAGGATTATTCCCCGTCCCCGCCCAAACATCTAAAAAGCAATATAACCCGGGCGGGTCAGCCGTGAAAGATATTTCACATTTTGGCCGGAATTGCACAAGTTTAGTTCAAAAGATCATTCGGCTTGGTCCGTCCGGTGCGGCCGTCAGTAAAAAAGCCCGCTGTCCCCGACAATGACGCGTATCTAATTATCCGGCTTGACATAAGCCGTATTGGGGGATATACTGAAAGTTTTTCCGGAGGGGTGGAAAAACCGATGGCGGAGAAAATTGGGGAACGGACGGCGCTTTCAGAGGACAAACCCGCCTGCGAATGCGCGCTTTTTGGACTTTACGGGAACCGCCGCGCGGCGGATTACACTTATTTCGGCCTCTATTCACTGCAACACCGCGGTCAGGAATCGTGCGGGATCGTATCGGCCAACGGCGAACAGATGTTTGCCCATCGCGGGATGGGACAAATCAGCGAAGTATTTTTTCGCCGCCGCCTGTTAAAAAACCTCAAGGGTTCCGCGGCAATCGGGCACAATCGCTATTCGACAACCGGTTCCTCCTCACCGGCCAATATGCAGCCACTGCTGATCAAGAACCAAAAGACCCGAATGGCCGCCGCGCACAACGGGAATATCACCAACTCGCGCAAACTAAAAGCCAACCTGGAAAAAGCCGGGGCGATTTTTCAGACGACTTCCGACTCGGAATTGGTAATGCACTTTTTTGCCCGTTCGCGGAAACGGGGCGTTCTCGATAAACTTGTCGATGCCCTGGGCCGTTTGCAGGGGGCGTTTTGTTTTGTCTTTCTCACCAAAGACAAGCTCTTCGCCGCCCGTGACCCTCTCGGGTTCCGCCCGTTGTGTTTGGGCAAATTGAACGGGGCCTGGGTGGTCGCCTCGGAGTCTTGCGCCTTCGATATTATCGGCGCAAAATATGTTCGCGATGTGCAACCCGGCGAGGTAATCGAAATTTCGAAAAAAGGACCACGGTCGAAATACCTGCCGGTGCGGAAACGTCGCGCGCATTGCATCTTCGAGCATATCTACTTTGCCCGGCCGGACAGTCGGATCTTCGAGGAAAACGTCGATAAAGTCCGGCGACGGCTGGGCCACCAGTTGGCGGTCGAACAACCGGTAGACGCGGACATTGTCATTGCGGTGCCTGACTCGTCGAATACGGCCGCAATCGGGTATTCCGAGGAATCCGGGATCAAGCTGGAAGTTGGGCTGATCCGTAACCATTATGTCGGCCGGACATTCATCATGCCCGAACAGGAAGTCCGTGATCTGGATGTGAAGGTAAAATTCAACCCGGTGCGCGGAGTACTCAAAGGCCAGCGGGTGATTATTGTTGATGACTCAATTGTCCGGGGAACAACTGCCCGAAAATTGATCCAGTTGATCCGTCAGGCCGGGGCAAAGGAAGTGCATTTTCGGGTGTCCTCTCCCCCAATCATCTCGCCGTGCTATTACGGCATCGATATGCCGACAAAAAAAGAACTGATCGCTTCGGATAAGACCGTAGAGAAAATCCGCCGATTCCTGGGTGTCGATTCGCTGGGTTATCTATCGCTGAAAGGCATGCTCAAACTTTCCAAGCATCCGCCGGGCGCTTTCTGTACCGGTTGTTTTTCGGGTAAATACCCGACGCGGGTAGAAAAAAACCACACCAAGAACCAACTCGATTAATCCGCAACGGCTCGTCTGGTTTCCTGGCCGACCAGGGCCGGTTCCCTAAGCTAATATGCCCAAAATAATGATTGGCCCCGGGGTCTGATCGTCCTATCGTTTTGCCGTGGCAGGTTTCGAGGACAAAACGCAAAGCGCCGGCGGAACGCTCGACTTTGCACAGCCGGTACAGTATCTCAAAGGTGTCGGACCAAAGAAAGCGGCGGTGTTCGCCGAGATCGGGGTGGAAACCGTCCTTGATCTGCTCTACCGGCTGCCGCGCAAATACCTGGACCGTTCGCATATCGCGCCACTGAATCAACTCGTGCCGGACATGCCCGCCACGGTCGTCGGCCGGGTAGTCTCTTCCGGAATACTCAAAGGCCGCAAAAACCGCTTCGAGGCCGTCATCTCCGACGGAAACGGCTTCCTTTCCCTCTTGTGGTTTTCCGGGATTCGGTGGGCAAAGAAAAACTTGCATAAGGGAGTAACGATTTCCGCATCCGGGCGGGTCGGCGAATATCATGGACTGCAAATAGTCCATCCGGAATATGAGATTCTCGAAGACGAGGATGACGACGACCTGATGCATACCGGCCGGGTGATTCCGGTTTATCCCTCCGGCGAGGAATTGCGGCGTTCGTATCTGGATTCGCGCGGAATGCGTCGATTGGTCAAGCCACTGCTCGATCGGATCGGCCCGGATGATTTGGAATTTTTGCCCGAGGACGTGCGGGAAAGACTGGGTCTGCCAACGGTGGAGTGGGCCCTGAAAAATGCTCATTTCCCGGAGACGGTCGCCGACGCCGACTGCGCCCGCCGACGCCTGGCTTTCGATGAACTGTTTTTTCTGCAACTGTCGCTGGCCTACTCCCAACGCGGGGCAAAAAGCCAAACCAAATCGCATCGCTGCAACAAACCAGGCAAATTGCTCAGGGCCTTCGCCGAGGAGTTACCGTTCAAACTAACCAACGCACAGCGGCGGGTAACCAACGAAATTACCGGTGATATGCAGTCGTCGTCACCGATGTACCGTCTGCTACAGGGGGATGTCGGCTCAGGCAAGACCATCGTGGCGTTGATTGCAATGTTGCTGACGGTCGAATCGGGCGGGCAGGCGGCATTGATGGTCCCGACCGAAATCCTCGCCGAACAACATGGACGAACGCTGGCGAAGCTGCTGCGCACCCTGTCGCTGAAGATCGCGGTGATCACCGGCTCGCTGACTCCGACCGAAAAAGACGATATCTGGGCGCAGGTGGAATCCGGTGAGGTCCAATTGGTCATCGGCACTCACGCGTTGTTTTCAGAAGGACGGCATTTTGCAAAGCTGGGACTGGCGGTCATCGACGAGCAACATCGATTCGGAGTGTCGCAGCGAGCACAGTTGCTGGGTAAAGGCCGGCGGCCCGATGTGCTGGTGATGACCGCCACGCCGATCCCCCGGACCCTGGCTCTGACCCTGTATGGCGATCTCGATATTTCGGTGATCGACGAAATGCCACCGCAAAAAGGGACAATCCAGACAGTCTGGCGGACCGAGGATGCGCGAGAAAAGATGTATGAGTATATCGAACAGACAACGTCACGCGGCCGGCAGGTCTACGTGGTCTACCCGCTGGTCGACGAATCGGAGAAACTGGATTTAAAAGCGGCCAATGCCGGATTTGAAGAACTGCGCCAACGATTTGCCGAACGAAAAGTCGGCTTGGTGCATGGACGGTTGAAGGCCGCCGAACGCAACGCGGTGATGGTCGAGTTTTTCGAAAAGAAGATCGACATCCTGGTCTCGACCACGGTGATTGAGGTCGGAGTCGATGCGCCGGATGCCGGCGTGATGGTCATCGAAAACGCCGAGCGGTTCGGGCTGTCGCAACTCCATCAGTTACGGGGTCGGATCGGGCGCGGGCCGGGGAAATCGGTCTGCGTGTTAATGATCGGCGGCAAACCCTCGGAGTTGGCCCGCGAGCGGATCGAAGCGCTGTGCGCTCATACCGACGGCTTTAGGATCGCCGAAATCGATCTGGAATTGCGCGGTCCCGGGGAATTTTTCGGCACCCGCCAACATGGCCTGCCGGAATTAAAAATCGCCCATCCGATACGCGATGTCGCGATGATCCCTCCCGCTCGTGACGAGGCGTTTCGCCTGATTGAGGATGATCCGGGCTTGCAGCGCAAAGACCATCGCAAGCTGCGCCAGGAATTTTTGCGTCGGTATGGGGAGCGGTTTAACTGGTTTAAAATCGGCTAAACCGGCAATTTACTTCACCTATACAATTACAAAATCAGATATCGAATGCTTCGCGGAGCACGGGAACGACATATTTCTCGTTGATTCGGGTCCAGGTATACTCGCGGGCAAACTCCTTCAGGCGAGTCGAGTGATCAGGAGAATCGCTAGCGAGGTATTGGCCGATAGCGGCAATAAACTCATCCGGATCGTTTGATACCAAGCTGATGATATCGCGGAATGGTTTCAGGTTGGGAAAATCTGTTGATACGACCGGGACCCCGGCGGCCAAGTATTCAGCGAGCTTGAGCGGTCTGACCTGCAGAGTAAAATCATTTACAACAAACGGAATGAGACCGACGTCAAACCGCTGCAATATGGCGGGGAGATTTTCGTGGGGACGTGGGCCCATGAAATGGACGTTCGGCAATGATCGCAAACCTTGTGTCAAGGATTCGTCAGCTATCGGCCCCACCAGCACGAGGTGCCAGTCTGGCCTATTGCTACAAAGCTTATGCAACAAGTCATAATTGAGAAATCTATAAATGTTACCAAGGTATCCGATTCTCGGTCGAGGGATGTTGTCAATTGCGTCGTCGGTCATTTGCTGGTCGGAAAATAAAAAATCGGGAACCCCATTCGGGAGCATTGAAATCCTGCGGGCTGAACTTTCTCGTCGTTGCATAATCGTATTCGAGGTGGCAAAAGTGACGTCCACCATCCGAATCACTTTTTTTTCATTCTCCCAATATTCCGGATAATATTGTCCATCGTTGGTGCAGGTATGCTCATCATAACAGTGGTAAATCTTTCCGGCCTCGGGAAAGGCATCGTAAACCCAGCTCTGGCGGGGATGGTGAATCCACTGGATGATGCGCCGGGCTTCGGGGAAACGGCGGCGAATAACCGACTGCAACTGTCGGCGCAAC
>JAJRUJ010000091.1 GCA_024277855.1 Candidatus Zixiibacteriota bacterium
GCCGGTGGGGAGGCCGGCAAACAATTCCGGGCCGGCGACCCGGTCGACAACCAGGTACGCCCGGTCTTTTTCATAACCGAAATCATGAGGCCGGACCAACTGTTTGTGACACAGTTCAGCTAACAGGTGATATTCGGCAACGAGAGGATCACTCCCACGGGGTTCATACGTTTCGCGCGACCATTTGACCGCACAAGACGGGACATTCTCCACGGGCCGAGTGGCGAAAACTTCAGACTGCCCCCCAGCGCCCAGAAATGACTCGATAGGGTATTTACCGATTGAAGTGGGAATGCGCGGACTTTCCGGGGTAATCACCATGCCGCCTTTCGACGCCGCCGGTCGCCGCTTAGCTGTCAAACGACGCGAATTTGTTGGTCACCGGGAGCCGGACGGTAAACGTCGTGCCTTTTCCCGGTTTGCTTTCGACGATCATCTGGCCGCCGTGATTCTCGATGATTTTCTTACAATTGTATAGCCCCAGGCCATGTCCGCCGGTCTTGGTGGTAAAATGCGGTTCGAATAATTTTTCCCGGACCTCCTCGGGCATCCCGGGACCATTATCACTCACCATGATTTCGATATTGCCGTGCTGCGTGTTATGTCGTACGGCAATTGTAATCTTCGATCGACGGCTCTTGATCGTTTCGATCGCCTCGATAGCATTGTTAAACAGGTTCAACAACACCTGTTGAATTTGCCCGACATCGACCCTGATCACCGGGAGATTGGAATCAAACTTGCACTCGAACTTAGTGCGGGCGAATTTCTGATGGGGTTTGAGCGAAAACAACTGATCCTCAATGAGATACCGGATGTCATATTCGACCAACTCGGTCTCCATCCGCGAGAAATCCATCAACCCGTCGGTGAATCGCTTCATTTTATCGATATTGTCGAGAATCCCCTGGCAACTGCCCGGCATCTTATCGAGCTGTTTGCGTTCGAGATAGATCGGCAGCAACTCGGCATGCTGAGAAATCAAGGCCAGGTAGTTGTTCAATTCATGCCCGATCGCCGCCGCCGATTCGGCTTTGGCGACCAGTTTTTCGGAAATGATCACGTATTTTTGCAATATCGCTTTCTCGGTGATATCCTCGGCCATCACGATCAGCTTGGGTGACTCACCCTCAATACCATTGAGGGTGGAGATTTTCACCGAGAGGACTTTTTCTTTCGACGAGGTATTGTGATAGTAAGGGTCTTTGACCTGCGTTTGCTGCGTCTCGCGCACCAGGTCAAGAGTGTCCTCCCACCAGATTCGATCCGGAGCGGGAATCAAGTCGGTAAAGCGTACACGCTGCACGGCAAGTTGTTCGGCAGTCCAGTCGACCTCGGGTTCGCGGAAAATATTTTCAGCCATGTTATTGAAAGTGAGTACCCGCAGGTCTTCATCCAGGACGATAATCCCGGCCGGAGTCTGTTCAACAATGCTCTCGTTGTAGATCTTGAGCGATTCGAGATCCCGGTACAGTTTGGCATTTTCGATGGCGATCGAGGCCTGCTCGGCCAACAAATTGAACAGGTAAAGATCGTCGCGCACGAATGGCCGGGTCGCCACCCGATTATCCAGGTAACAGACACCGATTAACCGGTCTTTCGTTTTTAGCGGGACACAGAGGATCGACCGCAGGTTCAGTTCCAGGATGCTCTTATTGTCGGCAAACCGCTGATCTTCCTGCGCATTGGAGGTGTAGACCGGTTCGCCGGTTTCGGCAACCTGACGGGCGACGGTGCGGCTGATCCGGAAATCTTCGGTAGTGTCAACTGAGTCCTTGCGGAAATTATGGGCGCTGCGCACGCATAATTTGCCGTCCTCTTCGAGCATCATCAAAAAACCGCGCTCGGCCCGCAACAACTCAATGGCCTGCTCCATCACGATTTTAAGAATATCATCCAGGACTAATGTCGAATTGATCGCCCGGGACACGGTCAGCAATGCGGCGTAATCATCGCTGGAAGACCCCTTATCACGAACACGAGAACCTGTGGCCGCAGCAATTGGGATTTTTGCCAACGACTGCTGCATCTTCGCCAGTACATCATCGGTGTCGGTACTATGCTCAAACGGTGTTTTTTCGGTCGCGGTGGAGGCCGAAACTCCGGGGACGGCTATGCGGGCAGTGTCGATTTCAATTCCTTCAGGTCGTTTTGTGCCGGACATCGAGATTACCTCCAAATCCTCCAGGCGGTCCACACCTGGGTGTATCCTATTTAATCATCGGAGGTTCGACCGGAACGCTTTATCGATTACTCCTGCATTAATTCAGGAAATCGACGGAATCTGTCAACATCAGCGGTGGACACATCCGCCTTCAGACAGCACATCCTGTTGCCCGGAGTCACAATAGACTTAACGGTATAATAGATAAAGAGATAGGAGGGGGCGACGGTTGTTTATTACAGCCCGGCTTTTACTCGAACGGTGACAACCGGTTTGATGTCGCCGACTTCAAGGGCCTTGGCGACCGCGAGACGGAATCCCCCGCCAAAATCCAGGGCGACACCCAAGTCCGACCGGAAGCCGTCAAGCAGCCATAATTCGTCATTCAATGAGGCGCGTCCGACATCATAGAAAGCGACCAGTGAAGCGTCGGTGATTGCATTTTCCCAAAACTTGATCGCATATTCCACCGTGGCCAGGACAACCTCGTTGCCGTAAAATTGTTTGACTCGATAGCCGCGTAAAGTGGCCGGTCCACCGAGATAAAACATCTTCGGCGGCGGCACTTCATTATCCGCCACACCGGCAAATACCCGCAGGAGGAGATGATGGCGTTCGGCAAAATCATACCAGATTGCCCCACGGCCAAACAAGCGCGTAAAA
>JAJRUJ010000092.1 GCA_024277855.1 Candidatus Zixiibacteriota bacterium
CCAAGTATCATCAGGCCTGAGTTTTCTTCACACACGATCATTTACGGCGGGCGTTTCGACGTCCGCCGTTTTATTTTGCCGGTCGGAGGATATTGGCGATGTCGGGTATTTTCGGTTTATACGATTTGGGTGGAACAGTCGATTTTGACAAGGTTGCCCAAGAAGTTCGTGAATTTCAACTACCCGGCTCTGCGCCACATCGGATTGAATTTGCTCAGAACGAACGGACGTTCGTCGGGCGGTACCATCTCGACATTTTCAAACAACCCAAAATTAAACCGCTGGAATCATCCGGAACCGTGATAATCACCGCCGGTTATCGCGTCGGTGATTATCCAGCCACTTGCCTCTCCCCCAATTCGGGGTTTGACCGGCAAACACTCCAGCAAATTGACGAGCTGATTCGCAGCAAGGATTGGTCACAATTCAGTCGGTTCGACGGCGCGTTTCAGATTATGCAGATCGCGCCGAAGTCGGGTGATTTGACTATTATCGTCGACCGCTGCGGTCTGCTGCCTTTATATGTCTACACAGACAACCGCTTACTTGCCTTCGCTCCCGATTTCTCGCTGTTGTTCGCCTTGCTTGGTTTCACCCCGCCGGTGAACCGGGAGGCACTGCTGGAAATATGCGAAATCGGCTTTGTGACTGGAGAACGGACCTTATTTGAAAAAGTGCATGTCATCGCACCGGGGAGTATCACTCAGTCTCACGAGGGAAGATTGAAATATACTCGGTATTGGCGGCCGAAATTCGCTGACCGGGACCGGACATTCGACGCAGAGAAAACCGCCGAGGCCCTGCATGATGCGTTGACCGTATCGGTCAGGCAACGATGTCAATTGGCGAGGACATCGGTTTCACTCTCCGGCGGATTGGATTCACGTGTATTATTGGTCTCCACCCAAAAAAGTATTGGCGACGCCCAGGCATACACCTTTGGCCCGCGTCGCTCACGGGAAGGTGAGATTGCCGGGCAGGTCGCCCGGCGGCTGAAAGTGCCGTTGAAGAATTACGTTGATTCGGCGGCCACAACCGCCGGGATATTGAAAATCGGCGTACGAAAAAGTGGCGGCCTGAGTAATGTCGTAGATTTCGCGGGTCTCTCTCACTTGGTGGATATCGCCCGCCACACCGATGTCGTGGTGAACGGATACGGCGGAAATGAGTTGCTCGGTTTTCTGGCGTTTGATCTTTACCGTTTCCGCCGCCGGCGTGACCCGCATTATCTCAGTCAATGGCTGGCGGCAAAACTTAATCCGGGCTGGCCGACGGCCGAGCTGACAAAAATCCGTCACCACCTGTCGGTTGATCAGGTCGATTTTGCGGAGAGAATCGAAGGCCACTGGTCACAATATCCGGCCGAGTCATCATTGTCGCAGGTTTACCATTTCTATTTCGAGCAGAAAGCCCGTCGCGCCAATCTACTCGGCGTCACCGCCGACACGCTTTATCTTGAGCCGGTAGTTCCGTTTTATGCCAATGAGGTAATCGACCTGGCCCTGACCATTCCGCCCGAACAACGGCTCTTTGCGCGGTTCTACCGCCGGTTCATCAGCAAATACTACTCATCGGTCGTTGATATCGAATACAGCCGCACCGGCCTGCCCGCAAACGCGCCGCTGACGGCGATTGTCGCCGGCAAGGTGATCGGTAAACTGAAAAGACCTTCCGAACCCGACGAACCGTGGAATGACTGGTTGCGCGGCGCATTGCGGAACTACCTGTATGATTACTTCCTGGCCGGGAAACCGGAAACCGGTGACTACCTGGGACGCGAACCGGTCGTTGGCGTTGTCGAGGGATTTTTGCAGGGTAAAAATTATCCGGCGCGGATTATCGGACAATTGTTGAGCATCGAGTTGTTTTTGCGGATTTTCGGCTCCGGCACAAAATGAAAAAACCGACGGAATCGTCGGCTTTTTCTATCTTGTTCCGGCTTTGAATCACCATTCCGCCGAGCGGCGGAAGTTGACTTACTTGACCAGATTTTTCTTGTCCAGCGTTTTCAACGCGCGGGTCGATATCCGCATTTTCACCCAACATTTCTTGTTGGGATCCCAGACGCGTTTATGCACCAAATTCGGCTTGAATGTCCGTTTGGTCTTGTTATGCGCATGGGAGACATTATTACCGGTCCGTGTACGTTTCCCGGTTAACTGACAAACCTTGGCCATGACTAAATCCTCTCAACTCTCACACAAATGCGACCCCATGCGGGCCGCAGAACTTTTATTATATGTAGTATTCCGTTGAAAGCAAGCAAAATGTTGGCGTTCATGTCTCGATTTGTCCCATGGAGACCGAGAGCCGGCCCTTTGGTCTTGACGGGCTGCTCACACTGGAATATACTGTGAGGCAAGAAGTTGGCGGCAACATAAGAGGTGAAGAACATGAGATTATTAACACTATTGCTGATAACAAGTTACTCGCTGATCGTCTTTGGCTGCGGCGGTGGCGGTTCGAAATCGGGCGAACGGGTTGTCGAATTTTGGCAATTTTGGACCGATCCAAAGGCCAAAGCGGTGATTGAGAAAGCCGTGGCCGAATTTGAGAAAGAACATCGCGGAATCAAAGTTAAGATTACCGACCTGACCTGGAATGACGGCCATCAAAAAATCGTCTCAGCCTTTGCCGCGGGACGTCCCCCGGACCTTCTGGAATTGGGGTCGGACTGGATCGCGGAGTTTGCCGCCGAAGGGGTGTTGCGTGATGTATCGGCCGAGGCGCTTAGAACACAAAACCAATATGTCGGCTGGCCGCCCGCGATCTACCGCGATACCTGTTACGCGCTCCCCTGGTATCTCGGCACCCGGGTACTCTACATTAATCATGATGCAGCCGGCCGCGCGGGTATGAATATCTATCAACCACCGGTGACCTGGGATATGCTATACGATTGGACGCAGGCAATCAACAATTTCCGGCCGCAGGTTTACGGGCTGGGGATGAATGCGCCGGAGAAACACCGCCTATACAAAAAATTCCTGCCGTTCCTCTGGTCAAACGGGGGGCGTATTCTTTCGGAGGATCAGAATTATTCAGTGATCGACTCGCGATTGGCGATCACCGCACTGGAGTTCTATGTCAAACTGTTCAAAGAAAGCATGGTGGAAAAACAGGCGGTACTCGATGATCTGTTTGTCCAGGGACGGCTGGGCATGGTTTTTTCCGGCGATTGGCTGAATAAAAAACTCCAGGGCGCCAAAAATAAACCGGAGTATGGAGTATATAAAGTCCCCTTCCCGGGACCGGGAAAAGGCGGGCAAATATCCTTTGCCGGCGGCGAATACCTGGCGATCCCGACCAAGGCCGACGAACCGGTGTTGGCGCTCGAACTGGCCCGTGTGCTCCTGCGCAAAAAACACTCGATGAATCTTTGCATTGCCACCGGCGGGGCCACGCCGGCGAATATCGCCGCCGGGGCCGATCCGTATTTTTCGGATGACCCGGTCCGGGGTATCTTTATCCGCCAGCTGCAATCCTCGCGGGCGACACCGGCGAATCCGCAATGGGTATATATCGAACAAATTATCGAAGAAGCGGTCGAAAAAGCAATGTATGGCAAACTCACGGCCGAGGAGGCACTGACCGAAGCCGCGCGCAAGATCACTGCGCAATTGCGGGAGGATTGATCGGATAATCACTCCGGATCATCGGGGCATGAAAGACACCTATGCGCCATACCGCCGTCTGACCGGGACATTAGGGTTGCTCAGTCCCTGGCTGGTCATCTTCGCCCTGTTCTGGCTCTACCCGCTGGCCCACTCGGCCTATTTGAGTCTTACTAATTATAACCCACTGTCCGGCACCACTGAACTTATCGGGTTTAAACATTACCTGGCATTGTTTATCGATCCCGAGTTTTTACAGGCGTTAAAAAACACCTGCATTTTTGTAATCGGGACGGTCCCGGTGACCACCGCCATTGCCTTGATTCTCGCGCTGGGAGTCAACCGGAAGCTGCCGTTTCGCGGGTTGTTTCGTGCCGGGTATTTCGTGCCGACATTGACCGCAACGGTGGTGGTCGCGCTGGTATTTATGCACCTGTATGCCCAGGGCGGATATCTACACACCCTGGCCCGGATGATCGGGATCGCCCAGCCGGACCGGGGTCTGCTGCTGACTGAGGGCACGGCGCTCGGCGCGGTGATGGTGATGGATATCTGGGTTTCGGTCGGCTATTACATGCTGTTGTTTTTGGCCGCACTGCAACAGGTGCCCCGGGAATTGTATGACGAAGCCGAGTTGTCGGGCGCGTCGAGTTGGCAGAAATTCCGCCACATAACCCTGCCTTTGATTAAGCCGATTACGCTCTACGTCATTTTGATCAATACGATCAAATCATTTCAGATTTTCACCGAGATTTTTGTGATGACCCAGGGCGGGCCGGTCGGGGCAACCTCGACCGTGGTCTATTTTGTCTACCGTGAGGGGTTCGAGAAATTCCGCATGGGCTACGCCTCGGCGGCGGCCTATGTGTTGTTTTTTGTGATCTTGCTTGTCTCGCTGATCCAGGCGCGGCTGTTGGGATTTTTCCGTTCGACAGGAGATGAGACGGCGTGAGCGAACGCGAGGGAAGCCCGGTGAAAACTGCGCTGGTCTGGATCGGTTTGGCGGTCGTCCTGCTGTTGATGATTCTGCCGTTTGTCTGGATGTTTGTCGTCGGCCTGTCCCCGAATTCAAGTTGGACACCATCATTAGCCGACTGGTCGCCGGCAAACTGGACTCTGCGTAATTTCGCCGATCTATTCTCGGCATTGCCGTTTAGTGCGTATTTCGCCAATTCAATGATCGCCGCAGTCGTCGTCACAATCGCCAACATCGTTTTTTGTTTTCTGGTCGGATATGCGTTTGCCCGCCGGAGTTTTCCCTTTAAGAAGACGACGTTTTTCAGTGTACTGGCGGTGTTGATGGTCCCGCCGTATGTCTTGATTATCCCGCTGTTTATCTTAATCAATAACCTCGGCTGGTACGACACCTACCTGGCGTTAATCGTACCGTTTGCGGTCAATCCGTTGGGCATTGTATTGGTGCGGCAGTATTTACGCAGTCTCCCCCGCGATGTCGAACAGGCGGCCGAGATCGACGGCGCGGGACCGTTGCGAATTATCTTTCGGATCGTGATGCCGTTATGCCGTCCGGCGCTGGCCGTGCTGGCGATCCAGATTTTCTGGCTTAACTGGAATTCATTTTTATTTCCGTTTATCCTCACCGATCAGAATGTGCGGACACTGCCGGTGGCGCTGGCAATGTTTCGCGGCTACCAGGCGGTCGACTGGCCGCACCTGTTTGCCGCGGCCTCGCTGGCCACGGTTCCGCTGGTCGTGTTATTCTTATTTTTCCAGAAACAGATAATATCGGGGCTGACTGCCGGCGCGGTGAAGGGGTAAGGCATTTGTCGAAATTGTGACGGGTGTTTATCCGCTTGCCGGTGACCTGCCATTGCACAATACCGGGTGGCTCGATCAATTTGAAATCCGGGCCGGATTTACGTTTATTGCCCGGCTGGAGGGACGATGAAAAAACAGCCGAGGCAAAAACGATATACCTTCGATGATTTCACCAAAGTCATCGCCAAACTGCGCGCTCCCGGCGGGTGCCCCTGGGACCGGAAGCAGAACCACAAATCGCTGACCCCGTACTTAGTCGAGGAAACCTACGAGGTGCTTGACGCAATCGAGCGGCGTAACTCCGATGATCTGAGAAAAGAACTCGGTGATTTGCTGTTGCAGATTATGCTGCACGCCCAAATCGCCTCGGAGCGCAAGCGGTTTGATATCGGCGATGTGATCGACGGGATTTGCACCAAAATCATCGGGCGGCACCCGCACGTGTTCGAGAAACGGCGGAAACTTTCGGCGAAAAAAGTTTTGGACAACTGGGAACGGATCAAAATCAACGAAAAAGGCCGTACAAAAAAAGATAACGAGTCGGTACTCAACGGTGTGCCGAAGGCGCTGCCCGCATTGTTGAAAGCATACCGCCTGCAGGAAAAAACCGCCCGTTTTGGCTTCGATTGGGAGAACCCTCTCCCGGTGCTGGATAAAATCGTTGAGGAAACCAACGAAGTCCGCCAATCGCTCAAGCGCGGACGGAAAATCGAGCAGGAGGACGAGCTGGGGGATTTGCTTTTTGCCCTGGTTAATCTGGCCCGGCATCTGAAGATTGACCCTGAACGCGCCCTGGAGCGCACCAACCGCAAATTTACCCGGCGGTTTAATTATATCGAAAAAAACCTGCCGAAACAGGGCAAGACCTTAGCCGACGCAACCCTCGCCGACATGGATCCGCTTTGGGACGAGGCGAAAGAAAAGATCGGGTGATGGTGTTGGTGGGCGGTGCCCACCCGATCGATTGAAAAACAAAATGGATTCCCCTCCACAGGCGGGCCCGCCGCTCAGCGGCCCGCGAAGCGGGCCTTGTCGGGAATGACAGATTGCTGTTGTCTGCTTGTTTTTGATTTTCTACTATTTTCGGCGCGCCTTGAAACCCGCCGCGGCGGGCCACACCTGCCCGCCACCATCTCCAAAAGGGAAAGTCAGGACGGCGATTCGGTGAAACTCGCGCCTTTTTCGAGAAACAATGTCTGGGTCGGGTAGGCGAATTCAAGCCCCTCTTGCTCAAACTTCTTTACCAGTTCCAGGTTGACTTCCTCCTGGATATCCATGAAAACGGCATAGTCCGGCACGGCGACATGATAGACAATTTCGTAAATGAGGGCCGAGTCACCAAATGTCTTGAAATGAACCCGGTCGATCGTGGCCCGATCCTGATGGTCGAAGATCTCCCGGACTATCGTGGGGATTTTAACCAGTTTCTCATGCGGTGTCTGGTAGGTGACCCCCAGCGAGAACACGATTCGCCGTTTTTGCATGCGCTTATAATTGCGAATGCGGCTTTCAAGCAGATCGTTGTTGGAGAAAATTAATTGCTCGCCGGAGAGGGCGCGCACCCGGGTGGTTTTGAGGCCGATATGTTCGACGCTGCCGTTCTGGTCACCGACGACGATATAATCGCCGATGACGAACGGTTTATCGAGGGCAATGGAAATGGAGGCGAACAGGTCGGAAAGGATGCCTTTCATCGCCATGGCCACCGCGACACCGCCGATGCCCAAACCGGCAACCAACGCGGTGATGTCGATCCCGAAATTGTCCAGCACCACCAGGATGACGATCGACCAGATGCCGACTTTCGCCACCAATCCTAATGCGGTAAACGCGCCAATCCCGCCAATATCCCCCTCGGCTTTTTTGCGCTCGAGCATTTCACTCAATGCATAGGTGATGATGCCGGTGCCCCAGAGTGCCCCCTGCAGGCAGACCACCGAGATCATCAACTTGGCCAGAAAGAGATCGACTCCTGACGTAAAATGGAGGTAACGCGCCCCCGCCAAAAGGGAGACAATAAAGAGAAAAAGCCCTTTGGTTCGATTACGGAGGAGATTGA
Source organism: Candidatus Zixiibacteriota bacterium (assembly GCA_024277855.1). Lineage (GTDB taxonomy): Bacteria > Zixibacteria > MSB-5A5 > WJJR01 > JAJRUJ01 > JAJRUJ01. The sequence continues at coordinate 7,453 of JAJRUJ010000092.1, forward strand.
CAACAAAATCGTCGATTTTATTTTTTGTGTGCTCGGCCAACTTGGCCAGACGCCGGATCACGACAGTCTTGATAAACCATAAGACCAAAAAGACTCCGACGGTAATTGCCAGGGCAATCAGCCAGGCAGCAACAGGGTTTCCGTAAAGGGTGTATTCGAGCCATTGACTAACGTCCATATCGTCACTCCGAGTTTAGTTTTTCCCACAGGGAAAGTGAACAATTGAAGCGGTGACGGCAATGATTAATTGGACGGATGGGATCTTGAATTAAAGGCCCGGCAGACGGCACGATAAGATGCCCGGCGGCTGGCGGCCGCCGGGCCTCGTCTTCCCACACCCCACTTACCCGAAAACACTACCGGTCAGCCGGGGAATAATTCCGCAGGGGAATGTCAAATTTCGCCCAAAAAAAGGCGGACCGAAACTCGGTCCGCCCGGGAAATTGTTTTTTTGGCGGGATTTATTAATTTCCGCCCTCGACGCCGGCGTCTTTGCGTAATTCGGCCGCCCTCGTCTTGATCTCGGACAGGTCCCGCACCATTTCACTCCAGCCATACCAGAGAGCATAATCCGGGTTGGCATGGAAAGTGCCTTGGAAGGCCCGCATCCGATGCTTGAGAAACATCACAAATAGTCGCTGTTCGATTGGTGTCGGCGCATCATGGAAAGTCAACAGATCCGGGAACGCATAAGCGTAAGATTCCGGTTTGGCCAGCACACCATCGGCATACAGCCCGGCAATAATGCGGATGGCCGCAGCCATCAGATGATCCGCTTCGCGGATCATATCGTCACCCTTGGCCAACTCGGCCTTGGCGAAATTCTCCGAATGGCACTGGCTGCAGGCCTTGAGCATCTTGTCGCGGTCTTTCTGCCATTCCTCCTGTGTGAGACGAGCAACATCGGCGGCTTTGACCACATCGAGCCGGGCAGTCGGCTGGCCGTCAGGATCGAGGACACCCAGGCCCTGCAAAATTGTCGCCTGATCGGCGGCCCATGTTTTATCCTCGGGCAACGGGAGACGGACGGCGAGAAATCCCCAGCCGGCGCGGACCGCGTGGTCGCCATCCTGCATGTGGCATGTCTGACAAGTCGGGGCGGCGGTTTCTTCGGGCAGGGTGCCATTTTGTTTCAGCAAATAGCGAACCCCGTGTTTTGAACCCGAATACATTTCCCACTGTGGATGGTCAAAACCCATATGACAGGTCTGACAGGCCTGCGGTTGTTGCGCCTCTTTGACCGAGAAAATATGCCGCGTATGACAGGCATCGCAGGAGGCCAAACCAAAACCGGAACCTTCCGCACGTAACTGCGCGGTTTCTTCGGGAGTTTTCAGCCCCAGTTTATGACAGCCGCCGCATCCTTTCATTCCCTCGATCAGGGCCATCGGCAGGTTGTGCGTGGTCGGCATCGCGTTCATCGCCGCCCAGGCCAGAGCGTGTTTCCCGCTTTTAAATTGCTCAACTCGCTCTTCATGACACGGTGCGCAGGTTTCCGGAGTAACGATACCGGCTTTGTCAACATCTTCGGCGGTCTGATGCTCTTCGCCATGACAGGTCGAACAATCTACGTCATTGAGACTATGTTTGCTCAACTGCCAGTCGGTGACGATCCCCGGTGTGACACTCTGGTGACATTCCACACAGGTAGCGGCAAATGCGCCGCTGGAGAAAAGCAGAACCCCGAACATGGCCAATAAGATTCGCTTCATCCTAACCCTCCCAGGTTTTATGAAAGTTTGTGAAACTCGAATACATGATCTTTCATTTCGGGAAATTACATCCAATTCAATATCAAGTCAACCGGAATCGACACTCATAATTGTCTAAATTATTCATGGACAACGATATCCATAATAGTAACTGTAACGATCCGCCTCGCCCTGCAGCAAAAAACCACGGGGCGACAAGGGCCGACCATTGACTGCTGAATTGCTCCCTCTTGTTCAGCAAAGTGAACCGATTGGGACAATCTGGCCGGCAGGAATTAATCATCTTATTAACTGACGCATCCAGCAGCTTGTTATTTACTGAATCACATATATTTACGATATTTATTCAAGTTTTCATTTTTGGGCACAACCTTTGATATCTATAATCACTGGACAGAGGAGTAACAGGAGACGAAAAAATGAGATACAGATACTATTACGGAAACCGAATCCGCGAGCGATCATATCCGATCTTGCCCTGGATTCTGGTCATTGTCGCCCTCCTTTGGGGTTTTGCCGCGTCCTCGGCCTCCGGTCAGGGAACCGCCGACAAGGTGGCCGTGGCAATTGAGCGGACACAGGATGTACTGGAAACAGCCGGCGAGGCAGTTCGAAAGTCAGGATCAGAAAAAGCGCGGTCGTTGCTGGAAATTGGGGCTGCATACCAGTCGAAAGCCAAAGATAAACACCGGGGACGGCAATATACCATGGCCCTGGAACTGACCCTTAAAGGGCGGGAGAAGGGCTATGAGTCGATTGCCGCAACCCGCAGTTTGGAAGAAAATGAGGAGGCGGTCCGCCGCCAACTTGAACGGACTGCCGATATCCTGCAGACGATAAAAGAAAAGGCCGCCGATTTACCCGGCGGCGTGGCCGGAGCGCCGCCGGCGCTCCGAATGCAATTTGATTCGATGGTCAAACGTCAACAAACGGCCTGGCAGCATTTCCGTGAATTTCGCCTGCGCAGCGCCCTCAAGCTGACCTTACAGGTCCGGGAGCAGGCGCGACGGTTGACCGACCGGGTGCGACGCAACCGTAACGACGGACAGGAGAATGTCCAACAGATGCTCGAACGGGCCAGAGAATTTTTAGACCGCGCCCGAAAACCGATCAACGAGTCCGGGGCAAAAAACAAGCATGATCTGCTGGAGCGCGCCGAGCGTCGTCTGCGCCAGGCCGAAGAGGCATTAGGCCGGAGACAGACCTCGATCGCCCGCGAGCATCTAAGAATCTCTCAGGAGCTGCTCAAACGCGCGTTGGCCGGAATCGCCGACCAGATGGTGAATCCCGCTGAAATCAAGGCCCTGCTGGCCCAGACCGAAGCACGCCGACAAAACCTCGAGGGAGCGGTAATTGATTCAGGCGATGAACAATTGCTTGAACAGTACCGTCAGGCGGGCGCCGAACTCAACCGCACTCGGTCATTGCTGCAACAAGACCGATTGGCCGGGGCGTTAACCCATGCGCGAGCGGCGGTCAAAATACTCGATCGCATCGAAGATACTTTACGCTGATTAATTACAGCAGCGTGGTAATTTCTGGTGGACGGCAATCGGGAATCGAGTATGCCAAATGGACGCCGCAGAAAATTTCAGCGGGGATGGTCGAAATACCACTCGCGCGCCTTTCGGGTCGCGTTATTCTCTACCGTCGTAATTGTCATACTCATACCGGCCCTGACGCGGGCACAGTTGACCGGCTCGCAATTGCCGTTCCGAGTCCGGGTCGAGACCGGGTACGAACGCACGGCCTTGAACTACAATCTCCTCCAAACCGACACCGCCTCACTTTCCGAAGAGGAAATATCGCAGATCCTTAAGTCGACCGATACACGAATTGAACCGGTGGTTGGCGTGCGTGTTTTTTATGATCCTGGTACGCTGACTCTCGAAAACGCAGTATTCTATGGTCCGGCGGGCTGGCGGGAACATCTTGACGGCGGTTTGCGCCTCCCCCTGACTGATTTTCTGGAATTTCGCAGTAACGGGGCGTTTGCCTACGAGGAGGCCGCCGACCTTCCCGATTCGATCCTCAGCGATTATTGGACGCTCTCCGGTGACGCCCGCTTGCTGGGCCGGTTATCCAGCATATATACTATTTACGCCCGTCTCGATTGGGAACGCCTGCGCTACCCTCACAAAAGTTTCGATTATGCGTACGACTACAACCGTACCCGTTATCGTATCGGCGGACAATGGCGGTCGGAGGAGTTCGACTTTGCAGATGTTGCGGTCGGGACGGGGCATCGGGCGGCACCGGACACGGTTGCCCGTGAATATGACGACATCTTCGCCTCGGCCTATTTCGACCTCGGACTTGCCACCGGCCATCGGTTGATCCTCGACGCGGGATTCAGCGACAAGGACTATCGTTCGAACGACCCGCGTGACGATTATCAGCTCAGTTCGGTCGATATCCAATGGGAGTATCGGGCGCGGCCCACGATCCCATTGACGATGTCCTGGCGCTGGGACTTCTGGAATTTCGGTTCAGAAGATGAAGTGACGTATGATTTTGCGGAAAATGATGCCGAGGTAAAAGTCAAGATTCCCCTTGGGGATTATTGGGCTGTGCGCCTCGGTCCGCGATATCGTTTTGCGTACGCGATTGACGAGGCGAATGCTCATGCCGATTACCGGCAACCGTCAGGAAAATTCGGTATTGAATATATCTCGCTTTCCGGGGCCTGGTTTGAGACGGGACTGGAAATCGGTCGGCGGCATTACCGCGATGATGATTATGGGTATTCCGATTACACCCTGGCCCGGATCCAATTGATGGCCGACGCCCGCATCGGGCAGGGGTTCGCCGTTTCGCTCAGTCTCGATTATGAAAAAGAATTCCATACCGACAAAGCCGACGATACCGACTTTTTATTTTTCTCGCTGGGAATGGACTACACGATTCTCCCGTAATTGCCGTAAGATTTTTGAAAAATTGTTCAGTCGCGGCAAATGTCGATCTCACCGATGCCGGTACCGGCCGTGATTCGCAGTTTTTTTGCGGCCGTCGCATACCCCTCGGAGACAAAGTTAAGATCGACACCCATGCCGGACTCCCGCCGGCCAAACAGGTTGGCAACGCCAATCCCTACGCTGGCTTTCGTGCTTATCGGGATATTTTTCGGCAGGATAATTTTGACTTCACCGATCCCGACTTGAACGCGCATTTGGTGTTCTTTGTTACCAAAAATGGCCCCCGTGAGATCGATCCGAATTTCGCCGACACCCAACTCGGCATCGATACCGTCAGGGTTGAGATCCGCACCGGAGAGTTTGATATTGCCAAACGCCTTTTCGACCACCTGGACGTCCGGGTCGGTGTGCCTCCGCCGGCGTTGCCGCCAGATCAGGTAGAACCCCGTCAGGATCAGGGCAACCGGCCAGAATGTGCTGATCATGTCGCCCAGGTCGAAGTCGAGGTTGAATACCTGGATGACCATGAATACCCCGCCCACAATAATTAATAATAATCCCAGCAACAACCGTGACCTGGTTCGCATGATCATCCCCTCGCCCGATAGACATCATCGGTTGCGTGTGCGTTATTTTACTTTCCCACTATACGCAATGAGACACTGGTGGTTTCATCTCGGATAGATTATTCGGTCGGCTTGATGATTTTGAATGATTTGAGGGTGCGTTTTCTCTTGCGGGTGTTCTCATCGCGCACTTTGACCGACAGCAGATACTCGCCCGGCTTCAGCCGCGGCTCTTCGAGCGTGCCAAATTGGCTGACATTGCGTTCGGTTGTGTAAAAAATACCGGCATTCTCATAATAGAAGACTTTGCGGGCCTCCGGGTCGAGGATTTCATATTCAACGCTGTAGATCGCCGTATCCTGATTATTGCGTTTAAGATTGTAAATTTCGTAATAAAACGCAATCGACTGTTGCGGCAGGTAGACCCGTGACGGGAGGGGCATCACCAACCGGTCGTATTTTACGTAGGGGCTGCCCGGTTCGTACACCGACCAAACATGGGAAGCAAGCTCGATATCGGAGATTTCCTGAACATCGGGCGAAACGAACTCCGGCAGGCGAAAGACCTTTTTGTAGATGCCCTGCATGCCCGAAAAGAGGTCCTCGATCGAGACGGCGATTTCATATTTTCCCGGCGGCAGGTGGAGAATTTTCTGTTCGACCATCAGGCGTTGACGGCCGTCGTTCGGCCCGACTTTGCGGGAAAGGATACTGAAATCTGAGGTCACTTCCCGCAACGAATCGTTGCGCACGACAATCGAACGCCGCAACGAAATCATCGAGGAATCGGCCCCGCCTCGGGCCAACTCGGCGAGGGGATAGCCAAGATTGACATCGACATCATAGGCCGACAGATTATCCGGCGTGCGGAAGCGGGCGATGTCAAAGGCATAATCGAGATGGGTCAGGCCATAATCATGGTAGTAGATCGCCGGTTGCAGATCGACTGCGGTGATCCGATTGCGCATAAATTCGCCGTAATTCTGCTCCGGGCTGATGCCGTCGGCGAGGGGAACCAGCACGTAGACGCCGAAACCGTCCGGGTCGAGGAATTGGAAAGTCTGTCCATAGCGATAATAATTCCAGATCTCCGTCCCCCGGCTCGCCATGGGATCATCGCCGGGGGAAATCCCGGTCAACGAATCCGGATCTTCCCCGCCATTAAGCAAGAGCCGCATATTTTTCGATCGCCCTTGAGCGCCGGTGTAACGCAAATCATGATTCCCCTGTACATCAAGGCCGCCCGCAGACAAATACGTGCGGTCGTCGGGTTTACCATACCGGATGTAGATTTCACCGCGATCGTCCCAGGGCAGCGGGCCAAAGGGATTGGAAAAATAATAAAGCGAAAAACGGACACGGCGAAGGTGCTCAATCCGGAATTCGTTTTCAGAGGTGGTCGGTGTGGGATCATGGGCCTGCCAATACATCCGCAGCCACTCGGTTCGCAGACTGTCGGGCAATGCTTCATACTCGGCAAAATCCTCAACCGCCAACAACGCCTTCAAGCTGGCCCTATTTTCTTCGACAGTTAATGGCGCATTGTCGTTACACAGGTATGATCCGGCACAGCCGGCCAGGATCGTTGCCAGCAAAATCAGATATGCCAGTGCAACAGTGACCGAACCCGGGGACCGGCATGCCCGGATTTTTGGGCGGTGTATCATTTTATGTTCAGACGCGACGGTGGCCATATACTATACTACGCAGAATTGAAAGGTTGATTCCTCCTCTTTGGTTGATCTCACTTAAATGTATAGGATTGTCGCGAGAAAACCCACTCCTGAGTTATTCAGAGAAAGAGACCGTCGGCGTGGGTGCTACTTGCAACACGTTGTTGTTGTGCGTATTAACGGCATCAGGGGGTCATGATAAAAGCCGAATTTGATCAAACCGGCTGGCACGCTCCCGGGGAAAGATATATTTACCGCGACTTATCAACCCGGTTTTATCGCTTCGATCATTGCCGAGACAACATATTCTTCTATCCCGGTACCCGGCGCCCAGTTTTTGATAAACTCACGGCTTTCCGGTTTGAGTTCGATGGCTATTTCGGTAAACCCGGCAACGCCCATATAATCTCTGAGATCTTCGACCAGTGCCGCACCGGAAACACAACCGCAGAGGAGATGTTCGTCGTTCAGGAGATTTTCGGGCAGCGGCTTGACCGCGACAACATCGGAAATTGCCAGCCGACCGCCGGGTTTGAGGACACGGAAGGCATCATGGAAAACGCTCGGCTTGTCCGGCGAAAGATTGATCACACAATTGGAGATAATCACATCGGCGGTGTTGTCGGCAACCGGGAGATGTTCGATTTCGCCGAGACGGAATTCAACATTACCATGGCCACTCTTACGCGCATTGGCGCGGGCCTTGCTGACCATCTCCGGGGTCATATCGACGCCGATGACTTTGCCGGTCGGGCCGACTATCGGCGCGGCGAGAAAACAATCAAAACCGCCGCCGCTGCCGAGGTCAAGTAACACTTCCCCGGGTTTCAAGGCGGCAATCGCCTGTGGGTTGCCGCAACCCAACCCCATGTCCGCACCTTCCGGGAGTGAGGCGAGTTGTTCTTTGTTATAGCCAAGCTGCTCTGAGCCGATGGAAACGATGAGCTGCTCGGAATCACAACAGGACGATGTCTCATTGCCGCCGCAACAGGAGACTTTCCCCTGAGCGACTTCGGCATATTTGTTGCGCACAGCATCGCGGATTTGGTCTACTTGTTTTTCAGACATCGGGTCATCCTCTTCCGGGTTCGTCGATCGCACTCGATTCATTACATCTTCACAACGATGATACGCGGTAAATGGTTGGGGGGAAAACCGCGACCCATCTTTTTTGACGCCGGTTTATTGGTTAAACCCTAAATTAATCTATTGGTTTTGGGGTTTTCTTATCGGCAAAAAGACGACTAATGTCCGGGACTCGGACCACGTAAACCGGAAAACAATAGAGTTATTGAGTTAACCCCGAGGAGGAGAACTCCAATGAAGAAAATCGGTGTCTGTATGCTTGCCCTGGTCATTGGGTTGGCGACGGTCGCGGTGGCCGGCATGGAAGAGAAGGCCGCTGATGCCCCGGCGTGGTTCGATATGCAAAACTGCGAATTCTGCAAACATCTGGTTACTGACGAAAAGCTGCTGGAAAACATGACGTGGGAACATCACGATATCTCCAATGGTGTTTTGTCGATCACCACTGTTGCCCCTGAGTTCAAAGAGTCCTACAAGAAAGCACAGGCCGGAATGATGGCTGTCGCGCAATCGATGGAATCGGGCGAGAAGACGATGGCCGATATCAAGATGTGTGGCCATTGCCAGCAGTATGGAATGCTGATGTTTGGCGGTGCGAAGTTCGACTATGTGCAGGGCAAAGGCGCGGATGTTGTCGTGATCACCTCGGCCGATCCAGAAATGGTTAAGAAGATCAAGGCATTCGGCGAGCGCAATCGGGTCGAACACGCCAAATGGGAAACGATGGAAACCCCTAAGTGACATTCTGTGATATTGGAATATCCTTGAGCGGGCCAGGTGCCCGCTCTTTTTTTTGGCCCGCAATAGGCCAGGACCCCGGTGATCCTGACTCGCGCCCGATACAAAAACATGTATCATTTTGTGAAAAAAAACACCAACTGATCTTGACAAGACCACAAAGCCCCCTTACTTTGAAAATGAATCATTAGTTGTTGAGTAATATATCCAGCCGATAGTCAGAGGAATACGGGGTCACTGTTGCAGGTGATTCCAGATGGGAAGGAGCCAGATCCGGCCCATTATTCTGAGAAGCCGACGCAGTTGGTTGTACAAAGTGAAATGGAAACCAGAGAGCATGATTGAGGAGAGAGAAACATGCGAAAATTAATCGCCATAATTTCTATCGTTGCTGTTATGTGTTTGGGCCTGGCCATTGTATCTGTGGTTGGAGATTCGACGAATGTCGAACCAAAGAGACAGCATAGCGCCCGGCCCACTCCCGGACCTGGCTGGCTTATTCTCAACGGCCGGTTGATCAATCCGCCATATGAGGTTGTTCGCAAGAATGATACGATCCTCGTTAACGAGCTGCAAGTCTCCCCGAGACATCGACCATCCAAACCTAAGAAGGCCATCATGCCGGGTGTGCGCGAATCTATTGAACTGGGAACTAGAGTTGGCGGGAGTCTGGACAAATGGCGAAATGAATATGGGCAGGACTCAGCGGCCAAGTTGGCTTTGGCATCATATAGGGGAAGTCCAATAATCGATACAGCCTTCCTTGAGGATTCACTGGTGATGTCGGTTTATTATTCACATCGGCCCGAAATGAAAGTAGGGATAGACCTCGATCCCCCCAAAATGGATCCTCCACCAGCGGGATGGGCCGAAACGAATTTTGAAAGACGTCGCAAGCGAATCGAAAGCGCCCTCAATCATAAAGCTCTTGTTATCTTTCAGAATGGGCAATCAAGGATCATACGCTATCCCAAGTCGGAAACCTATTTAAGTGAATTTAAGCGAATATCGAAGACCATTGCCGATCCGTCAAAGAGAGCCAAACTTATCATTCCTTTCGTAGCTGATCCCCAAATGGCCGATAGCATAGCCATTAATTTCCTTAACTCGGCTGAGAAATAATGAGATGCTGTTTCAGCCAGCAAACGGCCTGGAGAAAGGGAGACAGATATGCAATTTACTCACTTACACCTGAACAGAAATTTCTTCGTCGTGTGCTCTATTATTTGTTCGATAATGCTTAGTGATCAGGACCTGAACGCTCAGATCAACGCCACGGTGGGAGATGGCACGGGTTCTAATCACGCAGCATGCCTCTTTGCTCCATTTCGTTGGCAGGGCGAATGGGGTGATCTTGATTATTTGGATCATGTCTGTTACGATTCCTATGGGACAAAGGGCCAGGAATACGAAGAAGGGATTTTTCACTATGACGAGTGGGTCCCGTCATCGTACTCGGGATATTGTACTCTCGAAACATTTGCGGACCTTATTAGTGATTATTCTAATTATATTGGTACTCTGGTTATCTCCACACACGGTTCTATTGACCCCATTTCACGGGGCCACTTTTCGGTAGAGTGTTACGAATTAACCCCTGAAGGAGAAGCCACATGGGCTGACCAAGTAGCCTACTATGGCAATTATTATGAAGATGGCGTAGAGTACTACAACAGAGTTGTCTTCCCGAGTGGAGGATCGCCGGGTTGGTACACTATAGGAGTCTATGAACAGTTTATTAGAAATTATGGCAATTTCAACGGAAGCTTAATATATATGAATAGCTGCAAGGGCACGGCCGTAGCAGACGCCTTTTGTGACGCGGGTGCGAGGGTTGCCATAGGGAGTACGGACATGGCGGAATTCGGTGAGTCTTACAGCGAGGGTACGGTCCGTCTGAGAACAGTATTTTCGAGAATGGATGGGCAGGAAGGAATTCAAAGTAGAAATGTCTATAATGCTATGATGTCGCCACCCGATCATATGGCTAATTTAGCTTATTATGGGAACGCCTACACAACATTGGCTCCAGCCGTGATTAGTGTTAACGCTCCGCAGCTACTGGTGAATGGCGACGTGATTCAAATTAACTTGGATACACAGTGTGACATTTATACAACACCGTACGTGACCGCCACTTGGGGTAACATTGAATCCGAAACCTGGATCGACGATCATACGCTAGAAGTAACTTACTTGTCACCTTATAATTACTCAGGTGATGACGAATTTTGCCTCTACTAGAAGTGGTCCCGGTTTGTTGGACAGTTTGGCGGCTGTATTAAGGTGGATTCGATTTGATTGATTATGCCGCCTTGGTCTCAATATAGGCCTCCATCGGTGTTTTGTCACCAAGAGATGAATGTGGTCGATCCGTGTTGTA
>JAJRUJ010000093.1 GCA_024277855.1 Candidatus Zixiibacteriota bacterium
CTGCCGGCCAATGCGACCTTCACCGATAATTATGACGGGACGGGGACGTTTGATTTCAATCCCGATTTCACGCAGGCCGGGGCTTATGATGTTCACTTTATCGCCTCGGACGGCGCGTTGGCCGACACCGAGATCGTGACAATTACGGTCAACGATGCCGGCAACCAGGCGCCGGTATTGGCGACCATCGGCCCGCAGACTGTAACCGAGGCGGCCAACCTGAACTTTGGGGTCTCGGCCAGTGATCCGGACCTCGATTCGTTGATTTTGAGCGCGGTCGATCTGCCGGCCAATGCGACCTTCACCGATAATTATGACGGGACGGGGACGTTTGATTTCAATCCCGATTTCACCCAGGCCGGGGCCTATGATGTTCGCTTTATCGCCTCGGACGGCGCGCTGGCCGACACGGAAATCGTGACGATTACGGTTGACGACGCCGGCAACCAGGCGCCGGTACTTGCCGCCATCGTGGCGCAGAGTGTAACTGAAAATGTGAATTTGAATTTTGGCGTGTCTGCATCCGATCCCGATCTTGATTCGCTGATTTTAAGCGCGGTCGGTTTACCGGCCAATGCAACCTTCACCGACAATTACGACGGGACGGGGACGTTTGACTTCACGCCGGATTACACCCAGGCGGGTCTGTACAATGTGACATTTATCGTCTCGGACGGTCTGCTGGCGGACAGTGAGGTGGTTGTGATCACGGTGGTCGACGCCGGTAACCAGGCACCGGTACTCGCCGCCATTGGTGCACAGGGTGTGGCCGAGGGTGTAAATCTTAACTTCGGCGTATCCGCGAGTGATCCTGATGCGACCATTCCGGCTTTGACTGCCGAGAATGTACCCGCCAATGCGACCTTTACCGACAATCTCGACGGTACCGGCACGTTCGATTTCAATCCTGATTTTACGCAGGCCGGGGCTTATGATGTTCGCTTTGTTGCCTCGGACGGCGCGCTGGCCGACACCGAGATCGTGACAATTACGGTCAACGACGCCGGTAACCAGGCACCGGTACTCGCCGCCATTGGTGCACAGGGTGTGGTCGAGGGTGTGAATCTTAACTTCGGCGTATCCGCGAGTGATCCTGATGCGACCATTCCAGCTTTGACTGCCGAGAATGTACCCGCCAACGCAAGCTTTGTCGACAATCTCGATGGCACGGGGACGTTCGACTTTACGCCGGATTATACCCAGGCGGGTTTGTACAGTGTGACGTTTATCGCTTCGGACGGGACGCTGGCCGACACCGAGATCGTGACGATTACAGTCACCGACGCCGGTAACCAGGCGCCGGTATTGGCGGCTATCGGGGCACAAAGTGTGACCGAAAATACGAATCTCAACTTCGGCGTATCTGCGAGTGATCCTGATGCGACCATTCCGGCTTTGACTGCCGAGAATGTACCCGCCAATGCGACCTTTACCGACAATCTCGACGGCACGGGGACGTTCGATTTCAATCCCGATTTCACGCAGTCGGGGTCTTATGACGTTCGCTTTATCGCCTCCGACGGGACGCTGGCCGACACCGAGATCGTGACGATTACAGTCAACGATGCCGGCAACCAGGCGCCGGTATTGGCGGCCATCGGGGCACGAAGTGTGACCGAAAATCAAAATCTGAATTTTGGGGTATCCGCGACCGATCTCGATGCGACTATTCCGGTGTTGACTGCGGAGAATATCCCCGCTAATGCGACCTTTACCGACAATCTCGATGGAACAGGCACATTTGATTTCAACCCAAACCTGCAACAAGCCGGGCTATATCAGGTGCGCTTTATCGCCTCCGACGGCACTTTAGCCGACACCGAGATCGTTGATATTACAGTCAATGAGGCCGGTAATTACAAACCATTGGCGGTTACCACGCTCAATGCCGGTGTCAATGGCACGTCGATTGATTTGACTTGGAATGCAGTTACGCAGGACACCAGCGGGATCGCGACAACAATTAGTCGTTACGTGGTTTTCCGTGGAACCCGGGCATATTTCACGCCGACTGCCGTCGATTCAATCGGTTCGACAGACGGGGCAACGACAATTTTCAGCGATTCCGACCTGTTGGGTGCCGACGTGGTCGGCGACACAGCGACAAACTATTTTTATACAATCGTTGCGGTTGACTCCTATGAAAACCGCAGTGATTATTCCAACCGGGTCGGCGAATTCGATTATGCGATTGTCACCACCTCGACCACGTCATTCAGTCTCATTGCGGTGCCTTTCACGGCCACGGGGATCACTGATGCCGACGGTTTGATCGCTTCGGTCGGATCGGGGAATGTCAATACTGTCGGTCGATTTGTCGCCAGTTCGCAGAGTTATGAAAACCGTTTTGCGGCGGGCTTTGGGGTGAATTTTGCAGTCGTTGCCGGTGGAATGTACCAGGTCAACGCCAGTGCAGACCTGATCTGGACAATTGCCGGGCGGGTGCCCGATTCCGGAACAATCAGTTATGCGATTGTCACGACCTCGACGACTGATTTTTCGTTTATCACCATTCCGTTTGAGGACGAACTGAATTATGCGTATGCCCAGGACGTGATTGATGCGTTGCCGGGTGTACTCAACACGCTGAACCGCTTTATCCCGAGTGCGCAGGCCTTCGAGTCACGATTCTCGGCGGGCTTCGGCACGAATTTCCGGGTGCGGCCGGGAGAAGTATATCAGACCAATGCAACTACCGACGCCACCTTCCCGGTACCCTGATCGACCGGGAAACGGCTGATGAAAATAGCATGTTCTTGAGTGAGGAAATAGGAGGCAATTAATGACGGCAAACCAGGAGTATCGGAGATTTATCCGGCGACGGGGCAGGGCGGGTGTAAGCGCCTTACTCGCGGCGGTGTTACTCCTTGGGCTAAGCAGTTCGGCCCTGGCCCAGGGCAGTATTTCCGGGACAGTCCAAAATTCGGATCTGTCCGCACCGGGTGCGGCAGAATTATTGTGGTGGGGTTTCCTCGACGATACCGACGAAGAAATCCGGATTGAATCGAACACCGGTGCGGGATATGACGGCACCAACTGGTTCGACGATTTCCAAAACTACACCACCGAGGCCGCCGGGAACCCGTATGACTACTATTTCAACAATCTGGTAAATGGTGAGTCATACCATCTGGCCAACCTAATCCCCTCTGGTTCATTCCAGCAGGAGAATGTCGTGCTTGCCTCGGCGAGCAATCCCGCCCGTCCGGCCGGATTGAGCGCGGCGGCGATCTCCGCGAGCAGCATCCTCGTGCAATGGAACGGAGTTGCCGGGTTGACCTATCATGTTTATCGACGCAATACGGCCAACAACGGTACTTTCCGCCGAGTCGACGATCCAACCGGTTCTTTGGCTAACCCCGGTGTGGCCGACTCTTTCTATGTCGACCAGACCTCGGATGGATTGAGCAATTACACGTATCTGATCATCGCCGAGGACGGCTTGGGCGCTTATTCTCCTCACTCATTTGAAGTGTCCGTTGATGCCTCCGTCTTAATCTCTCCCGCGATCGCCGCCGTCAACCCGAATACGGGTGCGACAGTCGGGGGGACTCCGGTGACGATTACCGGTACAGGATTCGATCCATCAGGCGTAACCGTTGCCTTCGGTGGCATCGGTGCGACTTCAGTCGTTGTCGTTTCGCCTTTTGAAATAACCTGTCAGACCCCGGCCGGTTCCGGGGTAGTCGATGTTGACGTGACCAACGATGCCTCCTCGTTGGCTGCTTCAACACTGGTGGGTGGATTCTCCTACTATGCCAATACTGCTCCGGTCGCCGATGCCGGACTCGATTTTTTCAGTGTCGATGCCGGGACATTAATCACGCTCGACGGTACCGGTTCATCGGATATCGACGGTGATTCGCTGGGCTATCACTGGGAGCAAACCGCAGGTCCTGCGGTCACCTTGTCCGATTCGACCGTTGCCCAGCCGACGTTCACCCCGGCGGTTAAGGGAACCTACCAGTTCCAACTCATTGTCGATGACGGCATCACTGTCTCGACTCCCGATCTGGTCGATGGTTCGGTCAACAACCAGGCGCCGGTATTGGCCGCAATCGGCGCGCAACTTGTCGATGAGGGTCAGACTCTGGAATTTCGCTGGAGCGCGACCGACGCCGATTTGGAGATACCAATACTGACCGCCGAGAACCTGCCGGCGAATGCGGCATATATCGACTCAGGCAATGGGGCGGGTTCGTTTACGTTCAGTCCGGACTTCGTACAAAGCGGCCTCTATACTGTGCGCTTTATTGCCTCGGACGGCGCGTTGGCCGATACCGAGCTGGTCGACATAACAGTCAACGATGCCGGTAACCAGTCGCCGGTCCTGGCCGCCATCGGCGCGCAGAGCGTGACTGAAAATGCCAACCTTAATTTCGGCGTTTCGGCTTCCGATCCGGACGGGACTATTCCGGCATTGACTGCCGAAAATGTTCCCGCCAACGCAAGCTTTGTCGACAACCTCGACGGCACCGGCACGTTCGATTTCAATCCTGATTTCACACAAGCCGGGGCCTATGATGTTCGCTTCATCGCCTCGGACGGTGCGCTGGCCGACACGGAAATCGTGACGATTACGGTTAACGACGCTGGTAACCAGGCGCCGGTACTTGCCGCAATCGGTGCCCAGAGTGTAACCGAGGCGGCCAACCTTAACTTTGGTGTCTCGGCCAGTGACGCCGACCTGGATTCGTTGATCCTGAGTGCGGTCGATCTGCCGACGAATGCGACCTTTATCGACAACTACGACGGGACGGGGACGTTCGACTTTACGCCGGATTACACCCAGGCGGGTTCGTATAATGTGACCTTCATCGCCTCGGACGGCGTGTTGGCCGATACCGAGATCGTGACAATTACAGTCAATGAGGCCGGTAACCAGGCCCCGGTGCTTGCCGCCATCGGTGCACAGGGCGTGGCCGAGGGTGTGAATCTTAACTTCGGTGTTTCGGCATCCGATCCTGATGCGACGATTCCGGTTTTGACCGCGGAGAATATCCCCGCTAATGCGACATTTACCGACAATCTCGACGGCACCGGCACGTTTGATTTCAATCCTGATTTCACGCAGTCGGGGTCTTATGACGTCCGCTTTATTGCCTCGGACGGCGCGCTGGCCGATACCGAAATCGTGACGATTACGGTCACCGAGGAAAACCTTGCACCGACCCTGACGGCCATCGGCGCGCAGAGTGTCGATGAAGGCCAGAACCTGAACCTGCCGATCTCGTCTTCCGATCCCGATGGCACTTTCCCGGTGCTGACGATTGAAAACGAGCCGGCAAATGTAGTATTTACCGACAACGGCGACGGCACCGGTATCTTTGATTTTAATCCTGACTACACGCAAGCCGGGATTTATAACGTCACATTCATTGCCTCGGATGGTTTTTTGGCCGATACAGAAATCGTCGAAATTACGGTCAACGAAGCCGGCAACCAGGCGCCGGTGCTGGCCGCCATCGGCGCGCAGAGTGTCGATGAAGGCGTCAATCTGAATCTGATTATCACGGCCACTGATCCCGATGCCACCATTCCGGTATTGACTGCGGAAAATGTCCCGGCCAATGCGACATTTACCGACAACCTCGACGGCACGGGTACTTTTGATTTTACCCCCGATTATCTGCAGGCCGGCGTCTATGATGTGCGTTTTATCGCCTCGGACGGCACTCTCGCGGACACCGAATTGGTTACCATTACAGTCAACGAGTCGGGCAACCAGGCACCGGTATTTGCGGCCGTTACCCCGCAGACAGTGACGGAAGGTGCCAATCTGAATTTCAGTGTCGCGGCAACCGATCCCGATGCCACCATTCCGACCGTAACGGCGGAAACCATGCCGGCGAATGCGACGTTTGTTGATAATGGCGATGGAACCGGGACGCTCGATTTCAATCCCGATTATACCCAGGCCGGCCTCTACAGCGTGCGTTTTATTGCCTCGGACGGCGCACTGGCTGATACCGAACTCGTTGACATCACCGTTGTCGAAGCCGGTAACCAGGCGCCGATCCTGGCGACGATCGACTCCGACACAGTTGCGGTCAATACTCATCTGCTGGTCACTGTGACCGGGTCAGACCCTGACGGCACTATTCCCGCCCTGACCGCCGAGGACCTGCCGACCAATGCGACATTCCTCGATAATGGCGACGGCACCGGTAGTTTCGATTTCAATCCCG
This sequence comes from Candidatus Zixiibacteriota bacterium, assembly GCA_024277855.1. GTDB lineage: Bacteria > Zixibacteria > MSB-5A5 > WJJR01 > JAJRUJ01 > JAJRUJ01. The sequence goes on from JAJRUJ010000093.1 coordinate 6,189, forward strand.
ATGTGACGCAGATCGACACGGTCTACACGGTACGCTTTATTGCCACCGATGGTTCGTTGGCCGACACACAACTGGCCGACTTTACCGTCGTGGATGAGGGCAATCTGCCGCCGTCATTCGATCCAATCGCCGCACAGACAGTTGACGAAGGGGATACGCTGGTTGTGTTGATTCATGCCGTGGATCCCGAGGGCCTGCCGGTTTCGATCAATTACTCGACCGGTCTGCCGACCGAGGCATTTCAGGACTCAGGCAATGGATATGCCACCTGGGAATACGCGCCGGGTTATTTTGATGCCGGCGTTGATACGGTAACATTTATCGCCACCGATACCGGTGTTCCGCCGACGTCAGAATTGTTGGCAGTGGAAATCACTATCGTGGGTGTCAACCAACCGCCGATTCTGGTTGCGATCGGTTCGCAGACGGTACTGGCCGGCGACGTGTTTTCGCTTCGCCTGGTGGCCACCGATTCGACGGCGGAAGAGGGCAATAATCTGCTCATGACCGTTTCCGGTTTGCCCGTCAACGCCACGTTTGTCGATTCGGGCGGTGGAATTGCCGGTTTTGTGTTCTCGCCCGATTTCTCCCAAATCGGTCTGCACACGGTAACTTTCACCGTCACCGATAACGGATCGCCGGCAATGTCTGATCTCGAAAGTGTCGATATCACAGTCCAGACGCAAAACCGCGCGCCGGTCCTGGCCTCAATCGGGCCAAAAGAGATGGGTGAGGGCGATACTATCGAGTTCCGTATTTCCGCGACCGATCCCGACAGCACGATTCCCACATTGTCGCTGACGACATTACTTGAAGGCTATACTTTTGTCGATTCGGGTAACGGTGCCGGATCATTCTCGCTGACTGCGGGCTATTCTCAAAGCGGGCTGTATGAATTACTCTTCGTCGCCGATGACGGTTTGGCGACCGATGACGAGAAAGTCCTTTTCCAGATTACCGAGGCCGGGAATCAAGTCCCGGTCCTGACACCGATCGGCCCGCTGACGGTGCTGGAACAGACAACACTGGGCGTGTTACTTACCGCCTCGGATCTGGAGGGAGATTCTCTGGTTTTCGACATCGACACACTCCTGCCCAATACCGAGTTTACCGATAACGGCGACGGGACGGCATTATTCACTGTCACTCCCGACTATTTCCAAAACGGCACCTACGACCTGATTTTCTCAGTTACCGACGGGATGGATGCCGATAGTGAAATGGTTGTGTTGACGATTGAAGATGCCGGCAACCAGACCCCGACAATTGATCCGGTTGATCCGATCACGGTGACTGAGCCCGAGTTGATTGAATTTGCGGTCTCGGCGGCCGATGCCGATTCGACCATCCCGCTGCTTTCGTCCACGTTGCCCGGCGCGGCAACATTTACCGACAATGGCGACGGCACCGGTCTGTTCAGTTGGCAGACGGGATACTTCGATCAGGGAGTCTATACTATTGAGGTCTATGCCACCGACGCCGACGATCCGCTGGTGGAAGATACGCTGTTTGTCGACCTGACGATTCTCGATAACAACCGTGCACCGGTTTTCCTCGGTGCGGGTGGAACAGTGGTCGAAGATGTTGACGAAGGACAGGTATTGGTTGTTTCAGTTTCGGCAATTGATCCCGATGGGACCATCCCGCTTTTGGGCCTGACTCCGCTGATGGATAATATGGCCGTCGTGGACGACGGTGCCGGCAAGGTGACGCTGACTTTCAGTCCTGATTTCACCCAGTCCGGTTATTACCAGATGTTCTGGGTTGCGGTCGATTCAGATTACGATACCGATACGACCTTCAAAGAATGGTTCATCAATGTGAACCATGTTAATGTCGCCCCGGTGATCGATCCGGTATCCTCGCAGACCACAATGGAAGCGTTGAATCTCAATTTCGATATAACCGCGACCGACCTCGACGGGACCATCCCGAGTTTGACCGCTCTCGATTTGCCGAACAACTCGACGTTTACCGATAACGGCGACGGCAGCGGCACTTTCGATTTCACCCCGGATTTCTTCCAGGCCGGTTCGTATTTTGTCCAGTTTATCGCCTCCGACGGCAGTTTGGCGGACACGATAATTGTGACTATTGACGTGGTCGAAGCAGGTGAGCCGCCCGCGTTGACGGTTGTCGGTTCGCAGAGCGTTCTGGAGGGTGTGAATCTCACTTTTGATGTCTCGGCTACCGATCCCGATGCGACAACACCGACCCTGCGGGCTGAAGATATCCCGACCAATGCCAGCTTTGTTGATAACCACAACGGAACCGGTACCTTCGATTTCACCCCGAACTACACACAAGCCGGTGTATACAACGTGCGCTTCATTGCCTTTGATGGTGTTCTGGGTGACACGGACTATGTCCAGATCACGGTGACCGAAGCCGGAAACCAGAGGCCGGTCCTTTCCGCAATTGGCGCCCAAACCGTCCTTGAAGGGCAAAATCTTAACCTCGTCGTGACGGGGACTGACCCGGACGGCGACACACCGGCCCTGTCGGCCGAAAATCTCCCGGCAAACGCCACTTTTGTCGACAACTTGGACGGCACCGGTGTCTTTGATTTTTCTCCGGATTATTTGCAGGCCGGTGGATATTCGGTTCGGTTTATCACCTCCGACGATGTGCTGGCCGACACCGAATTAGTCGCGATCACCGTCGACGAAGCGGGCAACCAGCCCCCGCAGTTTGTCGATTTCCCGGCAGATCAGCAGCTGCTCGCCCTGGCTTTGTATACTGCCCGGCTTGAAGCCGTCGATCCGGAGGCGGCAATTCCTACCCTGACCGCGGAAAACCTGCCGTCAAATTCGTCCTTTGTTGATTCCGGCGGCGGCATCGGCGGGTTTGAGTTTACCCCGGAACTTGCCCAGGACGGTCTGGTCTTCACCGCGCGGTTTATCGCCTCCGACGGCGTGGACGCCGACACTGTCGAAGTGACCTATTCGGTATTGGCCTATACCATCGGTGATGTCAACAACGACGGAGCGATAAACCCGGTTGATGTTGTGCTCCTGGTCAATTACGTGTATAAGAATGGCCTGCCGCCTCAACCGGTGCTGGAGGCCGGGGATATTACCTGTGACGGTCAAGTCAATCCGGTTGACGTTGTTTTGCTGGTCAATTACGTCTACAAAAACCTGGCCCCGCCGCCGGAGTCATGCCCATAGTTTATGCCCGGCAGGGGAACGAAACTTTGCTCGGATATGCCCGGAAGCAGCCATATTGGCTGCTTCCGTTTTTTTGTGATTGGTCCAGACAATTTACCGTTGAGCACGAAAGAGGGCGGTGATCCAGTAACATTATTGACCCCAAAAGGTTAGTTTGTCGTAGTTGGCAAAAAATCTCATTTTTGCTCTTGACAAAATGAGGGTGGCGGATTATTATTTCAGTGGGTTATGGGGTAGAGCGGCTGTGAGTCGGTCCCGCTCGATATGTACGTTAGTTTTTCTTGGTCCTACCAAAGACGTGGTCCAGCTTGGATGCGTGATATACTGAATCGGGGAGACCCATCGTCGGTGATTGGACAACTGGTGTATATCTCGTCCGATACCTCGTAGGTATGCTCAATCGGCATTGAAAAGATAATAAATAGAAGGGATAATTTGATTTTATGTAGCGGGGAAGGAGGTACCCTGGCAGTTCATTTCACTGTAAATGTGAAGCGAAGTCAATAAACAGGGATTCAACCACAAACGCCCGGGGGCTGGGACAGGAGGAAGGCCATAAGAAAATTAATTGAACGTCTTACACGAGCAAACCAGGAATCATGTAAACTCCAAATAACTGTGGAGGAGAACAGTATGACCAGAAAGATTTCGGCCGTAATACTGCTCGCCTTATTTGTGTTTTCCCTCATGGCCGTTCCGGTGTTCGCGACCAGCAGCAAGCCGGATCCGAATGACCGGCCGGTCGTATTTAAGCACCATTTCCCGACCCATATGACCATCAGCGAAGCCGAGGAATACGAACAGAACGTCGACGACCGCGCACAGTGGGCGCCTGCGCTCGATTCGGATGACGGCGGCTTTGTTCCGGGTGGGGAAGCAATCCAGAGTGTCCAGGAAGTCACCGGCCGTTTTTGCGGTATCGGCGCTGGTAACACCAATTACGATTATCAGCACAACGGCCACACCCAACGCATGATCCAGACGTTGGGCAGCGGGAATTTTGTGCACTGCACCTGGATGGTTCTGAAAACCGAGGTGATCACCGACCCCAATCGTCAGATCAACTACAACGTGTATAACTGGGGCTCCCAGTCATGGAATCTGACCGGTGGTGACGATTTCGGTGGTATTTCGATTATTGAAGCCGGTGAGCGCGGCGGGTATACCCATATCGATGTCAACTCAGACGGCAACGCGGTGGTCTTCCACCACTCGGCCGTTGAAGGCGCCTCCAACTACTCGCGTATCGCGCGTTTCGCAATTCCGGGTCTGGGCACCTTTGTTGCTGACAAGCTGACCAGTCTTGCCGGTCAGGAAAACATTTGGCCCTCCGGTAGTATCGGTCATCGCACTTCCGATGACAAAGATGTCTACCACGTCGGCGCCCAGGACTCCAATCCTGGCCCAGGCGACCAGGCGGTCCAGGCCTATTGGCGCTATGCCGATAACGGCTCGGGTTTTGTCTGGGAAGGCCCGGTTCCGATGGACTCATCGCTGACCCTGTCGCACCTGGTAGTGTCCAACGGTGACCGCGTGATTTTCATCTTTGCCAAACCGCGTACCTATGTGGTTGGCGAGCGGAGCCAGTATGACAACGACCTGGCCTATTACGAATCGACCGATAACGGCGCCGATTGGATCACCAACGGCGGCCCGCCGGTTTCCTGGGAAAATGGTGGTGGATTCAACTGCACCGACTATGCTGATGCTGACATCCATCGACACTATCTCGATGCCACGGCTGGGTTTGATTCCAATGGTGAGTTACACATCATCTATAACCCGCCGGGTTACGATGATGCCGAAGGTACTATTTCGGTAGGCCCGAACCTCCTGCTGCACTGGGCGGAAGGTTCGACGCCTAATGCCAACGCAGTCGTTTCCCCGGGTAATGATGTCGGTTTTGCCGGTGGCCAGGATGCATACTTCAACACTGTCGCCGCCGCAATGTGGGGCACTCCGGGTATGGGTGACGGCAACGACGGCAGCGCCGGCGCCTGGAACCGTTATATCTGCAAGATGACGATGGCCTTTGGCGACGGTTCGACCGAATGTAACGGCGAACCCAACACCGACTATGTCTACTGTGTCTACACCCAGTTTGGCTCGGAAGATCCGCTCGATAAGGAAGACGCTTCCGATGCCGGTTACCAGAATGGTAACCTCTGGATGTCGATCTCGAACGACGAAGGGTTCTCCTGGGCCGGTAATAAGTGTATTACCACGACTGATTGCAGCGTCGGCGGCACCCCGACCCGTTCCCCGGGTTGTGATGTCACCGAGACCGCTTTCGATGATACCTGCTATTCTGAGCACTGGTCATCGATCGCGGGTGTGATTAACGACACGATGCATGTCTTCTATGTCGGTGACCTTGATGCCGGCGGTATTCCGCAGTCCGAAGGTAACTGGGCGACGAACGACCTGATGTACATGCCGATCTTCGGCGGTACTGACGGTGACCTTTGCCCGACCATCGCTCCGGTGCTTCTTACCAGCATCACCGGCGACCCGAACTGCGAATACTATTCCGATCTTGACGAAGAAGTTGATTCGGAAGATCTGAGCATCGGCAACATCGGTAACGCCACACTGACCTACGACATCGAAATCAACTACCTCTCCGGCAGTGGCTGGCTCTCGATCGACGGTGGTCAAACCGTTGCGGAGACGACCATTCCCAAGGGTGGGACTAACGACACTTATTTGGTTGAGATGGACGGCGGCAGCTTGGCCAAGGGCTTGTACCAGGCCGAGATTTTGATCAACAACGACGACCTGAACAAGGGCCCGACGTACGTGATGCCGATTGACTTCTTCCGCGCCGATTCATTCATTTGCGGCACCGGTGTGGTTGTGACCACCCCGTGCGTGGCGCTTGAAGTCTCCAACGTCGAATCGTTCGGCCGCGAAAAAATGGGTATGAAATACTATACCGAGCCGGATGATGACTCGCTGTACAATCCGATTTTCGACGGTTCACTGGTCATTGCCAACAAGACTCTGACCGTCCCGCCGGATACCTTTGTCTATCGTGACATCTTCTCCAACCAGGAAGCAAGTAACCCCGGCTATCGTGGTCTGGAATATCCGCGGTTGTCGTACAGCGCCGCCACCGACGAATCGCTCGTGACCGCCAATCAGGTCACTGTTGACTCGACTATCGGTGTGACGGTTCAGTACTTCTTCCCGCAGAGTTCGGACTCGTGTGAGTATGTGCGGATCAAATACAAAATCTACCCGTACACCAACACGGATCCTGATCTGGTCATCGGCCTTGCCGCTGACTTTGATGCTCCGGGCAGCGGTGCTGGTGGAGTAGGGATTGGCGCCTACAACGTCGGTGGTTATGTTGAAGACTATAACCTCGTCTATCAGCAGGGTCTCGATACCTCCCGTGGCGCTGGAGAGACGGATGTTACCTGGACAACCAATAAGTATGTTGCGGGTATGACTGCGCTGACTTGCGATGCGGTCAAGGGTATGCATGTCGGCAGCAACGACATTGATGTCTACCCGGCCGGTGGTTTCTACGATTCCTACATTTGGGATCAACTGCTTGCTAACGGGAACACGGTCTATGCCGATTCGGCCATCGACCTCCACGCGATTCTCTCGATTAAAGAAGTCACTATTGGTGAAGGCGATTTCGCTGTTGCGCACGCCGCGTTGGTGACCTCGATTGCCGGGACTGAAGGCGTTGACTTTGTTGATTATGCCGCCCCGTATGACGGTTATGTCGCCGACCTGATTGCCACTACCGCGAAGGCCTGGAAGAAGGGCTTTGGCTGGTGCGGTGATTTCGCCTACGGTGACATTAGCGGCGTATTCAGCTCCACCAATGGCCAACTCGACTTCGTGGCAACCGGCACGCACGAAGGCGGGATCAGCGGCGGTTGTTGTGGTTGTGTCTTCTCCGTCGTGCCTACTCCGTCAGACGCCAACATCGTGGTGGTTGACAACGGCGATTGTACCGGGTACGTAAGCTTCGCCGGTGCGGCAGATGGCACATACAGCCTTGAATTGACTGTTACAGATGGTTGCGCCTCGCAATCTGACGTGATCGTTCTCTCCAATATTGAAGTCGGCACAACCTGCGACTGCGGTGTCTGGAGTGATGTCACTGGTGATGGCGCGGTCAACCCGGTGGACGTGGTGTTCATGGTTAACTACGTCTACAAGAACATCGACAACCGTGTGGATCCGCCTGCCTGTCCGAGGCAAACTGGTGACGTCACTTGTGACGGAGCCGTAAACCCGGTTGACGTTGTGTTCTATGTGAACTACGTATACAAAAACATTGACAATCGTTGCCCCGATCCGTGTCTCTAGTAAACGTAGTTCTGCTGTAGTACTTTTAGTGGGATGGGGGGTGCTCCTCCCGTCCCACTTTTTTTCTCGACGGCAAGACTTACTATTTTGTGTGCTAAGTGGTTGGACGACAGTTTTAATGCCGGATGAACGCAGCTAATGATCACTAACTGAAGGCCGATATTAAGAACGATGACAGGCGATTAACACGGCATATTCATGAAAAAAATTGGCGGTATTTAAGAGCGAGGTGAACCTATGTGGACCAGAATAGCATTGGCGATGGTCGTTGTCCTGTGTCTGTGTGGTACGACGTTTGGCGCGACATCTTTGCCGGAACGGTATCAACCCAATGCGATCACGATTAAGTTACAGCCCCGGACTTCTCTGCAGAAAATACCGCAGGCCGACGGTACTGTACGCACCGGTTTGGCCGCTCTCGATCAACTCGGCGATAAATATCGCCTGGTGAAATTAGACAATGTTTTCCCCGATGCCCTGCGGCGGCCGCAAAGCGAGGATTACGTCGGTCTGCGCGACTGGGTGTATCTCGAATTTGACGGCGATATCGATATGGCCGCCGTGCTGGCCGAATATGGGGCGCTGAGCGAGGTTGTCCGGGTAACTCCGATCGGTTACTATGATATTGAAGAGGTCTTTCCCAACGATCCGAATTTCGCCGATCAATGGTTCCTCTACCAGGACGACAACGACCACCATATTCATGCCCCGAGTGGCTGGGACTTCGAAACCGGCGACTCGCTGGCGATTTTTGGCTGTATGGATACCGGGGTCCTCTGGAATCACCCCGACTTAATCGATGCCATCTGGGTTAACCCCGGTGAGGACCTTGACGGCGATGGTGTAGTCTGGGACACCGATGATCTGAACGGTATCGATGATGACGGTAACGGGAAAATCGACGATATCATCGGGTGGGATTTTGTCGAGGCCGGGTCTACGTATTGGCCCGGCGAAGATTTCAGTTTTGAAGACAACGATCCCGCCGATTTTAACGGCCACGGCACACACGTCGGGGGGCTTGCCGCCGGTGTCCGCAACAATCTCACTGGTGGCTGTGGTGTGGCCGGTGGAAATGAACGATTTGGCGCCCGGATAATGCCGTTGCGAATCGGCTGGTCATATAATGATGGGGGTGTCGAGCGTGGGCAGGTCAGTATGCTGTATGCCGCGCGGGCGTTTGATTATGCCGTCGACAAGGGTGTCGATGTGATTAACTGCTCATGGGGCAACCATGATGACGCCGGTTTCGGCGACGCTGTCGCCAATGCCCTCGCCAATGGCGTGGTGATCACCAACTCCGCCGGCAATGGTGGAGACGACTCGCCCGACTACATGGGATTGATCCCGGAAATTATCTCCGTGGCGGCCACCAAGAGTAACGACGTCCGGGCCTCCTACACCGACTTCGGGACTTGGGTGACTGTTTCGGCGCCCGGCGGCGATTTCCCGGACTATATGTGTTCTACCTATTCCGACCATTACACTCCCACGTACGCATCAATCGCCGGGACCTCAATGGCGGCCCCGGTTGTCGCCGGGCTGGCCCTCCTGCTTAAGTCCCATCACCCGGAATATGATCGGGACGATATCTTCCCGCTCATCGTCAATAATACCGATAACATTGATGCCGAAAACCCCGGTTATATCGGTAAGTTAGGCACCGGTCGCATTAATGTGTACAATACGCTTTCCGGGTTGACCAGTGCTGATTTTACGACCGACACTTCGTATGGGCACCCGCCGTTGACGGTTACATTTACCGACAACTCGATCAATGTGACCGGGGATCAATGGTATTTCTTTGGCGACGGTGATTCCGCGGCGGGGCCGAACGCCGTTCATACGTATACCGAACCGGGTTTCTTCGACGTATTCTATCGCGCCGACGGCCCGTCAGGGTTCCACACACGCCGGAAATATCAGTATATCATCGGGCTGAAAGATACACTCTGGTTTGGCAGCATCGATATCTTCCAGGGCGAGGACAAGGCGATGCCGGTGTACCTCTCCAATTCGATGCCCGTTGATTCAATTATTTTCCCCCTGGTCAAAGAACCCTGGTGGCCGTCAGGTGTGCTCAAGTATGACTCGGTCACCCTGGGGGATCGCACCAGTTATTTTGAGCGATTGCAGGTTGTCTATTCCTGGTCGGCCGGAGGCCAGCTTGCCGTTCGGATGTTTGCGGACAATGGGGGTGGCTCTCCCGCCCTCGAGCCGGGATCGGGAATCGTGGCTTATCTCTGGTTCCACACCGACTTATCGGCCCCTCTTGGCTACCAGGAGGTTTGTGACTCCGGTCAGGCCGGCGATTACAATTTATTGGTCGAAACCCCGTATGTTGACTTCAAGCCGGAATTCAAATCTGCCACGGTGACCGTCATTGGCGGTCTCCTCGGTGATGCCAACTACGACAGTGCAATCAACCCGGTTGATGTCGTGCTTTTCGTGAATTTTGTCTACAAATCTATTGGGTACATTCCGCTGTATAACGGTGATGTAAATTGTGACGGCTCTCTTAACCCGCTGGATGTGGTTTACATGGTGAATTTTGTGTATAAGGGGATAGGTTTGCCATATCCGGGTGGTTGCCCCTAATAGTCACTTAGGGGCTTAAATCGCTTTGTCGGACAGTACTTAATGGATAACCCGGTGTGTTTTGACACCGGGTTTTTCATTTTTTTTGATTCGGTGATTTTTTCATTTGACAAACCCCCCAAACGGTATGAATCTTACAATGGAGGGGCGTAGTATATGTGTGGTGATGGGTGTATGGTAGATAATAATTTACTCTTTTTCAATAGGAGGCAGGAGAGGATGAAAAATTCTTCTCGGTTGTTAGTAATTGCAGTCTTGGCAATTGTCTTTAGTTGGGCGGGGACTTGCTTTGCCCAGGATCCCGGTGTCCCCGATTCAGTAATCATCGATCTGGCCGGTGCCGTTCGACACGGTAATGATTCGCTCTCAGTGTCAATCATCGTCTCCCAGGACGGTGATGCAAATGGCGAAACTATGACCGGCTTGATTCCGCTTTATTATGCGTCACCTGATGATTATTGGATAATCGACACGACCTATTTTATTTCAGACCGCTGGACGGCGGGTGGTAGTCAGACTCCCCCTTCTCTTTTGTCGGTTGAATTACGTCCGACCGAAGATCCGGATACGACGAAGCTCTCAGTTTATTGGCTGAGTTTCGGTGCGGCCATTGCCGGTGGCAGAGACACGATCATTACAATTCATTTTAAGAAAGATCCCGCTGTCTCCACCCCGCAGGGTTTTTTCGAGATGGGATTTACCACGGTACAGCCCCAGGCGCAGGAACTGCTGTTTGTTGCTCCGCTTGGCGCATCCTGGACTCCGGTCATGGCGGTGACTGATGGTGCAGGCGGCTATGGGCTTGCTCCGGATTCCATCCCGACTGACGTGGTCGAGATTGCGTCCGGAGGAGCGGTCCCTGAAACCTATTCCCTCTCCCAAAATTACCCCAACCCGTTTAATGCCAATACGAGGATCGAGTTTGCCCTCCGAGAACCCGGTAATGTCAGACTCGATATTTTCAATATCCTCGGCCAAAAGGTCGCTACGCCGGTCAATGAATACCTGACTGCCGGCCTGAAACGGGTAGATTGGGACGGTACCGATGAAACCGGTCAGGCCGTGGCTTCCGGCATGTATTTCTATCGGCTGAGCGCCGGAAATTTCACCGAAATGAAGAAAATGGTCTTGATGAAGTAGTCTGAGATTTGCTCGATTTCCCAATCCCCCGTTTGAATGGCGGGGGATTTTTTTAGGAGAGGAAGCCGCGGCTTCCTCTCTGCTAATTAATTGCAAGACAACGCTATAGAAGAAACACCTTGACTTGTCTCTACAATCCGGGTAAGATAAAAGATTGGATTGTTTTGTTCGGGTTAGCTCGATGCTCAAGGAGGGCCATCATAGCTGTAACAACAAGTTCTGCAAAGGATTCGAGGACCGCGCTTAAGATTGTCGATGGAAAATTCATCATCGGCAAAGAGGAATATCTCCCTTTTGCCGCAGAAATGCACTATTTTCGCGTTTCCAAGCGTTACTGGTCCATCTGTTTCGAGCGCATCCGCAAGGCCGGCTTTCGAATTATCTCCACTGCTGTTCCGTGGAATCTCCACGAGATTAACCAGGGAGAGTTTGATTTTTCCGGTCGCACCGATCAGTCCAGGGATTTGGTCGTGTTTTTGGAATTGGCCCGGGAATTCGGCTTCAAAATCATTCTTAAGCCCGGGCCCTGGATCTGGATGCAATGGAAAAACGGCGGCATTCCCGATTTTGTCTTCCGCCACCCGGAAACCGCAGCCAAGGATAAAAACGGTGAGCCAATCTCCGCTCCGTCGGATGCCGGCACATCGGGGGGGCTGACACCGTCGTATTTGCATACCCGGTATCAGATCTTGCTCAGACATTATTATTCGGTTTTTTCCGATGTCGTGAAAAACTATATCTACCCGCGTGGCCCGGTTTTTCTCATTGAATTGGATTATGAGCCGTCGTTCTGCCACAATTTCGATCCGTATTCCGGCGATTATAACGAATATGTAACGCAAAGCCTCTATCCCAAATTTCTCGATTTGCGATATGAATCGATTGAGGAATTGAATAAGGCCTACAAGTCGAAATACAAGGACTTTACCGGCATTGAACCCCCGGTGGAATTTACCGCCAGGAAACCGGAGGAATATATTGTCCATGCCGACTGGGTGGCTTTCCGGGAGTATTTAGTCAACCGCTTTTGCGATTCGGTCGCCGATTTACTTTCGACCATGGAGATGTCGGCGATGTTCTCGCGGGCCCATGCGTGGAGCGGCCGGTACCATTTCCCCGACCTTGCCGATGCAATCGATGCTGAACGGACGATTTTTACCACCAATTTGTCTTTCGATTTTCCTTTGCAGCAGATGACAGACCGCGCTCGATCAGTTGGAGGCGGCGGGGCCTTCGGTTTTGTCTCGAATTTCCCGGTGGGGCACTCCTCTTCCGATCCCGAAGTTGGTGAACAATTCCGTCCGGTCAGTGATCGCGAAGTCAAGCGGCTGTTGATCGCTTCGCTGGCCTCCGGGGTCAAAGGAATGAATTTTAATATGTTTGTTGGCCGTGACCATTGGTATGGTGCGGCATTGTCGCCGGAAGGGACAATTGGACCGTCTTATGATGTCATTCGTCGGTTTAATGCCCGGCTTGCCGAAATCCAGTTCGATACGATGCGCGATAATGCGAAAGTTGCGCTGGTGCGTTACCGGCCTTATCTCCGAGGGATCGCTTTGGGACGGCGGGGCCCGTTCGCGTATTTGCCCGACCTGGCCGGACATGATTTCGAGATGATCGGCAGCGAATTGACCAGCACCGGCTTCGATTACCGCATCCAGGAATTGACCGTCCCTGAATCCCTGGGGAATTATAATGTGCTGATTGTTCCCCTGGCCGAATTCATGTCCGCCGCCGCCCAGACGACGTTGGTCGAATTATTAAAAAGCGGAGTCGGGATGATCTTCTACGGGCTGATGCCGCTTTTGGATGAACGGATGCATTCGTGCGATATTTTGGCCAAAGCGCTGGGCGTACGGACGACAACCGAAGCAAAAATATATACGATTGAAAGTAATAGCGGAGAGTTTACCGCGCGTGCTTATGGCCATATCCGCAAATTCCCCAGCCGTGCCAAGAAACTGGCAAAATCCGGCACCCGGAACTTCGGCGTTTCCGGAAAGATGGGTCAGACAGACTGGCATTTCCTGACTTTTGGCCCCGGGTCGGCCGGCAACCCGATCAAAGGCTCATTTTTCTCCTCGATGCTCAATGATCACAAGTTGACCACACCGGTATTTTCGTCTGATAATCGGGTGATGGTCACGATGCACTCGAATGAAAAGCGCGGATTGTTGTATATCGTGGAGAGCTCGGCCCTTGTGGCTGGTGAACCTTCGTCCAGAGACACCTCTGATGATGCGCGCCCGGTGGTGATTCGGGCCGATCTGGCGGCGGTTGGGATCAAGGCCAAACGGATCAAACTGGTCGAATTTTTCAGCGAACAGGCCATCCGGGTCACACCGACCGAGCTGAAAAACGGTATCTCGCTCCAGGTGCGTCCCGGTGATTCGTTCCTGTATTACATCGACCGCGGTTGATTTCCATTGGGTTATAATGGTAGTCTGCTCAAGGCGCCGGGAGAACCACTCCCGGCGCCATATTTTTGGCAAACAAACGCGCATTTTATGCAACACCCTCTATGCTTACGCGTATAACCTTTGGCTCGCATTCCGGGGTTGGAGCTAAATATCAGGGCCCGTGTATGTAAGCCGAAAGTGAAAAACCGCAATTGACATGGGCAGGGAATTTACTTAACATATAAGTTTGCCGTGAGGATTTAGCCACCGGGAATGATTACGATTTCATGGAAAAATGGTATTTGCCGTTGGTGGGGAACGCTGATCCTGGTCTGCTTGTTTACCTCCCCGGCGGTTGCCCAGGTCGTCGGACCGGGCTTGCCGGTGACCGCGACCGGCCACTCTCCCTTTGTGGAGGTGGTCCAAAACGTTAAAGATGCCGTTGTCAATATCTCTGCGGTCAAAAGCGAACAGGATAGTTGGAGCC
>JAJRUJ010000094.1 GCA_024277855.1 Candidatus Zixiibacteriota bacterium
ACGGGGCGTGGGGCTATGTTCTCGCCCTGGGTTTGGCCTTTATCACCGGTCTGCTGTTGTCGTTTTCGCCCTGCACTTATCCGATGGTGCCGATTACTGTCAGCATCTTCGCCGGACAGGACCGTTCGGTCGGGCGCGGCTGCATCCTGTCGCTGTTTTATGTCGGTTCGATGGCGGTCGTTTACGGCATAATGGGGTTGATCGTTTCGCTGGTGGGTGGTGTTTTCGGCGCCTGGCTGGCTTCTCCGCCGGTCGTGATCGGCATCGCCGTGGTCTTTGTCATCTTTGCGCTGTCGATGTTCGGCTTGTATGAATTGCAGGTGCCGGCTTCATTACGTCAGCGTCTGGGCGCCAAACAGACCGAGGGCGGAGTGATTGGTTCGATTGTTCTTGGCCTGATCGCGGCGTTGGTTGTTTCCCCCTGTGTCGGGCCGTTTGTCGCCGGGATTCTGCTCTATGTCGCCACCCATGGTTCACCGGTATTCGGTTTTATGATTCTCTTTGTTTTCGCCCTCGGTTTGGGGACGATATATATCATTCTCGGCACGTTCTCCTCGTCGATCAGCAAATTACCCGGCGCCGGTGAATGGATGGAATCGGTGAAGAAATTCTTCGGTTTCGTGCTGTTGTTGATGGCGCTCTATTTCCTGCGCACGATTATCGACCCGACACTGACTGCCGTCCTGACCGGCTTGTTGTTGCTCGCTTTTGGTGTTTTTGGCGGCGGACTCGACCGCCTCACCGCCGAGGCAAAATTCTTCCCCCGTTTGAAGAAATTCCTCGGTCTATTGGCCTTGCTTGTTGGATTATATTTGTTGTTGGGGACAATTATTTCCCGAGGCCTGATCTTACCCCCTGCGGCGGAATGGTTGCCGGGAGTTCAATCAAGCCCGAGTGAGACAATCGAACACAAGATTCCCTGGGAGACCGACCTCGAGGCCGGTCTTGCGCGGGCCGCACGGGAAGGCAAGCCGGTGTTGATCGATACCTGGGCCACCTGGTGTGCCAATTGCCGGGTGCTCGAAAAGAAAACCTTCGGTAATGATGCGGTCATTGCCGAGGCCGAGTATTTTGTCCCGCTTAAAATCCAACTCGAAACCGCCGACTCACCGGAGGCGAAGGCCTTCATGGAACGTTTCGGGTTGGTTCATTATTCACTGCCGACGACACTATTGCTCGATTCGACCGGGAAAGTGCGGAAGATTATGCAGGGCGTGGTTGGCCACGATAAGATGGTCGCCGAAATGCGGAAACTGCGACAACCCGAATAACTCGGCGGGAACCGGTCAGGGTGTCCCGCCCGGACAGTGGACTAATACGGTCCGTTGATATACTCATTCAAATAACGGATCGTCTCTTCGTGGATATTGATATCATTGGCCAGGATGTCACCGCTGGTGATAATCCCGTGGAGTTTGTTGTCTTCGACTACCGGGAGGTGGCGGATCCGTTTGTTGGTCATCACGTCGCGACATTCTTCCAGGGTCGTGTCACAACGGCAACAGGCGACCGGTGCGGACATCACCTCGCCGACCGTCGTCGATTGTGGTTCGCGCCCCGCCGCGACCACCCGGGCCAAAATGTCACGCTCGGTGAAGATGCCGACGACTTTCTCACCTTCGGTGATGATCAGTGAGCCGATCCGTTTTTCGTTCATCATCCTTGCCGCTTCGAGGACTGCCACGTTTTTCTCGGCCGAGGCGACGGTTATCTTACCTTTTTTGTCCAGCACATCTTTTACCTTGGTCATGGCAAACTCCCTGGCTTCCCGGCCTGGTTATTGACCGTGCCGGTTACGGCCTCTTGTCAAGGGTTGTCAGGATGACAATTCATCGATTTTCGCGGCCAGGATAAAGTCACTCTCGGTGAGGCCGTCAACTTTATGGGTCAAGATGGTGATTTTCGTCCGGCCCCAACCCAGGAGAATATCCGGATGATGGCCCTGCGTTTCGGCCAGCTCACCGACTTTGTTGGTAAAACTCAAGGCCTGTCGAAAATCGTCGAAAGTATATTCCTTTTCCAGATGGTGCTCGTCGATCACCGCCCAGCTTGGCCCAAGACGCCCGTGGATTGTTGCCAATTCCGCACCCTTCAATGGCGGCACCCCGCCTTTGCACGGCTCGCATTCCATTTTGGCCAAATCACTCATCGACAAACGTCCCGGCCATCGCCGGCCGGTTTCCAACCGGCAAATTACTACGAAATATATCCGCTCTCCCAATACGCCCAAACCGATAGCTTTATTTGGGAAGGCTGGCCGGTGTTACTTCGGAATATGCGGGGAACTACGGAAAACGGCAAAGCTATTTGTACGATTCATCCTCGCCGGGATATTGGCGTTGCCGGACATCGTCCATCCACTCACCGCAGGCCCGGCGCATTTCCTGAGCGAGGTTGGCATACCGACGAACAAATTTCGGTTTGAAATCTTCAAACAATCCGACCAAATCGTTGGTCACCAGAATCTGGCCGTCACAACCTACTCCCGAACCGATGCCAATTGTCGGGATCGTCAACTCGGCAGAAATATCGGCAGCCAACTCGGCACTAATCATCTCCGCGACGATGGCAAATGCCCCGGCATCCTGCAGCGCCTGGGCGGATTGACGCAAATATTCGGCTGAAGGATCGTCTTTGCCCTGTACGCGAAAGGCACCCAATTGATGAATCGATTGCGGCACCAGCCCAATATGCCCCATAACCGGAATACCGATCTCGACCAGCCGGGCAACCGTCGGGGAGATATGTTTGCCGCCCTCCAGTTTGACCGCCCCGGCCCGGCCTTCCTTGATCATCCGCCCGGCATTGCGCAGTGCCTCCTCGACCGAGGTCTGGTAGGACATAAACGGCATGTCGCCAATAACCAGTGCGTGCCCGACTGCGCGAGACACCGCCTGGGTATGGTAAATCATCTGATCGAGGGTGATCGAAAGCGTCGATTTTTCGCCATAGAACACCATATTAGCCGAATCGCCGACCAGGATGCCGTCCATGCCGATTTGATCGAGCAGCCGCGCGGTAAAAAAGTCGTAGGCCGTGAGCATAGCGATTTTCCGGCCCTTTTTTTTCATCCGGGCCAAGTCACGGGCCACAACCGGTTTTGCCGTCGCGTCTTTGCTTTTCTCGGCAGTCATGTTGTCCAGGATACTCATCGTTTGTAATACGTAAATAATCGTAATTCGCCGGGAGATTTGGTTGTATGGATTGCCTCAATCTCCCAACAGTTCGGAGTCGCGCGAAATAATATACTGTTTTCCGCCTTTATGCGCGGCTATCCGGGACAGCAACTCATGCACGTGTTCGGGTTCGTCCCACAAAGTGGTGGGATCGATCCGGACAATCAATGCCGCTGATTTTTCATATTCAAAGAAAAACCTGTTATACGAGTCGGCCAGCGCGGTCAGACGGTCAGTATCGCCCCGACGGTTTTCCCGGTGCAGGCTTCGGATCAACGCCTCCGGCTCGCATTGAATGTATACCGCCAGATCGGGCGCGACCTCCGGCGGGGCGACAATCTCGGCGATATGTTTGTACAGCACGCGCTCGGAATGCTCCAGGATTGCGTCACCCCAGAGGCGGTGGGTGTCGAACAGATAGTCGGTGACAATTCGTTGCCGGAACATGTCGGTCTTGATTAGCGATTTCTGATGTTCAAACCGCCAGACAAGTCGTCGGAGATGTTCGGACAACGGGCTTTCATTTTTGTCTTCCGACGAAAACGGGTCAAACCAATTTGACTCAAGTTCCGGATGATATTCATATTCCTCGGCCAGTAACATCGCCAGCCGCTCATGCCCGGAGCCGGGCAAACCCTCAATAGCGATATGTCTGAAATCAAGATTCATCATCTTCGGCTTTCACTTGCGGTAGTTCCGGGCAGGAGATCGGCGAGATCGATATCTAGCGCGGGCCGGATTCCGTCCCGTTTAATCAATTCCTGCCATACTTCGGCAACTGTTCTGTTTTTCGGCGGTATGGTTGCCGCCGGGGCCAGATCAAACAACGGCTGCATCACGAATACCCGCCTAGTCATCCGCGGATGCGGAACGTGTAGCCGAGCTGCCGCGATTACCCTTTTGCCAAAGAGCAGGATATCCAAATCGATCGTTCGCGGTTGTGAATCACCTTTGGACCTGCGGCCGAGCACCGATTCAATTTGCTCAATCTCGGCCAGCAGTTCCGTGGGGGCAAGGGTGGTGCGCAAGCCGACAACACCATTGATAAACTCTCCCGGGCCGGCGCCTTCAACCGGTTCGGAATAATAAAGCGGCGAGAGCGCCTCGATTGTGGTCTGCGAAATCCGTCCCAACTCGGTGAGTGCTTCGCGGATCATCCGCCGCCGACCGCCCCGGTTCGAGCCGATCCCGAGATACACCGTCTCGCCCCCGGTTGCTGTCGTGTTGTCGGTCCGGTTATACGGCATCGGCCTGTGAGTCGAATTCCACTTCGATATGGTCGAGGTTGCCCGGAATCGGGGGGATTTTTTTGCGCACGCGCACAATTACCCGGTCGAGTTCGAATTTCGCCAGAATATCGCGGGTCAGGCGGGCGGCGATCGTTTCCAAAAGCCTGAACTTGTTGTTCAAAACGACATCCGCCACTAAATCGTAGATCGTGGTATAGTTAACCGTATCGCGCAGACGGTCGGACTTGGCCGCCGGGGAGAGGTCGCTGTGCAGTTCGACATCGACCTCAAAACGCCGACCGGTTTCCTGTTCGGCGGCCGACGCGCCGTGGTATCCATAGAACATCATATTTTGCAGCCGAATAATTGCCATCACTTACTATCCACGTTACCGTGTCAGAGAGGTAAAGTATATGTCCGGTGTGCGTAAAGCAAGTTCCCCGGACAACTCGTCAGATGGAGGACGACAGACCGGCTTAGTCGGTGGTTTTCTTACGTAACTTCCGTTTCTGCCATAGGTTGCCGAATTCAACCAATTTTTCCGCGGCCTGTTTCATCTTCGTCGTGTTTGCCACAAGGGCCACGCGCGCATACCCTTCGCCCTGTTCGCCATACACGGTGCCCGGCGTCAGCTTGACCCCGGTTCGCCGGAGCAATCGGCGAGTAAAGCCCAGTGAGGAGTATCGCCGGGGGAGGGTCAGCCAACAATACGGCAGGTCTTCCCCGAACCGATATGGCCATTCCAACTTATCCAGGGCGTCGGCGAGAATCTCACGTGACTCCCGAATCCGATCCCGTCGCCGGGAAAGGAGTGTTTCCTGATTTTTCAACGCCCACTGACCAAGTGTCAAAACACCCTGACGTGGCAGCATCCCGGCCTCGGTAGCGAGAAATTTCACCCCGGTAATCGCTTCGTGGTTTCCCACAATCACCGCAAGATTCTGCTCACCCAGTCCGAATGTGTGATCGAATGAAACTACCTCCACCCCGGTCGCGCGGGCGCGGGCATTGACGAAAAAACTGTTGTCACCGGGCGCGGCGCGGCCGAGCCAGGCGTAGCTTGAATCGTGGACGATCAGGATATTGTGTCGGCGTGCGATCCGGGTTACTTCGTTGATCAGGTCATGATCGGCCGAGGCGGTGGTTGGATTATGTGGATAGCCCATAAACCAAATTTTGGTCCGCCCGGCCAGCGAGTTGGCAATTGTCCGGCAATCGGGGATATACCGATTACGGTCATATAAATAATAGGTCTGGGCGCCGCCGCCGGAGAGCGCGACCGCACTGCGGTAAACCGGTGGACCCGGATCGGGCAGCAAGGCAATTTCTCCCGGATCGATAAAGGCCAGGCAAAGCAGATAAAACGCGGTGTTTACCCCGGAAATCGGCAGGATTTCCCGTTCGGGATTGATCTTCGTGCCATAACGTGAGAAATAATAATCAGCCACGCCCGAACAGAAGTCGGCCAATGTCTGTTCAGCCGGAGCAGAGGTCATCTCGGCCACACTAATTGCCGGAGGATGGGATTCGGCGTCGATGCCGGTTTCGATCCCGGTCAAATCGATTATCCGGACCAGTTTCTTATCCAGTCTTGCGGCCAGACGGTCCAGACTGATAAACTCGGGAGGCATCCGTTGCAACCGATCGGCGCGATCCAAAATGATTTTTCTCATTTGTCGATTACCATGTTTACATTCCTCACAAACCGTCCGGCAGAGTGTTATTTCGATTGCCTTTCGACTGCCGCTCGAATTGCCTGCACCTGTTTTTCGGTCAAGTGATTGACCTGACCCATCATCCGTGCCAGAAACACCACTTGCGCGAGATGTTCCAGCACCTGCATCGTCATCAGTGCGGTTTCCAGGTCGTTCGCGACCGTCAGCGCGCCGTGGTTTTTTAATATAATGGCGTCATGCCCGTCAACCAATTCGGAAATCGAGGCGGCAACCTCCTCGGTCGACGGTGTCGCATAGTCCGCCATGGCAATCGGGCCCACGGCTACTTCCGACTCGGGAAGTACCGGTTCCGCCAAAGAAATGCCCGCCACCGAACAGGCCGTCGCATAGGGCGGATGGGCATGGACACAGGCGGCCACGTCGGGACGACGGTCATAGACACACAGATGCATTCCCAGCTCACTCGACGGTCGCCCGGCAGGTTTCCCCAGCGGCTTGCCATTGTTGTCGATCAACAGCAGGCAATCGTCAGTCAACGCCGCCTTGTCCCAACCCGACGGCGTGATCAGCAGTCGATTACCATCCACCCGGGCCGAGATATTCCCTTGGGCGGCGACAATCAGCCGTTCCGCCGCCAGGCGTTTGCCGACCAGGATAATCTGTCGGCGAAGGGTATTTTCTCTGACGTTTACGTGATTCATCTGCCTCGTCCCAGCCGGGTTATTGTAACATAACTGGTGAGATGCTGTTGGCCAAATCATTCGTCACGGATCGACTCATGGGGGCGTGGTGTCTGGCGGGTCGGAGGCACAAAGTCCTCCCGGCTATAATCGGCGGGCAATTGACAACATCTGCGCCATAAATGATTTGCCAAATTGAATGAATCGGCCGATCTTGTAGGTGGAGGAACAAACGAATGGGTCGAATGAGAACAATGTTTTGCTGGTCGTGTGGCCATAAGTTTATGGCGGATGAGAAAATTACCCGCCAGTCGGAGTGCCCCAAGTGCTTGGCGCCTATGCGTAGTTGTCGACAGTGTAAGTTTTTCCATCCGGGCAGCCCTAATGACTGCGTGGAGTCGCAGGCCGACTACAACGGCGAGAAAGAAGCCGTAAACTTTTGCGGCTATTGGCGTCCGGCATTTTCGCCCACCCCGGCAAAGGGCGGACTGGGCGGCTCTCGCGCGGCAAAAGCGAAAAAGTCCC
>JAJRUJ010000095.1 GCA_024277855.1 Candidatus Zixiibacteriota bacterium
CGATACTGCGGCCGCCATGACATCTCTGGCCGCCGGCGTCGAAAAGGCCCCGTTCTCCAATCGACTCAAACTGCTTCTGGCGCGATTACAACTGGCTCGCGGCACAAATGATCAAGTTTTGCCGCTGCTGAAAGCGGTACTTCGGATCAACCCCCGGCAGGGGGAGGCCCTCTATCTGAAGGGTTTGCTCGTTTTAGCCGAGGGAGACACTGCCCAGGCGGTCGATCTTTGGGAAAGCGTCCTGGCGATTTCGCTGAACAGGGGAAAATGATGAACGCGGGCAGAGCGTCGAAGTACATCCTCAGCATTTGCGCCGCCGGTCTCTTTTTCGTGACGTTTTTTGTCCCGAACGTCTCGGCCGCGTTTCGCTATCTCCAGGAAGGGATGAAAGCGCCGGTGATCACCGGCCGCGACTTGCGGACCGGTGCGGAAATTTCCTCTGAGCCGCAGGCGGACGATCGGCTGATCGTGATTACTTTTTGGGCCACCTGGTCACAACGCTCCCTGGAACTACTGGCTGATTTGCAATCTTTGCAGGAACAATATGCCGATCAACCGTTTCGGGTCATTGCCGTGAATGTCGATCGGGAGAAGATTACGCCGGAAATTCGTGATTCGATTGACCGGATCGTTGATTCAATTACCCCGTTGTTGCCGCAGGTTATCGATGACGGCCTGCAGATGTTTTATGAATACGGAGTGATCGCGGTTCCATCGACCGCCGTAATCGATTCGGCTGGCATCCTCCGTTATGCACCCTCCGGTTATTCGTTAACCGTCCGCGACCGGTTGGTCGATACCATTGAAGTCCTGCTCGGCCTAAAAACACCGACCGAATTTTATGCGGCATTACCGGGATACGAGCCCCATCCCCGCGCCATGCGGTATTACCGCCTTGCCGTGCAATTGCTGAATCAACGGATGTACGAAAGGGCCGCCGCGAATCTTGTCTCGGCAATGGCCGCCGACAGCAATTTTTCCGCGCCGCATAATTTGCAGGGGGAAATCTACCTGGAGCTGGACAGTCTGCAGGCGGCAATCGATGAATTCCGTCTGGCGGTCGAGCGCGATACCAATTCGGTGGCGGCATGGGCGGGCTGGGGACGGGCGTTGTTGCGTAATAAGCAGCCGGAACAAGCGTATAAAAAGCTGGCGGTCGCCCTTGCCCGCAGCGGATCATATACTCCCGCGTTGGTCGATTTGGCGCTTTGTCTGGCCGAGCGGGGTGACACGGACGAGGCAATCGATTCGTTGCAACAGGCGCTCGAATTAAACCCCAAAGATCCTGTCGTCCATTATTTTCTTGGCCGAGTCTATCGGAATACTGCTCCAATCGCCAAAACAGTCGAATCCTACCGCCGGGCATTGGAATTGCTCTTTCCTGCTCCCTAAGCAAGATTCGCATTTGGAATATGCTCGCAGCTATCGTATTGTCCTTAATGGGAATTGGTGGTGAAGACGGTCGCTCAGAGGAGCAATTATGAATCATCTGCGTGTGGCAATTATCATTATAATTCTGTATATCGGGAGTTTTTCAACGGCGAGTGGCTTTGACTACCTCCACGGCGCCCAGGCCGTCGCAAAATTAAACTACGACTCACTTTATCAGGCGGCCGCACCGATCGAGCGGTCGGCCGAGGGTCGGCAACTGATGGCCCATTGCCTTGCCCGTTACGGCGGCGTGGAGGCGCTGAAAAAATTGGTCGGGTATCGGTTGACCTTGAGAATGAAGGCGTTCTTGAACAGGGATTCGCTGGATATTACCAAATCATTTCATCGAGGACGGCAGTATCGGATCAATCGTGTTGGCCCGATCAACAACGAAACGAGGATTTTAAATGGAGATCGTTCCTGGTATCAAGCCAGCGACACTTTGATCAATCTTAATGATGGACGGTATCGTGCGGAACTTTTCAGCTATCTGACATTGGCCCTGCCGTTGGCCATGAAGACCGAACGGTTTGACGGCATTCGCGTTGGTCTGCGTGACAACGATTCGTTGGTGTATATATATATGCGGAAAAAAGATTCATTGACGATTGTTGTCGGTATCGATCCTCACAGCTACCTGATTAAATCGTCCGAAGGTATTATTGAGCAAGGGAAAGACAATTTTGTATTTATTAATCATTTTTCCGATCACCGGGAATATGGCGGCTATGTGTTTCCGTTTCAATTGACCAATATCTCCATGGGTTTGGAAGTGGCCCGGTCGATTGTCACCAAAGTTGAAATCAATCCGGAATTTGCCGCCGGAGAATTTCGTCCACGGCGAATTATTAACCCTCGTACGGCCTATTGACCGTGAGGATTCCAAGCAGGATCCGCTCCGCGAGACAGTTCGCTCAACAGGTCGGTATCCTCGCTGAATGCCGGTAGTATTGCAGATGAAACTTTGCAGGTTTTTAACATATTTGCTGTCGGCTGTTCTCATCATGGAGTTTGGTGGACTGGGAATCAGCGACAAGGCCATCGCCGGGGAGAAAGAAAAGACTTGCCTGGATTGCCATCCCGCGTATCGTAAGCAATTATCCGGGAAATTTAACCATGAGCCGTTTGCCAAGGGCAATTGTTACGCCTGCCACAAGAATCACGGCTTCCGGGACACATTCGAGCTGGCCGGTTCCATCATCGATCTCTGCTCGGCCTGTCATGCCGAGATCGTCGAATTGCCGGATGAGTCGCTTCATTACCCGCTTACCGAAGAATCGAGTTGTCTGGAATGTCATCTGCCTCACGGAGCGGATAATAAATATTTCCTGAAGAAACCCAGCGGTCTGCTTTGTCTCGACTGCCATGACTCTCCCACGGACGCAACCGGCTTCATCCACCAGCCGTTTGCCGACACCCTGTGTGTCGAATGTCATAATCCCCATGGGTCATTCTTCGGCCCGTTTTTGCAGCTACCCACCGGGTATGTCTGCCAGACGTGTCATGAGTCGATTCTTGCCGGTATTCCGCCCGATCAAATGCATACCGGCAAGGAGCTAAGCTCCTGTGAACACTGTCATCGTGGACATGCCGCCTCAGTTGAGCATCTGCTTCTCGCCGAGGTTAACAAACTATGTCTGGGGTGCCACACCGACATTATCGGCTCGGATACTTTGACGGTGCCGCACTCCGTACTGCTCGAGAGTAACTGCCTGGTTTGCCATCAACCGCATTTCCGCAAAGGCGCAAATACCCTGATCGCGCAACAGCCCGAACTTTGTCTTGCCTGTCACGATGATATTGCCGAAATGATTTCCCGCAAGTATCCCCACGAGCCGGCCGGCGAAGATTGTCTGATCTGCCATGACCCACACCGGCAAGCCAAAAGCGGGGAGGAACGCACGCTGTGTGCCGATTGCCATGAAATCGAAGATAAAGAATTTCTGCAACGACATGAAAACCTTGCACCCAAATCATGTACCGGTTGCCACAATCCCCACGGTTCATCATCAGAGGGGTTGTTGCGGAGCAATCAGCATGTACCTTTTGCCGACGGCGAATGTGAACTCTGTCATCAGACCGGGATCGACCTGGATCAGCCCGCCGAGTCGAATGTTTGTTTGGATTGCCACGATATGCCGGAACCCCGCGGTTCACACTCTCCAGATAAGATTATGGATCATAATTGTCTCTATTGCCATCAGCCACACGTTGCCGACAACAAAAGTTTGCTGCGGGCAGCGAAAAAGCGTTCTGATTAATAGTACTGCCTTTTTGTCGATCGTAACTTTCAAAGTTTTGGCGATGATAAATCCTGCTTTTCCCGGCAGTTAATAAAAACCAATATCATCCATTATCATTTTACCAATGCATTGACTTTGCGTGAACTCCAATTCCCTGTGGTTGGGATTCGATCGGTGTTAGAGAAAAATTTTTCCAGAAAACCCGCCGTTCACCTCTGATCTGCCGGTAACATTTTGCCGCTTAACCGGTAATGATGACCAGTAGTTTTGTGTTTCCAATTAGTATTGAGTAATCAAGATAATATATACCTTTTGTTGGCATGAATTTGTTGTTGGTTCTGTCCTCAAATTCGGGGTGATTTCTTGTCCTGCCGCAGGTTGTCGAAAATATTTTTCTCGACGAATCCCCCGGAATAGTAATGGTGGCATTTTAATTGTCATAAAATAGCATTGTATAAAGGATAGATTTGGCAAATTATTATCAAAACAGTAGGAAAAAGACCGATATCCTATTATAATGGCGCTGACATCGGGTTATTGTGTCGCGGACGTAAGGCGGTGCAAAGGAAGTTAATTAACTCGTAGGAAATTCGTTAACGGAAAATACGCGTTTGATAGGGATATTTTTAGAAATTATCTTGTGAAAAATATGACGAAGTCAGATGCGTGGAAATTCTATTTATGGATAACATGATAAGCACCGGCCGTGGCTATTGCCGTCGAGAACACATGAGGAGCGGTTGAACTATCGGGTGTAAGCGGAGCAGAAAAGCGTGGAAATTCGTCAATTCAATAAAAGAAATCTAAGCAGCAGTCCCGGCTGGTCGGGGCTGGTTGCCGTGGTCATTGTGTTGATCTGGGTGGCCATGTCGGTGGCCGCAGGCCCAACTTTTGTCGCTGCGTTTTTTGTTAAGGGTAAAGTCGGCCTGAAGTGGAGGAAGATTGAAGGGGTCGAATCATATTCGATCTATCGGAAGGCGCAAGGCGGGGAATTCGAAAAAATCAGTTCGACCGGCGATGATCATTATTTCGATACTGATCTCGTTGCCGGGACGGTTTACATCTACCGGCTGGGCGTCGCCAGCGCTGATGGCCTGGAAGAATTTTCGGCGGAGAAGTCGGTGACAATTCCGGGCGTGGAAGCCGGAGATTTCCAGCCGCCCATCTGGGTTGGCTTACGGGTCGACCAGGATCGGATCTACCTGAACTGGGACCCCGTCCCTTCGGCGATCGCCTATAACATCATGCGCTCAGCCACGCCGGGTGGAGAGTATGAAACAATCGGCAATGCGCAGTCCTCGAAGTATGCCGACAAGACCGGCCTGGAAAAAGGCCGGACATATTACTATGTGCTTACCGCCCTTAACGCAGACTTTGAGGAAACTAAATTCTCCGAAGAGCGAAGCATCAAGTACGGCATCAGTTTGGCCGAGCAGGAAAAGTTGGAGGCGGAGCAAACGAAGATCGTATTGGAAGATGTAAAACTCACCGAACTTTTCGATATCACGACTGCCGGCAACCTCGGTGCAATGAACCAACCGGCCGATGTGTTCGTCAACTCCGTCGGCAGGATTTATATCACCGACGCTCTGAATGCCAAGGTTCACTGCTTTGCTCCGGACGGTAAGTATCTTTTCTCGTTTGGCGAGAGGATGGATAAAGGCGATATCGACAATCCGCCGCCGGGAACATTTCTGATCCCCTTCACCTTGTTTATCGACAAGCAGG
This sequence comes from Candidatus Zixiibacteriota bacterium, assembly GCA_024277855.1. Lineage (GTDB taxonomy): Bacteria > Zixibacteria > MSB-5A5 > WJJR01 > JAJRUJ01 > JAJRUJ01. The sequence continues at coordinate 5,403 of JAJRUJ010000095.1, forward strand.
ACCAGGTTTTCGTCACCGATATCGACGGTCATGACATCCAGGTTTTTACCGCCGACGGCAAATTTATCAAACGTATCCGAGTCCAAACCGGCGATAACCAGGCCACTCTGCGGCCGAACGGCATTCATGTCCTCGATGACGGGCGGATGGTGATCACCGATACCGGCAACCACCGGTTCCTGATTATCGATCAAAACGGCCGGATCCTGCTTAGCGTGGGGGAAAGAGGCAGTAAGCCAGGTCAATTCGCATTCCCCGACGAACTGACGGTTACTGATGATAATATCATCTGTATCGTAGATGTCATCAATTGCCGGATCCAAGAATTCGACCTGGACGGCAAATTCATCCGCACTTTCGGCAGTGTGGGGCAATCTGCCGGGACTTTTGCCCGGCCGAAGGCAATCACAATTGACGAGAGGGGACGGATCTGGGTCTCTGACGGCATGTCCAGTGTCATCCAGTGTTTTACGGTGGACGGCAAGGTCAAATCGGCTCTTGGAACGATGAACGACGAATCGGTCAAATTCGTTACGCCCCGCGGTATTTTCTTTAAAGACGGACGATTCTACGTGGTAAACCGCGTCCCCAACCGGGTGGTGGTTTATCAGGTGGAGTGGAGTGATTCCGATGCTGAATAAAAAACGAGAAAAATACAGAAGACCAGAATTTCCAACGTCAAGGAGGCTTTCTATGAAAAAACTTGCCATCGTTTTGACCGGTATATGCGTCTTGGCGCTGCCGGTGGCGACGTTTGGCGGGGTAGCCGGTTCAGACCATGACCTGACTGGTTCGGGAGAAAAGGTTTGTGAGGCCTGCCATATCCCTCACAACGCCTTGGGTGACAAGCTCTGGGCCCGCACGCCGAGTGGCACTTTCTCGGGTGTGCAGGACCTTTGCTACACTTGTCACGATGGTGGTGTGACCTCAGTAGGCGTGACCACAGCATTTGACGCCGCCAAAGAGCAGCATGCAATAGTAGGAGCCGACTGTAGCGGCGACGGAGCCTGCCATGATGTGCACAACCAGAACCCGAATGGCTCAGGTCGTTTTGTGGTGGAGACCGAAACGAACAACAGCTTTTGCGAAACCTGCCACGATGCAACACAGTTTGCCGGTGCGGAAGGCCTCGGTGATCACACTGCGGGGTTGACGCACTTCACCAATGGTGGGACATTTACCTGTAATCAATGTCACACCGTCCACGGGGCAACCGCCCAGACAACCAACCCGCCGGGCTTGACTAATCCGATTCTGTTGGCTGATAATCAACCCGGAAGTTATTATGGCGCCTTCTGTATCTCGTGCCATAATGGCACGGCGCCCACGGAAGCGGTGGCCGGTTCTGGTGGTCAGGCGGCCACCGATGTTTGGGATTATGCCCAGTCGGTCGCCGACGGTACCGAATGGAAACATCCGACTACCTCAACCACCGGTGGTACTCCGGTCGGCGGCTGTAACAAGTGTCATGATGTCCATGATCCGGCCGCCTCTCCGGCCCCGAAATATCTGCTATTAGCGGATAATACGGAATCGGCCTATTGCCTGTCCTGCCATTCGGCAGCAGGGGCTCCGGGCATCGGCGCCAACACCCATTTCACCGGTGTGCCGACCGATGTGAATATGAACAGTGGCCTTAACCCGGCACTGCCCTGGGCCAACCAGATTGACGAGGATGGAACAGTCGGTGCCGATTGGGCAAGCGCCACGGCCAACATGATGGTTTGTGAAACCTGCCATTCAGTGCACAAGCAGGGCGACCAAACTGTTGATGGTGGCTACCTGTTGAGAGACGGTAACACTAACAACCAGATATGCCAGGCGTGTCATACCGCCAACTAAGGTATCTCTTTGCAGTTGACGAAATTCGTCCACGAGGCAGGGCCCGGGCATTAGCCCAGGCCCTGCCTTTGCTGAAAGCATGAAAACTATAACAATATTTGTCGTGTATTTTATTATGGCCAATCTTGATGCCGGAGCAAGCACGTTTTTGGAAGTTCTCACTCCGCCCGAATATACCAGTACAAAATATGACCGCCTGTACTTAGTCGGCAAAACCGATGCGCCGAAGGTGGAAATTTCCCTCAACGGCACAGCATATCGGGTACTAAACGTCCGCGATTCAGTATTTCATACTATGCTTGCCTTCGGTTACGGGCTTAATGAAATTGTTATCCGTACGATTACGGCAGACAGCGCCGCCACCCCGGCAGTCATCGATACCGTGGAGATCCTCAGCGGACCGAAGATTGGGAAAAAGTACAGCCGGATATTTGCCCCCCTTGTCTTTCACAGTGAGCATCCGCGCCGGGAATGTCTGGCCTGTCATCCGATCGCGACGGCGGAGGAAATATCCCCCGGTACCGCGGCCGCGTGTTACGAGTGCCATCGGGAGATTGAGCGGCATTTCCGCACGCATATTCCCAATGATCAGCGGGCGTGTTCGGTCTGTCACCGGCTGCGGGATGACCTGACCGCGGTGAGTACCGGCGGTTACGCCGGGAAAAATCCTTGCTATTCATGTCATCAGGACAAGATCGGTGCATATGCGCAGGATTATATCCATGGCCCGGTTGCGGGTGGAACGTGCACCATTTGCCACGATCCCCATGGTTCAGAATTTGAATTCAGTCTGGTGAATCCCGTCGCGGTTCTCTGTCCTTCCTGCCACACAATGGACAATTACCGGGAGTTACCAACGCAGCATCGGCCGTTCAGTGAGGGCAAATGTACCGACTGCCACGATCCCCATTCCACCGATAACAAGTGGGTCCTGATTAAGAATTCGCAGGAGTTGTGTACGAACTGCCATCAAAAGATAGGCTTGATGGAGAACCACCGGCATCCGTATAATGTAACGCCGAAACGTCGGCTCGTTGCGCCGTTGGAATTGAGTGTGAACGGACAATTAGAGTGTCTCTCCTGTCACGAGGCGCATGCGGGCAGCTCAAAATACCTTCTGCGATCCGAGGAGGAGAATGCCTGTGCGGGTTGCCACCCGGGTAGATAACGCATGAAATATTGCCGGTTGACATATATTGTCGTTCTTATCGGGCTATGTGGTATTATTGCCGGGTGCGCCCATCACCGGCCGGTACAGTCATTGGGCTGGCCGCCCCCGCCGGAAAAACCACAAATTGTCTACCAGCAGAGTATCTATGGCAGCTATAATTTGAAACGCAGTATGTTCGGCCGCGTAAAAGATTTCCTCCTCGGCAAGTCTCCCGATCTGTCCATCAGCAAGCCATACGGTATCGCCTATGACGGCAAAGCCAGGTTATATATCGCCGATACCGGCAAAAAAGGCATCATGGTCATGGATTTTTCTGACGGCTCGGTTCAGTTCTTCAATTCCCTCGGAGCGTATGGTCGGCTTGTCGAGCCGGTGAATGTCATTCTGGACGGGAAAGGAAATGTTTACGTCGCCGACACCCGGTTGTCCCGAATCGCCGTTTTCGATCGCTCCGGGATATTTTCCCATTTCATCGGCGATGCGGGGGAACTGGCCAGCCCGGTCGGCCTGGCCTACTGGAAAAACCCGAAGCAAACCGGAACCGATCGATTGTATGTGGTTGACGCCAAGTTGCACACGGTGAAAATTTTCTCACCGGCGGGCGAGAAACTGGGCTCATTTGGCCGGCGCGGTGATCAGCGGGGAGAGTTCTATCATCCTCTGGGTATCGGCGTGAATTCCGGAGATACCGTCTACGTGGTGGATGCTTTTCACTTCGCGGTGCAGGCCTTTAACGCCGACGGAGACTTTCTTTTCAGTTTTGGACCGACGCCGACCGGGATCGGTTCAATGGCCCGTCCGCGAGCGATTGCCATCGATTCGGACAACCATGTCTATGTGACCGACGCTTTGAACAATAACGTGCAGATGTATGATAACCGCGGGCAACTGCTGGTTACCTTCGGTGTGACCGGTTTTGCCCCGGGACAATTCCGGCTTCCAGCTGGTATTTGTATCACCGACGATGACGCGATCTATGTCGCCGACTCGATTAATCGGAGAATTCAGGAGTTCAAGTATCTCGCCGTCCGGTGACTGGGAAGGATATTATATGATAGCGAAATCAAGATATTTGTTGATCCTGATCCTGCTGGTCATTGTGCCGTCGGCGATGGCGGGAGTCAAAGAGACCAAGCATAATTTCACTTCACCGACGTACAGCCCCAATGCTTATTTCTGGGGGACCCGACAGGTTTGCGTATTTTGCCATGCGGTGCACAACGCCGACCAGACCTACGGCCCGCTGTGGAACCATGAGGTGAACGGCGCGCAGTCCTACACCATGTACAGTTCGCAAACAATGGATATGAACCAGTCTGCCTCTCCGCACAATGGTTCACTCATCTGCCTGTCGTGCCATGATGGGACCATTGCGGTCAATTCCCTGAGCAATTTACCCGGCCCGGAAGCCGCCGGGAATTATGGGACCCCTGGCGGACCGGGACTTGACGTTGACGGAAAACTCACCAGCAGCTCGACTGCTTTTGTCGGCACTGATCTTTCCGACGACCATCCCGTGGGAATAACTTACGATGCGGGCAAAGACAACGACTTCGTGCCCAAGGCGGGAAATCCGACCGCATACCCGGACAAACTGTTATATCAGGGTTTGTATGTCGAGTGTACCTCATGCCACAACCCGCATGATAACACGTACTCGGATTTCCTTGTCGAGTCGAATGACAATTCGGCGCTGTGCACGAGATGTCATACCAAATAAGACCGGAATGTTGGATAAGTATCGCAAATATCTTTGGTTCTGGCTGATCCTGCCGGGTATTTTCTGGGCGGCGGCGGCCGGTGCACAGACGACGCTCACCGGCGAATTGGGCCTGGACTATGAAAATTATCAGTTCAACAATTCTCTCGCGGATACCGTGAGAGACTATTCGGTAAGCCGCAGTCTGTCTAATCATTCCCTGGATTTTCGGCTCACCGGGCCGCTGATTTCCGAGCAACTGGCAAACTACGCCTCCCGGGCGATGATTCTGGGAACATATTATCGACTCAACGGCAGTTCCGGTACGGCGGATAAGTATTTTCGGCCGCAGATTCCCACTTACGGCGGGACCCTGACCCTGTTTCCCGCCCGCCCGTACCCCCTTCGGCTCGAATTCAGCAAAACCCGTGTTCATTCGATTCGATATGAGGCAAACAACCGGTCGAAAATCGATCTGGAAAGTCCGGAGTTGGCTATCGTCCGCCGCTACCAGATCGATTTGAATTCCCGGAGCGGGGTTTGGAAAGTTGCTTTTGCCGACAATATCGATTTGACAACAGAAGTAAAACGGGATCGGACGGAAATCCATCGCGGGTATGATCTCGGCGAGGACCGGGATATCTGGGTCAATTTCAGCACGCTCCGCCCGGACAGTCTCAAAGACGTTGACACGATTGACGTGATCAACTCGATTCCCGGCGACACCGTCCTGCTTTATGTCGATTTGAATTTTGTTGATTCGCTGGCTCCGGCCGGCTCGGTGCGTTTCCCCCTCGATTCGGGGTTCCACCAGGTGGAATTCTACCCGCTCAGGAATAATCATTTCCGGGCGCTGGTTGCCGTTCGCGGCGACATGCGCTGGGAGATTCTGCCTTCCCCGCCCACGACGCCGAATGACCTCGAACAAAGGAAGAATGCGGCCACCGGCATTTTACGTGTCGGCGGGGATGGACGCTTCCGCAGTGAAACATATTTTGAATACAGCGACACCGATGAACAATTGCAGGATATGATCATCTATTTAAGCAATTTTTCCAACACCGCCAGCTATGAGTTAGGGCGCGACGGCCGGTTGCGAACGCTGACCAGTTATAGTCAGAATCAAACGAGTATTTCCGATATTTCTTCGCAATTGAATAAAGCGTTTATGCAACAGACCACCGTTGATTGGGGGAAAAAGCGCGGGTTGACCTCGACAATTTCACACAGCTATACAAAAATGTCTACACGGACCGATGTCGATGATTTTACCAGTAACACCCACATTCTCAGCACGCGAAACGTCTATCCGATAAATAAGTTTAATTACACGCTGGATTTGAAAAACTCTGCGTCGTTGCTTACCGACAGTCGCGCTTACACGAATAATCAATATAGCTCCGAATTGAATAATACGGTTGAATTCCACTTGTCGAAAACCAAATGGCGACCCCGGAACCTGATCAAATACAGTTATAATCTGCAAAAAAACCCGGACAAATCGGCGCGGGAATTGGAGACCGGGTTTTCGCTTACCGGCGATATTCCCCGGGTGCTCGGACTGGGTGATTTGAAGCTGCGTGGAGACTATAAGCGGCGAAAACGGACTTACGATGACGGATCCGATATCCGAAACCGGTATTTTGCCGATATCGGGCTGGTCAAGGACTTCGGCGGCAGGTTGAAATTCAAGTTCGACATCAATCAGGAGAAAGAAACTTATGGCGGCACCAGCACGCTGGCCGGAGAGAATGCAAACCAGAACAATCCCGCGCGTCAACCGCTGGTCAAAGACTCGTATAAAATCGACGTTCAGGCGACACCGTGGGATGAATTGAATTTCAGCGGGAATATTCTGGTGATCCGTCAGGGATCGACCAAAATCACTCGTTTCGGCGTTTCGCTGTTGACTACGGTGCCGAAATTGAATATCCCCCTTCGTTCATTTTTGCTGGCCGAAAACCGTGATCTGGTGGGCCTGCCGACCCAGTCTCAGCTTTCGATGGAGACCCGGGCCAGCTATCGATTTCGTCAGGTCACGATCACTTTGAGTCACCATTATGTTAAAGAGACACTCTTAACCGAGAAATACCATTTTCAGGAAGTCCGGATAAAAATCGCCCGGCACTTTGCCATACTGTAGGATAGCATGACGCAAACAGCACTCTGCATAATCGCCGGCTTGATTATGTTCGCCGGCACGACGGCCTCGCCGGGGGAACAGCGACCGGTCTGGCCACCGGCGCCCGACCAGCCGCGAGTTGAATTTTTGCAGGAAATCCGTTGTGCCGATCTCCAGTTGAAATCGGGGTTTTTCGGAAAAATCAAGAAGGTCCTCGGCGGCAAAGCGGACGATATGCAAATCGCGTACCCGTTCGATATCCTGGTCCAGGGAAATTCGCTGTACATGACCTGCCAGGATTTGCCGGCGCTGGTTAAGGTCGATTTGAAGAAGAGGACTTACCAGCTTTTCGGGGGCGGCCGTAACCAGTTGCAAAGTCCGATTGCGTTGTGTGCAACCGGCGACACTGTGTTTATGACCGACAGTCAATCCGGGTCGGTCTACCGGATGATCGACGAAAAGTTGGAGCCGTTTATTACCGAGGGGCTGAACCGCCCGACCGGGATCGCCGTGACGGGGAACAGCCGGCAGTTGTATGTTGTCGATACCGGTGATCACACCATTAAAGTATTCGATCTTACCGGCGGGTTTTTAAGGACAATCGGCCGCCGGGCCGAGCAGGAATCCGGGCTGAACTATCCGACGTTCGCCGTTGGCGCTCCCGGCGGCGACATCCTGGTAAACGACGCGCTCAACTTTCATATCAAACGCTTCGACGGCAACGATCAACTTACTGAAGTAATTGGTCGGGAGGGTGATGGGCCGGGCGCATTCGCCCGCCCGAAAGGCGTGGCCGTCGACAGCCGGGGACATGTCTACGTCGTCGACAACCTCTTCGACAATATCCAGGTTTTCGATCGACAGGGCCGGGTGTTGCTGGTTATCGGCTCGGGCGGCCAGCAGCCCGGAGAATTCTGGTCGCCGGGAGGAATCGACATCGCCAATGACACGATCTACGTTGCGGATACTTTCAATAACCGGATCCAGGTTCTTCATTACCTTGGAGGTGGGCAATGAGGATGCGGATCGGCATGGTAATCGCGGTGTTGTCGTTGCTCGTCCCGGCGCTGAGCATGGCGGGGCAAAAAACATCTATTTTCCAGACCAAACACAACCTTTCGGTCACCGGCACGGGCGAGATTAAATCGAGCACGGAAACGCGTGTTTGTATCTTCTGCCACAGCAGCCATAACACATCAACCGACGGACCGTTATGGAACCACGAGACCACCTCACCGGGGAAATTCAAGACCTATAATCGCTCGACAATGGTCAGCCGCGCAGAACAACCGAACGGCGCCACCAAGCTGTGTCTTTCCTGCCATGACGGGACAATCGCGGTCGGTGCGGTTCGCGGACTGAGTCGGCCGATTCCAATGCGCAATGTTGCCGCGGGCGGAGAAATTCCCCAGGGTCGCGCTTCTCGTCTGGGTACCGATCTGACTGCCTCGCACCCGGTTTCGGTCAAATATCAGCAGACCCTGGCGTTGAGTAATTCACACTTACGCTGGCCGCCGCTCGATCCTGAAGGACGGGTAGGTGTTGACGCCGATGGTTATGTTCAATGCACCGCCTGTCACGATCCCCACGGGAGTCGTTCGGAACGCTACCCGTTTTGGCATAAAGAAACTTTTGACCAGGTTTGTCAGGTATGCCATGTTTTCTAAATTGACCGGAAAATACACGAACTCCCTGGCCGGATGTCTGACGGTAATTTTATTCCTGGCCGGCGCCCCCGTTGCATTCGGGCATGTGGGTGATGCGCTGTTGCCGGAGGGATGTGGGTCCTGCCACGTTGGACACGGGATGGCGGGGCAGCCGATGCTGGCGCAGGCCGAGGAAGATTTCTGTTACCAGTGTCATGGTTCTGAAGAAAAGCGCACCCGAATGATTTCTTCCGGCCGGTTGTCCGCGGCGGCGGTTTTGGCCGATGTCGAACGGGAATTCCGGAAGCCGTTCCGTCACCCGGTTCAGGAGGGGACCGGCCATCTGCCGACTGAACAGTTGCCGTCATTCAAAGGGGCGACGATTGGACATGCCGAATGTGTCGACTGCCACAATCCCCATCAACGAATTGAAGCGGGCAAACCGATGACGTATAAAGTCGCCGGTTACAGCCTGAGCGGGCAAAATCTCGAAACCAGTTTGCACGAATATGAAATTTGTCTCAAGTGCCATACCGATTATTTGGGCGTTGATCGCACCGAGCGCAGTCTCAGCGCCGAATTCGCCCTCGGCGGCCGTTCGCAGCATCCGGTAACCAGAGAGGCGTCGGGCGCCGGCATACCCAGTATGCCGCTGGCCCGCACGCCGGGGATGACGATGACTTGCAGTGACTGTCATACCAGCGACGATCCAAATGGCCCGCGGGGCCCCCATGGGTCGGATTACCGCTTTTTGTTGAGTGGGAATTATACTCTCGATGTTTACGCTGAGGAAAGTCCGCAGGCCTATGAATTCTGTTATTCCTGTCATGACCGGTATAGTATTTTGGGCAATGAAAGTTTTCCTTTGCACCGCGAGCATATTGTCGGCGATCCACTCAGCGGTCGTCCGGGGACATCGTGTTTTACCTGTCACAACTCGCACGGTTCGCGGGATAATCCGTACTTGCTGGAGTTTAACCCCAAGGCAGTAACGCGGGAGACGAATACCGGTTTTCTGCAGTATCAAAAAACCGCCGCCGGCTCCGGCAAATGCTACCTGCGGTGTCACGATCATAACCATAGTCCGGCGGAGTATTAACCAACGGTGAATAAGTACTATGCAGATTGTTAAAAAATACATTTCCGGCGTCCTGTTCATCGTCCTGACCTGCTGTTCGAGTGTGTCGGCTTTGGATGTTGAATATATCGGATCGATCACCGAGGGGTTGTCGGCGCCGACGTCGATCTTTGTCGGTGATGATAATCTCGTGGTATTGGAACCATTTCAGGACCGAATCACGGTTTTCACGCCCGATGGACAACTGTCCGGAAAAATCGATGTCGCCGGTGACGCGATCGGCCTGGCCCGGCTGGCCGACACCCGGTATGTGTTCTGCGACCGTCAGGCCAGGACTGTCGTCCTGGTCAATATCCAGACCGGCTCGGTGGAGCTTTTTCTGGATGAAGTCGATCTGTTGCTCGACCCGATCGACATTGTTGTCGATAATGCCGAGTGTTATATCCTTGATGCCGCCCGGCATGAAATCCTGGTTGCCGATCCGGCGGGACAGATTGTGCGACGAATCCCGCTTACCATGCCGGATGATTCGATACTCGGCTACCCGGGCAGTTTTGCCCTGGATAAAACCGGGGGCGGATTCTATGTGTTTGATCTGCTGACTTCCCGGGTGATCGTCTTTGATCGCCGGGGTGTGTATCGGAAGACATTCTGTTCATTCGGCGTCGGACCGGGGACGATCACCCGCGGCAGTGAAATTATCTGTGACCCCTCGGGATATGTTTATATCGCCGACCGTTACCAGGGGCGGATCGCCATATTCAATTCTGCAGGGGATTTTATCACCGATTTTAATCCGTCGGCCAACGACGGTCGTCGACTGGTCTTGCCGACCGGTATGGCGGTCGACGATCAGGGGCTATTGTATGTTGTCTCCACCGAAGGCCCTCGAATCGACATGTACCATATCGACAAAACGACATATCCCGGCGAAGCGGTAACCGCCGGCCTTGCCTACCCTCAGGATTTTGATACCGTGGCGATTGACGGTCTTCAGTTGATTGTCCATTTGAGTGGCCCGGGTGAGGCCAGAGAGCAGGCCGTTGTCGACTTTCAGTTGATTGAAAGATCGGATACTTCGCTACTACTGGCCCAGGGATTGGCCGTATTGCCGACGGTTGACGGTACTGAACCGGGGAACGAGGATCTCACGACGGTCATCTGGACCCCCGATATCCCGCTGACTCCGGGTGATCTGTACGGCTGGCGCGTGCGCGTCAACACGGACGAATATCGGGGGGACTGGTCGTTATGGCGATGGTTTACGGCCGCCGCTGTTCCCACCGTCTATCGTCTTGAGCAGAATTACCCTAATCCATTCAATCCCCGCACGACGTTGTCCTTTTTGCTCGGGAGAGAAGGTCCGGCAACGATAACGGTTCACAACCTTCTGGGCCGGGAGGTCTGGCGGCAAACCCTGTCCTGCCCGTCGCCCGGGCGGTACCGGGTTGTTTGGGAGGGTACCGATCAGGCGGGCAACTCCGTGGCGTCCGGGGTCTATTTCTATCGGTTGCAGGCCGGTGACTATGTCCAAACCAAAAAAATGGTGCTGATGAAATGACGGTGAAACAATGAGAAAATATCTTACCCTCGCCTTCGTCGTCATTCTCGCGGGCTTCAGCGTCGTTGGGGCCACCGATGACCCGCATGGCGCGACAAATTCAATTACCTGCGAACAATGTCATATCCCGCATGGAACTTTGGGGGATATTTTGGTTAATGCCGCCGATTCGCTGGTTTCCACCCTTTGCCTGTCCTGCCATACGCCGGGCGGTTGGGTGAATATGGCCGAAGAACTGTCCTCGTCACAAAAAGCCATTCCGGGCGTATCGGGGAGTTCACATAGCTGGGATGTCGCCGCGGTCAATAGTACCTATGGCGCGTCTCTCCCTCAACAGGCGGCCCTGTTCGATCATCTAAGCGCTGACAGCTCGATTACCTGCGCGACCTGTCATGACCCGCACCGCAATGCCAATTCGCCGTTCCTTCGGCTGGATAATTCCGCCGATGCGTTGTGTCTCGACTGCCATCGTGATCGTGACGTTAATTCGGTACGAACATATACCGGGAATGTGCTTTCTCATCCCGTCGGCATTGCCTTGCCGACGACATCGACTTTTCATAATCCGCCGCTGGATGTCGACGGCAACCCTCAGCCATCCGACGGCAATACGACAAACGATTACCAATTGGGCGCCGGCGATATCGTTCGGTGCACGACGTGCCATGGAATTCATTACACCGATTCCAACTCGGGAACTGTGGACGGACCGTAATCCGGTGGATGGAAGACAATGATAACCAGAGGATTCATCCGAAACCTGATCATTATTGCCGTTGGTTTATTGTCGGTGACGTTTGCTGCGGTTGGGGCCTGGTCGGCTGATGTGCTGTCCAACGGTTCATTTGACGCTGGTATATCCACCGGATGGACCGACCAATCCAGTGGACAGGGTACAGCCGCCTGGGATGAGGTGGACTACGGTATTGCTTCAGGATCACTTCGCGGTCGTACGGCAACGGGTCAAAACCAGGGATTCATTCTCGATTTTGCCCAGACCGTCGGACCGATCAATTCCACCGACATCGTGCACCTGAGCTTTTGGTGGTATAAATGGAGTCAGACCGTTCCGGCCGGTCGGCATACGATGATTTTGCGGATTATTAAACCGGCCGGTGATTCGACAGACATCTGGACCGAGACAACGATTCCGGCAGCTAATTCTTCATTGACGGGAAACTACAACAGTGATGTTTCCGCTTTTTTTGATCAAACCGGAAATTACACGATCCGGCTGATCGGCGATCTGCAATCGGGCACTGACGGAAACGCCTATGCCCAGGGCAATTTTGATGATGTTGTCCTGAATGTGCAGGGGGGAGTCAACAATGCCCCGATGGTGACCGCCGGCGCTACGCAAGTCAGTGTTTCACCGACGAATCGCCTCGGTGCGAATACCACGGTAATCTCGACAGATTTCGGTGACAGCGACCAGCCGGGTGTCAGCGCCTTCACGGTGACGTTCAAAATCCGCGAACCGAACAACACCACCGAACTGACCCTGGTGAACAACCAGCCCAATGGCGGCGGGGGCCTGACGATCACCGATAACGGCGGCGGGTCGTATACGGCCAGTTATACCTACAACCCTGACGATGCTCAGACAACCGGTTTGTATGATTTGTATTTCGAAGTCACCGACGGTACCGACAGCGCCATTGATAATTACATCGATAATGCCGATGAACTCGAAATCAATGAAGTCGTCGCCAACAATGCGCCCACGGTAACACCGGGCGCCACGCACGTCAGCGTCTCGCCGGTGAATCGTTTCGGGCTGAACACGACGGTTGTCCTGGCCGATTTCAGCGATACCGACCAGCCGGGTATTAACGCTTTCAAGGTAACACTAAAGATTCGTGAACCGAACAACACGACCGAGTTGACCCTGGTGAACAACCTCCCGCATGGCTCTGGCGGTTTGTCAATCATCGACAACGGCGGCGGGTCGTATACGGCCAGTTATACCTACAATCCGGATGATGCTCAAACCACCGGGTTGTATGATCTGTACTTCGAAGTTACCGACGGTATCGATAGCGTTGTCGACGGTTATGCCGACAATCCCGATGAACTTGAGATCAACGAAGTTTTCACCAATAATCCACCGCAGGTCGGAGCAGGGGCGACGAGAACCAGTAAGTCTCAGACCAACCGGAAAGGTACCGACAGCACTGTTTTGTCGGCAACATTTACCGACCTCGATAATCCGGGGATTGGTGCATTTGCCGTTACCTTCAAAGTCCGCGAGCCGGATAACAGTACCGAGATAGTGCTGGTTAATAATCAACCGGATGGCGCGGCGGGCGTCACTATTGTCGATAATGGCGGCTCCTATACCGCCAAATACACTTATAATCCCGACGACGCACAAACCCTCGGCTTTTACGATCTTTATTTCGAGGTCACCGACGGCACCGATAATGCTATCGATGGCTATGCCGACAACCTCGATGAACTGGAAATAATCGACATTCCGACCAATAACCCGCCGGTCCTCGCGGCGAGTGCGACAACTGTTTTTCCGTCATCGGTCGACCGTTTCGGCGCGGCCACCACCGAATTAAGCGCCGTCTTTACCGACGGTGACAGTCCCGGTATTGGGGCATTTGCGGTGACGTTCAGGTTGCGCACGCCATATAATGGTGGCTTGGTGATCGTGGTGGACGCCCTTGGCAATGGTCAGGGCGGCTTGACCATCACCGACAACGGTGGCGGTTCTTATACGGCCCGAATTAACTGGGATCCGCCCGACGATCAGGTTTTGGGATACTACGATTTGTCCTGTTTGGTTTCCGATGGAACCGATACCGCCGATGACGGGTTCGACAACAATCCCAACGAACTGTTGTTGACCAACGGCGGCGAGAACGCCCCTCCGGTTGTCTCTGCCGACAATACTTTTGCTTCACCGGCGGCCATAGAAAGAATCGGTGCCCATCCGACAATTATTTCCGCTACGTTCCAGGATGTCGATCTCCCGGGAGTCGGAGCATTTACGGTCACATTCAAACTGCGCCAGCCGGACAATTCCGCCGAAATCATCCTGGCGGATAATCTCGGCGATGGCGTCGGCGGGGTTTCGATCAGTGACGGCGGCGGCGGGATTTATACCGCCTCGATCTCCTGGGATCCGCCCGATGCGCAAACACTGGGCGTATATGATCTCTACTTCCAGGTTACCGACGGGGTGGATACTTCCTACGATGCCTATGCCGACAATCTTGACGAGCTTGAAGTCTATGATGCGATATCAAATAACGCGCCGACTGTCGTCGCCGGAGCCACTGCAGTGCTGCCCTCATCGATTACTCGTCTTGGCTCTGAATACACGATGATCCAAACGCTCTTTTCCGATGTGGACGTGCCGGGCCGCGGCGCGTTTACGATAACGATCAAGGTTCGCGATCAGTCGGCCGTCGAATACACCATCGTCAATGCCGCCGGACATAAACAGCAGGGCTTACGCGTTGAACATGTTTCGGGCAGTGACTATGAAGCATCGGTTCTCTGGGACCCGCCGGTGGGGCAGGTGACCGGGACCTACGACCTGTATTTTTATGTTGAGGATAACAAAGCGGCGGCAGCGACCGACGGCTACGCCAATAATGCGGACGAATTGACGATTACGGCCACGGCAATCGCCGGTGACGGCAATCTGCTCCGCCGGACCAACGATGTCACCAATTGCGGCGGGACGAACTCGGCTTGCCATAATATCGCCGATCATCAAACACAAAACTGTCTGGTTTGCCATGCGCCGCATCAAACAACAAATATCTACCTGGTACGGGATACGATCCAGACGCCTAACTCCGGCCTCCGGGAAGTGATCTTCAAGACGCTGGGTATCGGTGATCCATATAACGATCCTGATCCGACTGTCGGCGATCCGTCTTCGGGTGTCATGGCCGATTTTTCCAATGGCGTCTATACCGGGGTCTGTGAAGTTTGCCACACGTCGACCAGCCATCACCGTAATGATGGTTCCGAGCCGCTCCCCGACCACAATGATGCGACGGTTTGTACCAATTGTCATCCGCATGAGGGTGGGTTTGCCGCCGGAGAATCGGGCGGCGGCATGAGCTGTACCTGCCATCAGACGATCTTCGTGGGGATGGACAGTACGTCCACGAAGTACCGTCACATCCTGGCCAATGACGACGCCGACTATTCCCCCGGGGCCAGTGGCATGGCCCATATCAAGAACTGTCTGACCTGCCATGTCGACCACGATATTTTCCGTCCCGACCTCAACACCGGAGTGGGGCAACGCGGGAAGAACTTGCGGGTGGATTATGTGACGGATCCCGTTCAGGGTGATAACGCCGTTCTGTCCAATACTGATTACTCGTCCGCCGGTTTGGGCGGGCTGTGTCTTTCGTGCCATTCCGGCCCCGGTTGCACCGGCTGCCACAGCTCTCATGCGAGTGCATCCGTCGCTTCACTGCAGGAGGCCTCGCAGTCAACGTATGATCATGTCTTTATCCCTAAAGATGACTACGATGCGGTGACCTCGACGCACAATTACAGCGTAGCGTCGACATTTGGCGAGGACGGTTCCACTTTTAACGCCAATTGCGTGAAGTGCCACAATGACAACACGACGAAATCCTATCAGAGCTCTACTTACATGTTTAGTGTGCACGGCTCGGATTTCAACAATCTGTTAAATCCCCTCGGCGCTGTGGCGCCCACCGACCCGCTGGAGGAAAAACTCTGTTTCCGCTGCCATTCGACAACGTCTAACCCCAATGCCGGATCGAATCTGGA
Source organism: Candidatus Zixiibacteriota bacterium (assembly GCA_024277855.1). Classification (GTDB taxonomy): domain Bacteria; phylum Zixibacteria; class MSB-5A5; order WJJR01; family JAJRUJ01; genus JAJRUJ01. The sequence goes on from JAJRUJ010000095.1 coordinate 21,295, forward strand.
CTACTATGGGGTCAAAAGCATGACCAACCCGGAAGCGCTTGATCTCGAAGCCGTTTTTGGCCGCACATATACGCATCCGACAGCCGTCTATTCCGGGCGTCATCGGTTAGGGGAAGACGCGGCTGCCCTGGCTGACGGCAACCGTCATGCCGAATGCGGGGATTGTCACAACCCGCATGCCGCCCAGCAGGGAACGCATGATGGGTCGTCGAATCTCATTTCCAATGCACTGAAAGGCACCTGGGGAGTAGAACCGACCTCGTGGCCCGCAGCGCCGACCCCCACGGATAATGGGAACTTATTTGCCGCACCGTCAGGCTACGATCAGGTGAATCCCGCGCAGAAGGAATATCAGATCTGCCTGAAATGCCATTCGAACTATACCACCCTTCCCTCCGGCAAGCGAAATCTGGCCGAGGAAATAAATCCGAACTACACGTCAACCCACGGTATCGTGCAAGCGGGAACGAATGCTTATTGTAATACCAACACGATGAACGAACCATGGGGCTCATCGGGGATTGCCTGGTGTTCCGATTGTCATCGCTCGTCGAATACCGCCGACCCGGAAGGCCCGCACGGTTCCAACCAGGAACACTTGTTGGTCGCGACGGTGGTTTCCAATAGTAGTGTCGGGACGCCTCTTTGTTATGTCTGTCACAAGGAATCAGAATACTGGAGTGGTAACACTTATTATAGCCGCTATCCGGATCATCCGGCGGACCGGAGCGCCCACCGGCGCTCGCAGGGCTGTTTCGCCTGCCATATGTGGGAGTATTCATCCACCAGCGGCTTGGGTGTTTCAACAACCAACTGGTCGGGCGGCACTCCACCGGCCGGGATTCTCGTCCACGGCATGAACAAGAAATGGGTATACAACGAACAGAACGGCTCGAGCGGCACCGGCCAGAATGTCGACGCATTTACCAGCGGGTATCTTGAAAATATGGATTACACGAATCGCCGCTGCTGGTCGGCAACCTGTAGAGGACATTCCAATCAAGGTTACTAATATTTTTGCCTCTCAGCGGATGGCGTTTTTCTTGATCGCCATCCTTCTTGTCCTGGTTGTATTATCCGCCTTGGTCCCCCAGAAAGATGTGGCGCAGGACCGGATCCTCGACTGGGAGGAGTTTCTGGGAGACGGTTATGTCGTCATTGAAAAAACGGGCCTGGATCAAATCTATTCTTCACCCCTGTTTTTTTTGGTCCTTGGTCTGTTGGCGATTAATCTGGCCGCCGGAAACCTCAAACGAATAAAACTCGTCTTCCGGGCCGAAAAACCGCTTGTCAAGGCCCGGCATCTCGGCATGATTATCTTCCATCTGGCGCTTTTGTTGATTATCGCCGGCGTGATTCTCAACTATTTATTTAGATTTCACGGCGTGTTTGGCCTGACCGAGGGGCAAACCGCCCGGGATACCGAACAGAAGTATTTTCGTATCTTCGCCGGGCCGTTGTACCCTGGTCAATTTGGGCGTTTTGCGATCGAGTTGGCGGGGGTTGATCCGGTATACGAAACTGCCGGGGCCCGCACCGCGGCCGCCGAAATCACTCTCCGGCCGGCGATTCAGGAGACGCCGATAACCGATACAATCCTGATTAACCACCCGCTGGCCTGGCGCGGCTTGGAGTTTCATTTCGGCTCGAAGACCGGCCTCTCTCCGGAAGTGCTGGTCACCGACACCAGCGGGCAACAAATATTCCGTAGTTTTGTCCGCCTCTCCACTCGACGGGTCGAGGACCGCACGTTGTCTTCCGATTTCGTCATTATTCCATCGAAGAATTTGAAGATAAATGTAGAGGTCCAGTCTGCAGATGAAGCGATCGATTCGGCCGTTTTTGTTGTTGCCGTGGAACAGGCACACGTTATCGTATATCAAGGGACATTGACGCCGGTGGACACTGTTGCATTCGGCGGTCTGCGATTGACGATTCCGCGACTGCGCCGGTGGTGTTATGTCGATGTCGTCGAAAATCAATTCCTTAACCTGGTTTTTATCGGGTTTTGGACAGCGCTGGCCGGGCTGGTCATCGGCTTTGTTCCCCGGTTGATCAGTCGGAGAAAACAATAAATGAACACACTCGAATCTTTGATGTATTGGGCCACCACTTTGCTTTTGGCCGGCGGCTTTTTCCTGGCGCTGGTCTCGATTGTTTTTGGTAAATCCCGGCCCTTCAGTATTGCCCGTCTCCTGGTGTTTCTGGCCTTTATCTGTCTTACTGTTTTCGGGATTACCCGCTGGGTGCGTACCGCTCATCCGCCGTTCGTGACATTGTTTGAATCGATGACCGTCTCGGTCTGGTTCGTCCTGTTGATGTTTCATGGCCTCCGCGCCCGTCTGCCGCAGACGTCGATCCTGCTTTTGCCGGTCTCGGCGATCACTTTTCTGCTGATGGGCTGGTCATCGTCCCTGCCGCAGGAAGCGTCGCCGTTGAGCGTAGCGCTGACCAACACCTGGTTGTTTATCCATGCCTCTTTTGCCACCGGTGGTGCGGCGGCTTTCCTGATCGGTGCATCGTTTTCAGTTGTCTATCTTATCGGGCGCGCCCGGCTGGAATCCCTGCAAAAGACATTTGCCGTGCTGCCCGACTACAACTTGTTGCCGAAGTCGATTCTCAATTTTCTGATTTTCGGCCTGATCCTCTGGGGAGTGATGATTGTTTCCGGTTCGATCTGGGCGCATGTGGCCTGGGGGCGATACTGGGCCTGGGACCCGATCGAGCTCTGGTCATTGATCAGTTGGTTACTCTATGGATTGTTATTACATACCCGGTTGACTTTTCGTCTGCCCCAAAGACTTTTCTGTTGGCTGACCATTCTCGCGGCGTTGACGGTGACATTCTCGCTATGGGGTGTTCAATATGTCTATGAAACTATTCACTCATATGGCTGATCTTCGGCCTTTCGGTTCCCTGACGAGAATCCTGTGTCTGCTTTTGGTCGTCTGTGCCGCCGTCCATTGCGACAACAGGGAAAATACGATAATCGACCGGTATTCAACCGTGCCGAAATTGGAGCGGTCAGTACCGATCATCGATGGCGGGGATACCCTGCGACCGGCTCGGCTGCAGATGGTCGATGATACGCTCTATGTCAGTTATGTCGGCCAAACACGGTTGGACCTCTTTACGCCGGAATTGGAGAAAATCCGTTCGATTGTGCTGGACAAACCCGAGTCGGTCCATCCTACTTCGTTCGTCGTGGCCGATTCCGAGATCATCGTCACCGACCACGCTAAACGTATCGTCGCCGCCTACGATTTCGACGGCGGTTTCTTAACCTCGTTCGGCCTGCTCCCCGATGAGGCCACCCGCCTCTCGCCTTTGGTTGTTACGTATTATGGCGGGGTGGCCTATGTCGCCGATATTGCCTTGCGGAAGGTGCTGGCAATATCGATGACCGACGCCCCCGAAATTACCGAAAGGGGAGAATTGATCCTGACCATCCCGCCGGACTCCGGGCAGACTGTCGGCTTTCCGTCGGCTATCTGCGTGACACCGGACGGCCGGTTGCTGGTCGGCGATGCGGAGGATGGCCTGGTGCGCGTCTTTACCTGTGACGGCCGGCCGGTATACAATTTTGATTCGGTTTTCACCGACCGCCCTCTGGCTCCCCAGGGCTTTGCCATCGATGATATCATCGATCCGGAGCTCCAGGATACATCCTCATTTGATCCCAGTGGAATTCGGTATTTGGGACGTATACATGTCGTTGACGGAAACAACGCGGCGGTGCATCTGTTTAGTCCTCTCGGTCGCTTCATCGCGTCGTATCCTTCCGGCGGAGAATTAGTCCGGCCGTCGGGTATCGCCATCGATCGGGCGAGGAAAAAAATCTATATTGCCGACCCGGTGGCTCGGCGGATTTTTATGTATCGATACCAGGACGGCGGAGATGCTTAAAATTTTGCTGATGGTCAGTAACTACTTTCATGATCTATCGGTGGCGTTGCTGGCTTCGAACATTCTCGTTGTTTATTTCCTCGGACGTTTTCTCGATCATCACCCGATTGCCGACCGGATCCTGCCGTATGTATTTGCCCGCCTGAAATATATTACCTACGGTGCGCTGGCCTATATCATCCTGGGTGGGGCGGTACGGGCGTATTTTTTCATGGATTTCGAATGGAACCCGGCGGTCGGCCGTGGACAGGTAACCGCGCTCATTATCAAACATATCTTGCTGGTGACCATCACCATTTTCGGCGTCATCGTGCACCTGAAATATCAGAGGAAATATGGCTACAAAGGATAAGACCATTCTATTTGTGACGCCGCCTTACCATTGCGGCGTAGTCGAAGTGGCCGGGAGTTGGCCCCCGCTCGGACTGTTGTATCTCGGCGCCCAGGCCCGGCAAGCCGGTTGGCGGGCCGAAGTATACGATGCGATGACATTGCGCCATGATTTCAAAGAAATCACATCCCGGCTGCAGAAAACGGAATTTGATGTTTTCGCGACAACGGCGATCACGCCGACATTTCCCGACGCCGCCGAACTGTGCCGCATTGCCAAGACGGTCAATCCCCGTTGCACGACAATTATCGGCGGCGTCCATCCTACTTTTTCCGCCGAGGAAATCTTCGCCGAACCGGGCGGGTCTATCGACTACATCATTGCCGGTGAGGGAGAGCCCGCCCTGTATCGGTTCCTGATCAATTTCGATGATCTCGAGAAACGGCGACAATCACCAAATCTGATCTACCGGGATGACGGTCGGCTTAAAACAAATTTGACTTTACCACTTAAGAAGGAATTAGATGAATTGCCGGTCGCCTGGGATCTGCTCGATTGGCGAAATTACAGTTATTATGTCATCCCCGGTTCCCGGCTGGGCGCGGTTTCGACTTCCCGTGGTTGCAGTCACAGTTGTACTTTCTGCTCTCAACAGCGTTTTTGGAACAAGATGTGGCGCGGCCGCACCCCCCGGGCCGTGGTTGCGGAAATACGGCAGGTGCATGACACTTACGGCGTCAATGTTTTTCTTCTCACCGATGAGTACCCGACCTACGACCGGGATCGTTGGGAGGAAATCCTCGACCGGCTGCTGACTGAGAAGCTGGACATCTATATTCTCATGGAAACCCGGGTAGAAGATATTGTCCGTGATGAGGACATCTTGGCGAAATATCGACGGGCGGGGATCGTTCATGTCTATGTCGGCGCCGAGGCGACCGACCAGGGAACGCTTGACCGGATCAACAAGGAAATAACGGTAGCCGATTCCCGCCGCGCCATCGAACTGATCGCCGAGTATAACATGATTTCCGAGACGTCCTTTGTGCTGGGCTTTCCGGAAGAAACGGAGGACTCCATTGAAGCCACTTTCCGATTGGCCTGTGAGTTTAATCCCGATTTTGCTCATTTCCTGGCGATTACTCCGTGGCCCTATGCCGAGTTTTACCAGGAAGTGCGGGAGCATATCGAAGTATTCGATTATCGCCGCTACAATTTGATCGATCCAATCATCAAACCAAAGCAGATGACCCGCCGGCAGGTCGATCATGCGATCATCGATTGCTATCGCCGGTTCTATATGCCCCGCATGTCCGAGTACCGCAAAGTCGAAGATACGTTCCGGCGCGACTACCTGCTTCGCTCGATGAAGTTAATCATGAAATCGTCATTTCTCATCAGCAAGTTTGCCCGCCTGGGGTTGAATCCGAAAAAACTGATGCCCGATATGTTTAAAGCGTAGTCCGTAGTCTATTTATTCAGGATCTCCACTCGGCCGCGACGCCGGTTTTTTTGTTCCCAGTCGTCGATGGCTTCGGCGTTTTTCTCCCGGATAATCCGATTGATGTCTTGATTATACTTTTTGGCCAGTAAGTTTTCCTGAGCGGCGCGCTCATTGTGTTGAATAATTTGTGATCGCTTTCGTGAAGAAAGTATTCGTCCCAACAAGTAGGAACCTCCGGTCAGACCGACCCCGGCAATGATTAAAGCGTTGGCCTCGTACTTGCTGTCTTCACCCACGATGAGTCGGGCGATTATGCCCTGAGTTAAAGGGATTATTGCGAAGGTCTCGGCAAACCCGTAGAACTGCTGGCGCAGTTTATCGGCCACTTTCTCGTCTATTAGCGGTATTTCCGTTTGGAATTCCAAACCCAACTCCTCTGCTGAGATCGGAAATGGCTGGTTCTCTCGCAGAAGAAAACGCAGCGAAATAATTTCTCCCGAGTTCAGCATGAGTTGCTGTGTGAGTTCTTCATATCCGGTCGATGATACCTCGAGAGTATGCTCGCCGCCGGCCAGGGTCAACTGGGCGGGCAGTTCGATGGTCTGTTTGGCGTCGTCCAGGCGGAGTTTAGCGCCGGCCGGATCGGAAAAAACATGTACTTCAGCAAATTTTGTCGAGTCAAAAGAAATCGCTGATGAAGAGTTGCCTGCTGTCTCCGGTTGGAAGCTGACATCGACGGTCGCGACCTCTTTGGGGCCCACGGTCACCGATTGTTCGATCGGGCGATACCCTGCCTTGGACAGGGTGAGCGTATGCACTCCCTGGGCCATCGGGAGAATAAACCAGACATGTTTTGTCGGGGCATTACCCTTTCTGTCGGTGGACTGAACCGTTCCGTCGATTGAGATGACCGCGTTATCCTGGTCCAGACGAATACGAACCAACCCTGAATCCGGGATTTCGACCGCACCCAGACCGGTTGTGGTAAGAAGGAAGATTGCCAGTGTTGCCAGAGAGTATCTCATAGTTATTACGGTCGTATGCCCCGCTCCGAATTAACAATAGGTTTTTGGATCAGGGAGTCAAGCGCTTAGTAGACGCGTCGTCGGAATCTATTGTCTGTGGGCCGTGATAAGAAGAAAAAAAGCGCCATCGCCCGGAGACAGATGGCGCTATCGATTGATTAACCGTACAACGGTACATTATAATCCGGTTATTGCTGAAACCCGGTCACTACGGATGGTATCACCCGGGCCGGTTCCAGTCGCCGGACCGCCTATTTCGTATCGGCCTTTGCCACGGCGGCCTTGGCTCTTTTTTCGTTTTCCCGGGCGACCCAGGCAGCCTTGCGCGTGGAGATTTCAGAATTGATTTGCACAAACTTCTGCCCGTTGTCCCGCAATGACATCGTCTCGAAAATCGAATAATCATTGTGGCTGGCAATGAACTTCAAATTGACGAGATTTACGATGTCACTATCGGTCAACTCGAGTTGATTCCAGTTTTGAACCGGAGTCGCCTTGAATTTTGCCATGATCGGCGCGTATGTCTTGCTGGTAACATCACTCATCACCAACACATAAAAATCTTTTGGCCCCAGGCCACGCACTTTGGCGATATCCAGCCAATGGTCGCCTCTCAGGCGAAGATCAGCGATCTTCTCGGCTGATTGGCCGGACTTTTGAGAGATATGGAAAACAACCGGGAGGTCTTCGTTGCTGATACCTTTGATGAGGATGTTAGCCAGGTCGGCAGTTGACACATTGTAATAGTCGACGATCCCCTGATGAAACTGACTTTCCCCTTCTGCCGCCACTGATCCTTGACCAAACAGTGCGACCAGGGCAAAGGCCAATACTGCCGCTGTGCCTTTGAAGCGCATGAACGAACTCCTTTCCGAGTATTGTTTATTAACGTGATTTTTGACTTAATAGACACAAAATACCATAGGAATCAAAAAATAAAGTATTTCGGTCTTTAATATACTTTATCGGATTTCCGGGAGCGAAACTTAATTCGGAAGAAAAATAGCAGCGCTTGCGCCGTCTCGTTGAGCGCAAATATAAACAGTACTATAAAGTATGCGATTATCGTCTTGCATGTACGTCATTAAAGATTTTGGGGTCGTGTCCCGGAGTTTGTGGTAATTGATTAATGTGGTTTCCGGCGATTCGCTTTTTTCTGTTTCTATCTGTGCAATATTCTTACAATTTGTTTTCGCAGCCAACGGCCCATGTGGTCCGGATCCCTGTGATCCTGACTTGTACCTGCAGGCGGGAAACGGTATTTAAATCATGGCGATTTTCGCCATTACAATAATCCATGAACTAATGAAAACCGTAGGTTACGTTCACGTGACGTATCCAGTGACTCCAAGACCGCAAGGCGAAATGTCCAGCCCCCCGGGCTGTTGCGATCGGCCACAGATATATACCCCACATCCTCCCCGACCGGTCGGGGCAAGCCAAAAGCGCCTCGTAGCCGAAGCGCCCGGACAGGGGAGCGGGATGTCGCCAACAGAGGTCTCGCATGACTCGTTCTGATGGCTTCTTCCCAGGATTCGTATACGCGGTCAGGCGTTTCGGTCTCATACTCGACTGTTCCTGTTATTTGTACGGAAACTGTAATTGTGATCGAATCCGCAGCGAACAGTTCCGGGTTCGTCGGCAAAGTATCACCGAATTCTGCCAACACACCGATCAGGAGGGCGATCAGGAGGCTATCCATTGCCGTTGACCTCCATTTGGCCCATCAAATCGAGAGACCAACTCTTCCAGAAAACTCGACTGATCTTTCTCATTGTTCCGACCTCTCTCCGAAGCAGGAAGGCAGCAACTCGAATGCCAAACACAAGTTCTACGGATTAATCGCAATGTCTGAAGAGAAACGCCACGGTATCACAGGTTAATTAAACAACTTGGACTGCCAATCTTCATAATGCGCACGCTGTTGCCAAACGCTTTTATAGATTCCAACTGGAGAATAATCGCTGCATGTAGATAATAATCTCATGCCAAGATGCACTGATCGAGAACGTCAACCTGCCGCGTTCGTCGTTTGATATTTAATCTCCTCGGATTTGGAAAAAGGAAACCGGGACTTTCAAGGCCAATGTTCTGGGCAATCACCGGCCGGTGGCTGAGCGGTTTTTTACTTCAATGATCTGGGTGCCTGTTGATTACAATTATTTTGAAATCATATTATTGAACGGATATATATTCTTCCGGCCTTAACTAATCCATTGTCGAAGAATTCCAAGTTGGGCCCATGAAGTTTACGTCTTCAGCCAAGTTCGAATTGGCATACTTCTTGCTTTTATCCAAGCGGCAGGAGGAGGTTAATGAGTATGAAAGAGATCAAAGCTTTTATTCGTCGAACTCAGATGGACGCCGTAGTCCATGCTCTCAAGAGGGTAGGTGTTAAGGGCTTTTCCATTATCGCGGTTGAAGGAATCGGTGCATTGGCTGATCCGGAAAAGAGTCAGTTGTCGATCGAATATGTAACAAGCTATAGCAAAGTTTTCAAAATTGAGCTTGCCTGCCGAGAGGAAGACGTCGGCAAAATAGTCCGGATTATAGCCCGTCTGGCTCGTACCGGGGAACCGGGTGATGGCGTGATCTTCGTGTCGAACATTGAGCAGGCGGTGAAAATCAGGTCCGGCGAAGAAGGGCGATTCACCCTTGATAAAACCCTGGCAGATGCAGAATCATAACAAACTTAATTGTAAATGGAACAGCAGTGAATAGTCATGTAAATAAGTGAAACAGGGAAGCCGGCATGACCCGGACACAGCAAGCGAGGCTGCAAGATGAATCGGTGCATAACCTGTAGAATGCGTGTGAATGCGAACCGCGCCCATATTACGATATCATACAAAGGCGAACGATACCTGGTCTGTTGTCCGCTCTGTCAAGCGGAGTTCGAACGACATCCCGAAAAGTACATTCAACTGTCTGAAGTCAAAAAAACCAGACACTAATATCCATAGTATGGCCTTCTCCCGAAAAAGTGCCCGGTTGCACCTGTGCACATAGGCAGGTGTGGCCCTGACCACCGGGACTTTTGCAAAAAGTCCCCCGCCCTGAAGGGCGCAGGTGGTCAGGGTTTATAGGACAGTGAGTATATGGTGATTCGGCGATGATCAATCAACGATCCCGCGTGGATGGACCGATTTTGATAGATGCCATACAATCCGACGACGGTAACCCCGGGGGGGCGTACTCGTAAACCCGCCGCTGCGGGCCACGCCGGCCTGGTATAATGTCAATCCGCCGCACGATTTCTTCTATGAACTAATCCCCGGATTTATCTTCTCGTTTATCGCGGCGGTGGTGAATCTGGTGATGAAAGCATAAAAAAACTCAGGGCTGTTTGATGACGATTATGTTTCGGTCAATATTCCAGATAATCATCGGCGGACCTGGTCTTACCCATGTTGTACGTTCGCCGGTTCCGCGCTTGATTTTTTCTCGCGGAACTTTATTTAACTCAAGGTGGAGAAGACGGGCCGTATAAGGCCCGGTCTCACGTTCGGCGCGCAAGTACGCGCGGATTAATCCCCATTCGGGAGACGACCACTCCAACACTTTGAACCAGCCGTCCGCTCCGTCACGCTGAAGGTCCGCAAGGATATAAAAGTGCATGGTTATCGCATACGCCGCCATCAGCTCACCGACATAATTTGCATCCTCCAACTTCGACCGCCATGTGGCAGGCTCCAAAACGGTATAATCACTTCCAAGTTTCCTGATTAACCCGGATTCTGTCTGACCGGTTTGGATGGTCTGATCCCCGATGAGTATCTTGTCCGGGGCCAGTGTGCCGCAGGCGAACTCTTTTTGATAATCAACATGGCCCATGGGAATACAACGCCCGGTGATATCAACAAACGGCATCATCCCGGTAGAATCGGGTAAAGCGAGCGGAAGCCAAAATGGGCGGACGCAATCCGGCTGTATGTCGCGGTCTTTGTGTCGTGTGCTATCGGCCACCGGCTGAGCAGCCGATGGTGATGCCCCCATAGACAAGGCCAACGCGATCCGGATCAGCAGCAGTTTCTGCATCATATTGAACAGTCACCTCGTTTGAGACTTACCCCATTTTACCCCTAAAGACTTGTGGGCGCAACAGATTGTCAATAGTTTGAAGGTCAGGGTTATGCCAGCCGCATACGGCAGGTGTGGCCCTGACCACAGGGACTTTTGCAAAAAGTCCCCCGGTCAGGGTTTATAAGCCAGGGGGTAAGTGAATAATCGGCGACAATCAATCAATGGTGCCGCGTGGATGGGCCGATTTTAATAGATGCGATACAATTCGGCGACGGTAACACCGGGGAACGCGCTCGCAAACCCGCCGAGGCGGGCCACGCCCCGTGCCTGTGGCATGCGGCTCAGGGATCCTGATCTACGGAGCTTGAAACTAAAGCATAATCTCCTGTAAACGCCTATCCAATCCTGTCGTTCATATGTGTGGGAGAAAGGTTGGCGGGAGTCTGTTCGGGGCTTATCTTGGGTAATATGGATGTCAACACGTCCGATGAAGAGGTGATCGCCAGGTGCCTGAAAGGAGATTCCGATGCATTCGCGGTGATCGTGCGGCGCTACCAGGCGCGGTTTTTGCGGCTGGCCGGTGGGGCACTGACCGACGCTGCCTCGGCGCAAGATGTGGTCCAGGAGACATTTATCAAGGCCTATACCCGGCTGAATCAGTATCGTCCGGAAACAAGTTTCCCCTCCTGGCTCTATACGGTTTTCTCCAATTGCCTCAAAGACGACCTGCGCCGCCGCAAGCGGCAGGGCGGGTTATTGGACCGGTTACGCGACTATTTGCTGATCGAGTACGAAACGCCCGAACCGGAACCGGAAACGCCGGATACCAGTTGGATCAGACCGGCGTTGAGCCAACTATCGGAAAAACAACGGATATGCGTATTATTACGGGATATCGAACAAATGGAGATGAGCAAGGTGGCCGAAAAACTGGGCATCAACGAAACAACCGTGCGGGTTCACTTGATGCGTGGACGGAAGAAATTGCGAGAGATCTATGAACGAGAAGTACGAAAACAATAACCGGTCCTGCGACACAATCCGCGAGCTGTTCGACCTGCTCGCCGCCGGTGACTTGCCGGTCGACGAGGCCGAGTTCTGCCATGAACATATTGGGGCGTGTCCGCATTGCCGGGCAGAATTCGAACGAATTCTGACGACGACCGAAGAATTACGCGGCGCACTGGGTGTCGGGGCAAAAATCCCCGGCCGGCCGGTCGATTTGTGGCCGGCAGTGCAGCGCGAGATCGGGCGGCCAGGCCGACGCCGGACAAAATCGCGACGATGGAATTTCGAGCCGGTGTATGTGCTGGCGGCCTCGGCTGCGCTGACTGTCGCTTTGTATGTAATTGTCTCGATAAATTTTAGCGGTAAGGTCGGTCACCTGGCAAACGCACCAGTGTACGAATCGGCGCCGGTGGTGGTTTTCTCGGCGAAAATCGGTGAACGCCCGGCGCGAGTGTCCGGTTTCGAAACAGGCGACGGGGAAACGGTGCTCCTGTGGTTGGAATAGGGTGAGGATGCGATGAAAAAAATACTATCTGCAATGCTGGTGATTTGTTTCCTGTTGGGCGGGGGGGAAACAGTCAACGCCGGGAAACAAGACAACGAGGAATACCTGGTGACGATAAAAAGTTATTTAATCACCGGATCGGCCGGCGAAGAGCAACTCATGTTGCAGAACACCTCGAACCTTTCGATGGCCGTATTGGAGGAAACCATCTCGGATGTCGAGGTTCTTTACGAAAAATTACAGGGGTTGTACGCATTTTCCGACTATCAGGTCGTCGATATTACCTCGGCCCGAGTGCGGCTGTCGGGACAGCCGAAAACCGCAATCGGCGGCATTCGTTACCAGCGGGCCGAGCCGGCCGGACCATGGCGGGTGGAATTTGACGATTTGGGTTGGGATAGCGAAGGCCGACTGCAGATGTTGGTCAAAGTCGAGAAAGACGGTGAATCGTTTATTACCAGTCATGTCTCGGTCTTTCCCGGACGGTCGGTGATTCTCGGCCGTGCGATTGACGATGGCCAAGCCGATGCCGCATTTATTGCAATCGTGCCGGTGGTCGATGTGGTATCGTTACAAGCGCAGGAGTTTGACGGTGCGCTCGAGCATATACGAG
>JAJRUJ010000096.1 GCA_024277855.1 Candidatus Zixiibacteriota bacterium
GGCCATGGCCCAGAGTGACCCGAAATCAAATCCCGGACTTGCCCCGACCGAATACATCCTGACCGGCACGCCATATCGGACGATTGTCAAACTCGCCTGGCCGGCGATTGTTTCGATGATGGCCCATACGGTCCTGACGATCACCGATGCGGCCTGGGTCGGGCGGCTGGGCGCCGCGCCGATGGCCGCGGTCATCTCCAGTATGTTTGTCATCTGGATTGTCTGGTCGTTGGCCGAGGTGATTACTTCCGGTTCGGTGGCGTTGGTGGCTCGGGCGTTGGGGGCGCGCAACATTGACCGGGCGGCCGCCGTTGCCGACCACAGCTTTCGTTTCTCAGTCTGGTTCTCACTGGCACTGACCGTCGGTGGGTTTGCCTTAAGTCCGTGGGCGTTTGATATTATGGACACAGCGCCTGCGGTCAAGGAAATCGGTGTTTCCTATCTCCGGGTATTCTTCCTTGCCGGGCCGTTGTTGATCGCCTGGGAATTGTTCAGCGCCCTTTACCGTGCGGCCGGGGATACGAAAACACCGTTTATCATCAGTGTCGGCTCTACTGCCTTGAACGTCGTTCTCGACCCCTTGTTGATATTTGGGATTGGGCCATTCCCGGAGATAGGCGCGGTCGGTGCGGCGGTCGGGACGGTTGTTTCCTACATTCTGGCGATCACGCTGTATTTTATCGCCTTCAAAAAACGGCCGCTGCCGTTTACGTTCCGTCGCCTGTATTTCCGGCGGGCGGATTGGGATATTGTCCGGCGGCTGATTAGAGTCGGTTTGCCGATTTCGATTTCAGGGATTGTCTTTTCTATCGTCTATTTGTTTGTCAACCGCGTGACTGCGTCATTCGGCACCGAGGCGGTGGCCGCCCTGGGGGTCGGGAACCGGATCGAGTCGCTGAATTTTCTGATCTCCTTTGGTTTTTCAATGGCGGTGGCAACCCTGGTCGGGCAAAACCTGGGAAATAAAAATCCCGAGCGGGCGCAATCGCTGGCTTTCAAGACAGTCGTCTTGGTCTCGGCGTTCACCGGAGTGACTTCAATTTTGTTTTATATTTTCGCCCTCCCGGTCGCCCGGTTTTTCAACGCCGACGCTGCTGTCTGGCCATACTGTGTAAGTTACCTGCAAATCCTCGCGGTATCGCAGGTATTGATGGGTTGGGAAATTGTTTTTGAGGGGGCGTTTGCCGGTGCGGGCGACACGGTGCCGCCGATGCTGGTCTCGATTGTCGGATCGGTGGCCCGGATTCCCATGGCCTATGCGTTGGCGATTTGGCTGGGCTGGGGTGTCGCCGGGATCTGGTGGACAATTACAATTACTACAATCATCAAAGGGCTTGTACTATATTTCTGGTTCCGGGCAGGGAAATGGAAAGCTAAGGAAGTTTGATGGCAACCGGTTGGGTTTATGATAATGCTTTTCTGGCCCACGACACCGGGCCGGGGCATCCGGAGACTGCCTCCCGTCTGCGGGCGATCGTCACCCGCTTGACTGATGGCGGCTTGCTGAGGCGGCTCACCAATATTACCGCCCGACCCGCTGTCCGGGCTGAAATCCTGGCCAACCACACGGCTGCCCACTGGGAACGCGTGAAAGATATTTGCCGGCGCGGTTCGGGATTGCTCGACCCGGACACCCCGATTTCTCCCGGTTCGTGGGAGGCGGCATTGCTGGCTGTAGGCGGAGTGCTGGAATTGTGTGACGCTGTACTCGACGGGAAGATCGCCAATGGTTTTGCGGCGGTCCGGCCGCCGGGACATCATGCCGAAACGGACAAGGCGATGGGTTTTTGTCTCTTTAACAATATTGCCATTGCGGCCCGGTATCTTTTGGAACAACGGGAGATAAAGCGGGTGCTGATCGTTGACTGGGATGCGCATCACGGCAATGGAACGCAGGAGGCGTTTTACCGGGACAAGCACGTGTTCTATTTTTCGATTCACCAATTCCCCTGCTATCCCGGCTCGGGCACGCCCGCCCAGACCGGCACCGGGGAAGGGGAGCGGTATACGCTTAATGTCCCGCTCGATCCGTGGAACGGTGATGACGAGTTTCTTGCCGCCTTCACTGACCGACTGGTGCCTGCCGTCCGCGATTTCGCGCCTGAGTTCGTCCTGCTTTCGGCGGGGTTCGATGCGCATCGGGCCGATCCACTGGCCTCGTTGAATGTCTCCGATGAGGGGTTCATTCGCGCGGGACTGATTGTCAGGCAAATCGCCGACGAGCATTGTGCCGGCCGCTGGGTATCGACGCTCGAGGGCGGATATGACCTGAATGCGCTGGCCGTCGGGGTTGAAAATCTGTTAAGAGTAAAATTGGGTGAACTTGCCAAAGACGAGGATTAAACTATGGCGCAATTTGTGCGATATACAACCGGCGAACAGCCGACCTGGGGACGATTGTGGGGCGAAACGATTGAGGCCTATGACAATGCGCCTTACGACGGCGGCGAGCCGACCGGGAAGAGTGTTGCGCTTGACGAGGTTACCCTGCTTGCCCCGGTAGAGCCGTCGAAAATCATCTGTGTCGGACTGAATTATGCATTGCATGTAAAAGAGAGCCAGTCGGCAACCGAGCTGCCGGAAAACCCGGTGTTGTTTATGAAACCACCGACCGCGATAATCGGCCCGGGCGAGGCGATTATCTACCCGCCGTCGTCGAAGCGGGTCGACCATGAGGCGGAACTGGGGGTGGTCATCGGCAAAAAAGCGCGGCAGGTCTCCGAGGCCGAGGCTCTTTCCCATGTCTGGGGATATACCTGTGTCAACGATGTCACCGCGCGGGATTTGCAGAAAAAAGACGGGCAATGGACCCGGGGGAAAGGGTTCGATACGTTCTGTCCGGTGGGGCCGCATATCGAGACCGAGTTGGATCCGCTGTCTATAACAGTCGAATCGTATCTTAATGCCGAACTGAAGCAGTCGGGGAATACGGCCGACCTGTTGTTCCCGGTACCTTTTCTGATTGCTTATATCAGCGAAATTATGACGCTGTTGCCGGGCGATTTGATTTCGACCGGTACGCCGGAGGGTATTTCGCCGATGAGGCCTGGGGATGTGATCGAAGTCAAAGTCGAGGGAATCGGCTCGCTGCTTAACGAGGTGAAGGCGGCGAATTGATCCTATGGTATACCAAAGAATACCGAAACCATGGCCTCGTCAGGGCGGAGTCAAGGTCTCTCGATTGGTGCAATCCAAGTGCCTATCCTATACCTTCAGCCCGATGGCTTCGGTGATAAATTTGACCAGCGGCCAGGACGCCCGGCAACATCTGGTGAAGCGGGCCATGAAATCCGGTGAACAAACATCTTTCTCACTCAAGGGCAAGAGCACCAGGATATCTTTCATCTTCAAGTATTCGACAAGTGGATGATCGGGGTCGAACCCCCGCGGCGGTCGGCTGAGCTTGTCGCCCTCCAGCGTACCCATCGACTTGATCAGTTTGCCGCCGATCGCGCGTTTCCATTTTGCCGGTTCGTCGACCATTTTTTGGCGGATCTTGTTTAAAGTCTTGGAATCGGGTTTCCAGATACCCGCGCCGGCGAAGACATTCCCCGGTTCGAGATGCAGATAAAACCCGGGCGCATGGACGTTTTTCCCGTCGGTGTGGTTGAACTGCGCGGCGGCATGGGTTTTGTAGGGTGTTTTATTGTTAGAAAAGCGTACGTCCCGGTAAATCCGGAACAGCGATCCACCGACCGGCCGGGGTATTGAGAGATAATATGGGTTGATTTTTTTCAATTCCGGGCTGAAATCCGCGATAAACTCCAGGAAAGGATCACGGATTACCTCGAAGTAACGACTTTTGTTCTTCTCGAACCATTGCTTGTTGTTGTTTCGCTTCAGTTGCCGCAGGAATGTGAATATCTCCGGTGTGAAATATGTTTTTTTCATTCAGACTCTCCTTCAATATCGCCTCATCCCGGACACCTCCATAATACGCCCGTACCGGACAGAAGAGTGTCACTTCTCACGGGTCATTATGGCAGAAAAGAGTTTTTTCCCGGAGCGTGCAGAGGTATAATTATTTGGTAACCAAACCTAATAACGATATTTGTCCTGGGAGGGGCACGTATGAGTAGAAACCGGCATTGTCAGTTGATTATCGGTCTTGCATTGCTCACGGTTTTTGTGCTCGGTCTTACCCCCGTTCTCGCGGTGGAGTTTACTGCCGACCTGGTGTTGGTCCAGCCCGGCGATACGCTGACCGCAAAATTGTATGTCAAGGGAATGATATACCGGGTAGAAAATCTCGACGGTGAGGAACAATTTCTGGCAATCGAGAATCGCACAACAGATACCACGCTGGCGCTTAATCCTGAGACCAAAGAGTATAAGGCGCTGGACGGCGCCGCCGGGGCATTTGCCAACCCGCTCAAAGGCCTGGCGCTCACCATTAAGCAAATGGAAGGCACACCGGCTGGTACAGAGACGGTTAATGGCTATGACTGCACAAAGACATTATATTCTTACCCCGGTGACACAACCGTGATTCTGGAAGTCTGGAATTCCGCGAAACTTGATTTTATCGTCAAATCGGTGATGCATTTCGGAGCCGAATATGGTGACGGACTAACGGAGTTACAAAATATCACCCAGGGTGGGGTGGATGAGACCTTGTTGCAGATTCCAGCGGATTATACGCGACTCAAAACGCCGGAGGAAATCGAGGCCGCGCTTTCCTCGATCAGCGGAAAAGCAACGGGAGAAGCCCCGTTGGCCCGGCGTATCTCTGTCGGTGGAGAATTGCGGATAGCGGTTACTCCCGGTAACTCATACCGGGCCAAGGTCGAAAACCGCTGCAAGGAGGGGTCGTAGTGTACTGTCACGCCGTGCAAAGGCGGCCAGCCGATTTCATCCTACGAACGAAATTATTCCCTGGGTTATGTCGGCGGGCGGGAGGAATTGCTGGTCGGCATTCAGGTAGAGGCCGACGAGATTGTCATCCGTGTCGACAAAGGACAGATTATCGGCGAAGTTGCCCTGGAACCGTCCTCGTTTGCTGAAGACAAAACAGAAGAATGTTTCCTGTTGGGTGGTGGCCGCGGTATGTCCGCCGATCCGGAACGGCAGTTGTTAATTACCATGATCGGCGACAGTCAATACGGCACCGAAAGTAAATGCCGACTGCATGTCTACCACCAAACCTTTGTAGACAGCAGAGAGCAGAGAGAAACAATCGAAGATGTGGAATTCGTGCTGGCCAATGGCGAATCAAAATCGTGGGATTATCCTCCCGGTCAGGGATTGAACTATGTTATGATCGACGTTGACAAAAATGGCGGAGTCAAGTTTTTCCTGAAGCAACCCAAATAGTCCGGGGACATGAATGCGCTGTGTGTGGGGCGGGCCTTCGGCCCGCCTCGTTTGTTTGTGGGGTATCGGAGGTAATCATTTCCCTTGCTCAAAGTCAGCGCGCACCAGATTATGCAAGCCGACGATGGAGGTGGCACGATGTCGAATAAATGGAAACGGAAAGACCATACCAAGTGTGTTGCCGCCGGGGATGCCGGGCAATTGTACAATGGCGCGCTGGTCACGCCGATATTCCAGACAACCAACTATGTGTTTGCCGATTCGCAGGATTTAATCGACCTGCAGGAGGGCAAGGCCGGGGGGTATCTCTATTCCCGGTATGCCAACCCGGGGATCGAGGCCGCGGAAAAACGGCTGGCTGCCCTGGAAAACGGCGAGCAGGCATTGCTGTTGTCCTCGGGGATGGCCGCGACGGCAACAATTTGTATGACGTTTCTCAAGGCCGGTGATCGGCTGTTGGCCTCCGGTTCTCTTTACGGCGGGACAACCAGTCTGTTCAACGATATCCTCAGCCGATTCGGTGTGCAAATCGACTATATCCCGCTGGCCAGCTTCGATCAACTGGCCGACCATCTGGATGAATCGACCAGGTTATTATGGTTTGAGACCCCGGTGAATCCCACCCTTGGCGTCCTCGATATCGCCGCAATCGCCAATACCGCCCGGGAACGAGGTGTTTTGACTGTCTGCGACAACACGTTCGCCTCACCGATCAACCAAAAGCCACTCGATCTTGGTGTTGATTTGGTGATGCATTCGGCAAGCAAATATATCGGCGGACATTCCGACGTGATCGGCGGCGCGGTGATCGGTTGTGATGAGTTGATTTCGCCCACCTGGAAAACCCGAAAATTCCTCGGTGGCTGCATGGATCCGCATGCGGCATTTTTGGTCGAACGGGGCCTTAAGACGCTGGCGGTGCGGGTCGAACGCCACAATTTTGCCGCACAGAAAATCGCCGAATACCTTGATGACCATCCGAAAGTCCGGCGGGTGTTCTATCCGGGATTGCCCGACTCGCCTGGACATACAATCGCGGCCAAACAGATGTCCGGTTTTGGCGGAATGGTCAGTTTTGAAGTTTATGGCGGGCTGGCCGAGGCAATTCGAACGATTGACTCGCTGGAATTGATCGCCAATGCGACCTCGTTGGGTGGGGTCGAATCGCTGGCCAGTCTGCCCGCATTGACTTCACAATATTTCCAGACCCCCGAAGAACGGGCGGCGTCGGGGATCTCCGACGCGTTGATCCGCTTGTCGGCAGGGCTGGAGGATGTTGACGATCTCTGTGCCGATCTGGACCAGGCGCTCAATGCCTGATCGGTTCCGGGGGAGAACAGCCAAATTGTTCCCGGTTATAATGAATATGGGAAGGCCGGCAAAAATCATTGGATTGTTGACCGCGGTTATCGTTCTCAGTACGGCCGGCCGATGCGCAGCACAGGGGAAAGTCCGCACGCTCGAATTGATCCAGGCCGATTCAACGCTGCTGCGGACGACCGACGCCGGCATAGATTATTTTTCGTATGGCGATGTGATCTACGGGATCGGAGAGGATCGTCTCTATTGTGATTGGGCGGCCCGCCTGCAGTCGGAAAACAGAATAATCTGTCGGGGAAATGTCCTGCTGGTTCAGGGTGACCGGACAACGTATGCCGATTCATTGGTTTACGATCAAGGTGAGCAGACATTGCGCGCTTTCACCGACGTGCGGATGGAACAACCGGGTCGCTACCTTCTTGCCGATTCGGTCGTCTATCATCGCGACAGCCAGTTGGGCTGGGCCTATGGCAATGCTCTGCTGGTCGATTCGTTGGAGCACACCCGGATTGAGGGCGAGCGGATGGTCTTCCAGCGTGAACAGAATTATGCAATCTGCGATTCGCTGCCCCGGATGATCCTTGATTTTGCCGATTCGACCGGACAGACAGAAATCCTCGGTGGACGACTGGAATACGATCGAAAGACCGGACGAGGCATCGCCAAAGGCAACGTGTTTGTCCGTCGCGGTGACTGGACGGCTACCTGCGGGAAGGCCGAAACCTGGGCGGATTCCGGGATTATCATAATGACAATCGACCCGGTCGGGCGCGGCGTGGGCGCCCAAACCAGCGGCGACTCGCTGATTCTCTATTCGGTCAACCGTCAACTGGAACGAGTCCGGGTAATCAACAATGCCGAGGCCATTTATCGGCCCGGGGCCGACACACGGGTTGCCGGTGCCGCCAAACCGGACTATGTCGTACCCGACACTCTCGCTGTCGATACTCTCGCCGCCGGAATATCATCGGTAGACTCTCTGAGCATGAATGCCGTAGCGCCTGATCGGCTTGTCACGGAGGATGTCTCATATCGCGGTGAGCAAAACCAACTATGGGGCAATGAGATCACCTTTCTGTTGGCCGATAACCGACTCTTGCGCATCGACGCGGTCGGCGCCGCCCGCTCAACATATCTGCCCGCGGCCAACCAGGATACGACCGCCGAATTACGTGGTGAAAATAATATATCGGGCGATACACTGACTATCCACCTGACAGACGGCCAAATCGACCATGCCATCGTGCGCGGTGGTGGGCGGGGGACCTACTATAATCCCGTAGGGCGTCACACCGACGCAATCGACACCATCGTCTATTCGTCGGATGTCATTGAATTCCTGCCCGACTCTTCACAATTGTATCTGTCGGGAAATGGCAAGCTCGACTATGGAGCAATCGTCCTTACTGCCGATCAGATCCGTTACAATACGAAGAAAAAATTGCTGGCGGCCGAGGGCCGTCCCCATCCGGATTCTGCCGGGGTTTGGATCGGGCCGCCGATCCTGGAAGACGGCAAACAAACCGTCCTCGGCGAGACATTGACCTACGATGTCGGCACCGGCCGCGGTCGGATCACCGGCTCATTTACCGAATATGACAAGGCCTACTATTATGGTGATGATTTTTATAAATATACCGACCGGGAATTCTTTGTCAAAAATGGAGTTTATACGACCTGTGACCGGAAAGACCACCCGCATTATTCTTTCCGGGGCAAGATGATGAAAATCATCCGCGACGACAAAGTCATCGCGCGGCCGGTGCGGTTGTATATCGACGAGTTGCCGACATTAGAGATTCCGTATTATGTTTTTCCGATCAAACCGGGACGGCATTCGGGGTTTCTTTCGATGAATATCGGGAATTTTGAACAGGGCCGGCGTTTTGTCGACAATATCGGCTATTACTGGGCCGCCTCGCAGTATTGGGATTTGGAAACCGCAGTCAACATTCGTGAAGAGACCGGTCTGCAGTTTCGCGGCACAGTCCGTTACGGCCTGCGGTATGTTCTGTCCGGCTCGTTGACCGGCACGTATGCCCGTGAGGAGCGCTGGAACACCTCTCCCGCTGTGCCAATCCGTCAGAAAAAAACGCGTTGGAGTCTGGAGGGTTATCACCGGCATACGGTCTCGCCCACGTTGTCGATTTCCGGGAGCGGGAGTTTTGTCTCCGACCCGGACTTCTACACCGATTTCAGCCACGATCCGGAAGACCGGCGTAACCGGAGCATCCGCTCGCAGATCAACATCAACAAACGCTGGACCGGGGCGTCGTTAACCATGGCCGTACAAAATACCGACAACCTCGACGCCGATGTGGTCACCCGGTTGTTGCCGTCGGTGGCTTTTTCACTGTTTAACCGGTCGTTGATCCCCGCGCCGGACGGGGCAGACGCTGAGTCTCGTTGGTATCATTCGATCAGGTATTCTTACTCCTCCGGCTTTTCGCATAATATCTCACAAGGGTCATCGGGTGACAAACGATATGCGACGCTCAATCAGAATATCTCTTTTTCGGCACCGCAGAAATTATTCTCATATATCACCGTCTCGCCCAGTCTCGCCGCTCAGGAAACCTGGTACTATGTTTTTGCCACCGACCGAGCCGAACAGGACAGTGTCCTGATCAATGCGCCGGCGGGGCGCGCCTCGTTGACTATGAGCGTCTCGGCGAACTCGAACCTTTACGGCGCCGTACATCCCCGGCTATTTGGCCTGGAGACATTTCGGCATACACTCTCGCCGCGGATTTCCTATGCCTTTTCCCCCTCGGTGACCGCGCACGACGATCTCCGTGCATTCACCGGCAAGGGCGGTGGCTCGTCACGACGGAGCCAATCTCTTTCACTGAGTCTGGGGAATAATCTCGATGCCAAAATCATCCGGGGGGGCAAGGAGAAGAAGTTGTCGTTGCTTTCCGGGAGTATCTCGACCCGCTATAATTTTGAATCCGACGAACGGAAGTGGTCGACGCTTTCATCGTCGTTAAGTACACGGCTGGTGCAGAAAGTCAGTTTCTCAGTCTCGGCGACCCACGATCTATATAATCCGAAGACACTCGATTTACAGTGGACCAAACCACGCCTGACCAGTTTCTCGATCAGCACGGCAACTTCTTTGGTGGGCGGAGCGTCTGCGCTTGCGCCGTTTTCCGACTGGAACACCTCGGATACGATCTCGACCGAGCCGGGCGGTTTGCCGTTTAACGCCTCGATCTCGTACCGCTACCATGAGAGTCGCTCGTTAAACCGCATCACCAAGAGCCACTGGATCGGCGGATCCCTGCAGATTTCTCCCACCCCGAATTGGCGCGTGAATTTTACGACGAATTACGATTTGGCGAACCATCGCACCTCCGATCAGGAGTTTGTGTTCAGCCGTGATCTTCATTGTTGGGAGGGGCAGTTTCGCTGGGTGCCGGGGGGCGGGCGGGCCGGATACTACTTTAAAATTAATGTCAAGGCGCTGCCGGATATCAAAATTGAAAAATCAGAGAGCGGGATCACCGGGGCCGTCCTTAACTGATTTTCCATTTAAGATATTATCTAATAATGGCTTATGTCTATTCCTGCTTCGTTGGTCAACTTCGAGAGGATACTTCACCTGTATCGGCGATTTCGCCAGCGATTTCGGGGGTTTGACGGGGGTACCTTCCGGAAGGCCTTGTCGTTATTGGTTTTTTTGGGGTGTGGCGCAAAATAAGTATTGACAGGTATTGGAGCCGCCGGTATCGTGGCCGCAGAAAGCGAAACGGCAGGGAAGTATCACACCTCACAGGGGGGGTAAAATGACCCGCGAAGAGTTGGTCGAAAAAATCGCCAAAGACACGAAGATGTCCAAGGCGCAGGCATCCCGCGCGATGAAGTCGATGATCGATGGGATTACGATGAGCTTGAAGAAGGGTAAGAAGGTCAGCTTTGTCGGTTTCGGCACTTTTACGGTGACCAAACGCAAAGCGCGCACAGGCCGGAATCCCAAAACGGGCGAATCGATCCGCATCCCTGCGGCAAAAGTCCCGAAATTCAAAGCTGGACTAAAGCTGAAAGCAGCGGTCAAGTAGCAATCGGTCTATCCAATTTAAGGTAGGGGCACAGTGCCCCTACCTTTTTTTTGCTGTCGCTTTGTCATTGACTATTCCGGCGAGTGTTTTTACTTACCGTGAGGGTTGGGGGGCAAATTCCCGCCCGTTGTGTATCATATATGTGGTGGAATAAAGTAACAATCCGGCGTAAAGCTGAGATTCTCGGGCTGATGCTTGTGACTATCTCACTTTTTGTCCTGTTATCGCTTATTACACATAACTTTAACGACGACCGGTGGTTCTCCGCCGACGCGGGAGAAGTCTGGACCAGCACATATCATGTCCATAATTCAGCGGGAGTGTTCGGCGGCTGGTTTGCTTTCGTCTTGATCACCGCACTTGGTGTATCATCGGTGGCCTTGCCGATCACCGGTCTGTTGTTTGGGTTGCGGATGTTGTTCGGGCAAGTCTGGCGGGTCTTGAGCCGTCGCGTGGCTCTGGTCCTGGCCGTCCTTTTTATCGTTGGTATTCTGGTAAATCTTAAGGCGGCCTCGGCGGGAATTCCCTTTGATAATTATGCACTCTCATTTTCCGGAGCTGTCGGCTACTGGTTCTCCGGATTATTTTCCGGCCTGTTGGGTGTCTGGGGGGCGGGTTTGATCCTGGTCTGCATCCTGGGTGGGATGGCTTATCTGCTCTTTCCCTGGCACCGTATCGCGGTACATATTCCCTCGCACTCGTCGACGGCCCGTTCCGGGGCTTCGCGCAAACGTTCGCGGACTGTGCAAAAGAAGCCGGGGCCTCGCTGGTCTTTCGATTGGCCGTCATGGAAAAACAAACTGACCCGCTTTGGCCGGGTAATCCTCCCCGAAAAGGATGTCGAGGATATTCCGGTCGAAAAATCGGTCTCTCAGCCCGACTACCTGCAGTCGGAAGAACCCCCGCCAACCGAGCGTGATCCCGTCGCGGCGATGACGGCCACTCCTGCGCCGGCCGGTCGGTCAGCGAAGACCGGCCGGAATGAACCATCGCGTAAAGTTAAGCTCGTCAAGCGGAAACGACCCGAATTTGCCGATTTCGATTTTCCGTCCGAAGAGTTGTTGGCCAACCCGCCGGAGCGGGACAGCATTAAAAAGAAAGTTCATGCCGGGAACAATGCCGCCGCGGCCCTGAAAGCCGCGCTGGCTACCTTTGATATTGGGATCATCGAAGATAGTGTCGAAGTATTCCCCGGACCGGTGATTACCCGTCTCGAATTCCAGCCCGCCCCCGGTGTCAAAGTCAATCAGATTGTCAACCTGGCCGATGATCTCGCCTTAGTGTTGCGCGCCAGACGCATTCGGATCGTAGCCCCGGTTCCGGGGAAAGCGGCAGTTGGGGTCGAGGTGCCTAATCCGGAAGCCGAGGATGTTTATATCCGCGAAATACTCCAATCCCCGGACTATGCCGATGCCGATTTGAAACTCCCCCTGGCGTTGGGGAAAGATATCGGCGGGCGGCCGTTTGTGACCGACCTTTCGGTAATGCCGCATTTGTTGATTGCCGGAGCGACCGGGTCGGGCAAGAGCGTATGCATTAATGCGATCATCACCAGTTTACTGTTTAGGTTGCACCCCCGGGAACTCCGTTTTCTTTTCGTCGATCCGAAGATGCTGGAGTTGTCGATTTACGAGGGCATCCCTCACCTGGAAAAGAGTGTCGTATCCCGGCCGCGCGGCGCTGAGCGACTGCTGGAAGACTGCGTCCGGGAAATGGATGACCGATATAAGAAACTCTCCAGCGTTCGGGTGCGCAATCTGGCCGAATATAATGCGCGCGCGGCCGCTGATGATAAACTGCCCTATATTGTTGTCATCGTCGATGAGTTGGCCGATCTGATGATGAGTTCATCGGCTAATAAAATTGAGACATTGATCACTCGTCTGGCGCAGATGGCGCGGGCGGTGGGTATCCATCTTGTGCTGGCTACCCAGCGGCCGTCGGTCGATGTGATCACTGGTTTGATTAAGGCCAATTTCTCGTCGCGCATTGCCTTCCAGGTCGCCAGTAAAGTGGATTCGCGGACAATCCTTGACGCCAACGGTGCGGAAAAACTTCTCGGGCGGGGTGATATGCTCTTTGTCTCACCCACGACGCCCGAACCGGTCAGGTTGCACGGTGCGTATGTCAGCGGCGAGGAAACCGAACGTATGGTCGATTTCTTCAAGGCGCAGACGGTGGAAACCACCAAGATAGAGAGTTTCGACGAAGAGAAGAAAAAACAGCGAGAGCAGGAGCTTGATCCGGAAGACATGGTTCTGCGCCAGGCCGCTGAGGTTGTCGTGCGCAATAAACAGGGGTCGGTCTCGTTACTTCAGCGACGGTTGGGGGTCGGCTATCAACGGGCGGCGCGTTTAATCGACAAGCTGGAAGAGGCCGGGATCGTTGGACCATACGACGGCAGCAAGGCGCGGGAAGTTCTGGTCGACAAAGCCGGGCTGACCGAGATATTCAACGCGGTGACCCAAGGTTGAGTGAACCTGGCCGATATTCTGCATGACGCCGGCTATCGTACCGCATAGCCGCCGCCCGGCTCGGTTCTCGTAACCCTCGCCAAACGGATTTCAATCAATCGTTGTAGCCAGGTGTATGAAAATCGGGGTTGATCCAATGCGAAGACGTTTGCAGTCGAATCGAACGGCCGGTGAGCAAAGATGTCACGGCTTCTTTTGTCTCCTCCTGTCGTCGGTTGTACTCGCGATGGTTTATTTTGCGGCCTGGCGACCGGTATGTGTTCGGGCGGACGAAGCGCCGGGCGGTTGTTTGGCGGATGAGACACTGACACGCCTGGAGAAAAGTTATCGAGAGCAGGGGCCGATCACGTTTTCCTATCATAAGCAGACTACATCATCGGTTTTCGGCGAACAGGAACCTCTGGAGGGACGGGTCTGGCTGGATCCGGCCGGCCGATTTCGGGTCGAGGCCGGTGCCGAGATCTTTGTCGGTCGCGGCGATACCCTCTGGCATTATGTTCCGGTATATAACCAGGTCACAATCCGTGTGCTCGATTCGACGGCCCGTGCGGGTTTGCCGACCGATTTT
Source organism: Candidatus Zixiibacteriota bacterium (assembly GCA_024277855.1). Lineage (GTDB taxonomy): Bacteria > Zixibacteria > MSB-5A5 > WJJR01 > JAJRUJ01 > JAJRUJ01. Next base: position 13,737 of record JAJRUJ010000096.1, read on the forward strand.
CTCTGGGCCTTGCGGCGTGATTATCTGCCGGTGGACTGTGCAGTGGATTCGCTGGCAAACGAAGCGGTTCTGCGTGTTCGCACAGTTGCACGGACCCAGACTGCAGCGATACAACGGCTGACTGTCTGGATTGAGCCTGAACTATTTCTGGTTCTGCGGGCTGATTATGTCGATTACAATGATGACCGGGTCCAATTGTCTTTTAGCCATGTCAAAAAAGACACGGGGGATAATGATGAAGCGTACTCATTGGACTTGGCTGATTCTGTTGAAGTTATCTTTATGCCGTCCAAGAAATAGGTCTGCTTCACAATCCTGAGCACCTCTGAAAACCATCGGATAATTCTTCACGCAAGTTCCCCGACCGCCAACAACTTAGGCGAATTTTCGTAACATTCGCAGGGTACTGGAGCGGCAGGGAAGATGTCCGGCCTTAACCCCTCGTCGGATTCACGGGTTTAAAGCGAAAGTGGCTTGGTTGACACAACCGCAGAATTGGTAATCTTCAATCAGCATTGCGAAAGAAAGCGCCATGGGTGAGACACCGGCAATAAAAACAGTTTACATCAATACCCTCGGCTGTCCCAAGAATGAGGTCGATTCCGATATTCTTTCGGCATATTTAAATGGAGCCGGTTGGAATATCGTTGATTCCCCGGAGGAAGCCGCCGCGGAAATTGTGAATACTTGTGGTTTTATCAGCCAGGCCAAGTCCGAGTCGATCGAAGCGGTTTTTGAGGCCGTTTTTCGTCGCAAACAGCAAGGCGGGCCGGTCGTGGTTACCGGTTGTCTGGCCCAACGATATGGCAAAGAACTCTGTGAACAAATTCCGCAGGCCGATGCGATCATTGGTCTCCAGCGCCCCGATCTGGTCGTGCGCGTCCTGAACGGCGAAGAGAAACCGGTTAACGGCCGTATCTGTTGGATTGGTTCACCGGAGGCGCAAGGCGATCTTAATCAGACCGCCCGTCTGGTTCCGCGGTCGTTGCATGGTTATGTGAAAATCTCCGATGGCTGCAACAATCATTGCGGCTACTGTATTATCCCCAAGATCAGGGGCAGCCTGCACAGTCGGTCGATGGAAAATATCGAAGACGAGGTTCGGCGCTTTGTTGACGCGGGTGTCCGAGAGGTAATTTTAGTTGCGCAGGATACGGCGGCGTTTGGCAATGATAATGGACAATCGTCATTGCAGGCACTGATTGGCCGCCTGGACAAGATCCCCGGCGATTTCTGGCTGCGACTACTGTATATGCACCCCATGCATTTGACTGATGAGCTGATCGATACCATCGCCGCCAGCAAGAAAACGATCCCTTATCTCGATTTGCCTCTCCAGCACATCTCTGACGATGTTCTGCGGGTGATGAATCGCAAGGTTACCCGGTCGATCATAGAGGATCGCCTGGCCCGTGTGCGTGACCGGATCGACGATGTCGTGATTCGCACGACTTTCCTGCTCGGTCATCCCGGGGAAACCGAAAAGTGTTTCAACGAACTCATCGATTTTATCCAGGAATTCGAATTTGACCGTTTGGCGGCGTTCGCCTATTCTCCGGAGGCCGGCACGGCGGTGTTCAACCATCCCGATACGCCAACCCCCGGGGAGACTGATCGTCGTGTCGAACGACTTCTCTCGATGCAGGAGACGATTGTAGGCCGGCGGTCACAACGTTATGTCGGGCAGTCCCTTCGCTGTCTCCTTGAAACGCCATCCGACATCTATGACGATATGTGGGAGGGTCGCACCATGGCGGATGCTCCGGAGATAGATGGGACAATCTTTGTGACGACAAATGGTGGTCAGAAACCGGGATTTGTCGATGTAACTGTTGAACAGGCAGACGGTTACGACCTTTTCGGCAGTGTAAAATAGCGATTTTTCTTGTCTTTTCCGCATTTTCGGTTATATTCGCGCCAAAAGCCAAACAATATTCTTAATTGATGGTATCACCCCTTAGGCATAATGGTATGGTACACGGCTCCTCGACATTTTCGCATTCGCCCGGCAACGGCGGGGAATTTGGGCCAAAATTGGTAACCCGAAAAGTATCGCGGTCATATCGTCGCTGGGTTCTGCGCGGGCTGATTATACCGATTCCGGTCCTGGTTATGACGTTTGTTGGTACACGGGTGAGCGACAGCTCGCTGAACCGCGATCGGCAGGTGCGGGCTGAGACCCTGTATCGCCAGGTGATGGCCGGGGTCGATCTTGATGAAAAAGAACTGATGGTGCAAATAATCGACCAACTGGACAGCCGGTTGACCGACGACCAACGTGCGCGGGTGGCCGGGGTGATCGTTGAAGGGGGGCGTCGGTACAACTTCGATCCGCTGTTGTTAGTGGCGATGATTGTAACCGAGTCGACTTTTGGGCCGCGGGAAGTTTCGAGTATGGGAGCGCGTGGTTTGATGCAGATCAAGCCGTCGGTGGCGAAGGCGGTTGCCAATCGTCGCGGATTGGGCTGGAAACACGCCGACCAGTTGTTTGAACCTGAATATAATGTGCGTTTAGGGACTCACTATCTCTTTGAACTTGTTGCGCAGTTCAAGGATGTTAAGAAGGCCATCATTGCGTATAATTACGGGGAAACAGCAATCAGGTCGCGGATTAGAAACGGCCAACAATTGCCGACATCCTATTTCCGACGGGTGAAGAAAAATTATTTCGCATTGCGTGAAAGATTTGGCGCGGAAGTTCCCTGGGAACCAACCCAGTTCGAACTGCCGATTCAGTAAACGGCCGGTCATCTCCCGACCGGTCTCTAAACCACGATCCGGACGCCTGCGTTGTCTTTCATTCCTGTTGTTTTACTGTGTTATTTTCTCGTCATCGGCTCCGGCGGCGGTCGATTCCACCGGCGCCGAACCCACTCACTCGGAATTTCTTCGACATTCGCTCACCTCGCTGGTCAATGAAATCGAAAACGAATTTGGTCTCGGTGCTCGTGTTCGCTTTTATCCTCGGCACCCGGATTCCACGAATCACTGGCTGGATGCGGCATTTGCCGTTGCGCCGACCGATGCAGATACTGATCCATTCCTTTGTCGGTATGCCCTGCGTAAGTGGCATTTTTTTCTGGCGAGGAAAACCCGTCGATCGCCGTTCGGCCGGTACTGGGTTGAGCGTCGCCTCGATGTCGGCCTATCGATACATGTGCCGTCGCTTCCCGATATGCCGAATGGCGAATGGCGATCAATCGCCCGAACTTATACCGATTGGATACCCGCTGCCCGCCTGGCGATCCTCAACGACGGCCTGTTCGACCTGGGGCCGGTTCCTCCCGCCGAAGATTTTGTCAGCCGCTGGGTGGCGCCGGTCGGGGTTGGTGTGTTTCTCGGGACGCTGACTTATCTCTTTTTTTCTGTCCGGTGACAATCGACTACGAACTTCACCTGTGTTCGGGGTTATGATCAAGGAGGCGTTTTTGCTTGAGCAGTGGGCCGGGGTGTATTATCATTGCGCGGGTCCGGGAATAAAAAGAACAGGATGTTGATGACGACACTCGATTTTTGCCGACGTTTATTATTTTTGGCCGCTCTGGTTATGTTGACTGTTTCCTGCGCGGGAACAAAACCGAAAAGCGCCCTTTCACCGGAAGAAAAATTCCGTGACGGGTTGGAAAAATATGAAGCAAGGAAATTTGCAGATGCTCGGCTGTTGTTCGAGTCGTTGATTTTTGAGAATCCCGGTGCGGTGGTGGCCGATTCCTCACAGTATCTCGTGGGGATGTGTTATTATAACCAGAAAGATTTCGAACTGGCCGCTGGAGAATTTCAACGGTTCGTTGTGCAGTACCCTTCAAGCCCGTTGGTCGACGATGCCGAGTTGATGCGCGCCCGCTGTTTTTTTTACGGCGCCCCCAAAAATATTGGTCTGGATCAGAATTATACGACTTCCTGCGTGAATTTTTTGCAGGCATTCAAGGACGATTATCCGACGAGTGAGTTGTTGCCGGCGGCGGACACGCTGCTGGCGGCTTGCTGGGAACGTTTGTCGAAGAGGGATTTTCAAGCCGGTAAACTCTATTATCGAATGAAGGCCTATCGCGCAGCGCAAGTCTATCTGCAGTTGGTGCTCGATCAATATCCCGACTCGCCGTATGTCCCGGAGACACTCTACCTGATGGGCGAATCGTATCGCCACCGCGAAGTTTACGACTCGGCGTTAATTTGGTACGAAAAGCTGGTCTATCTATACCCCGAAAACAAAACGACACCCAAGGCGCAAAAGCGTATCAGGAAAATTCAACCCCTGCTCCCCGAACCGGTGGAGGCAAATCCGGATTCGCAGCCGTGACCAGAGTGGGGGTTTACGGCGGCGGTTTCGACCCGATTCATCTGGGTCATGTCGCCCTCGCCGTTGCGGCCGTTGATCAATTCACCCTCGACCCTCTCTACGTCATTCCGACTTTTCACCCACCGCATAAGGCCATGCCGTATGCGCCATTTGCCGACCGCCTGGCCATGGCCCGCCTGGCGTTTGACGGCAGGTCGTCGATTATCGTTTCGGATATCGAACGCCGGCGTGGTGGAGCGTCGTACGCGGTTGATACCGTGGCCGCGATTGCCCGGTTACATCCGGAAGCTGAGCTTTATTACCTGGTGGGGGCGGACACCGCCGCGGAAATTCCAACCTGGAAAGCTCCCGACCGTTTGGCCGAGCAGGTTTGTTTTCTCGTCGCCGAGCGTCCGGGTTTCCAGGGGGAGTTTGCTCCCGGCTATCGGCATGAGAATATCCGGATGGCGCCGCATGATATCTCGGCTACGAAAGTCCGCGCGCTAATTGGAGCAGGCCAACCATTTGCCGAGGTTGTTCCGCCGGCGGTGGCGAGCTATATCCGGGAACATCGACTTTATCAAAATGATGCGTGACGTTTTTCTCCACTACGGGCAAGGGTTGTCCACCGGCCGAAAATTGATTATTATTCGGCTTGGCAAAGGGAGTCGACACGATGGATGCACTACTCATACTGATTAAGAACCCGATCACCAACGCCGACCGACTGCCGGTCCTGCGTGTTTTTACCGATAAGCAGATGCTGGAACTGAAAACAGCATTCGTCGAGGATATTATCTGTTCGAGTACGCCCTTGAAAGAAGTCGATATCAAAGTAGCCGTGGCGCCGAAAGACCGGGCAAGAATGGTTGCGCGCGCCGTGACGAATCTGCAGGAGCGATACGCCGGTCGGCAGGCCTTTGCCGTCCTGCCGGAGCGGTTGGAAGTCCTCACGCAGAAAGTTATACAATTAGGTGAGCGGGCCCGTGACGCGGTCGGACATTGCTTTGCCGGCGGTTATGAGCGAGTGTTAATGGTGGGGGGATATAATCCGACGATCACCCGGCAACATCTGGCCGGGGCGATGCGTGAATTGAAAAATCACGCTGTTGTCCTCGGTCCGACCATCCGTGGGGGGCTGTATCTGGTCGGCATGAGCGCGCATTTCCCTGAACTCTTTGCTGAGGTGCCGCTGGGGACCGACCGGGCATATGCGGCAATCTGCGAGCGTCTGCAGGAACTGGATATCGAATGGCGTGAACTCGATTTATGGTATGATATCTCTCACCAGGAAGACATCGAATTTATCATCCGGGATATTAACCATTTTCGCCTGACCGGCGATGAAGATGCTGCGCGGGCTACCGAAGAAATCCTGGCGAAGTATGTGGAGAAAGACAAAGAGTCTTCCCAAAAGTAACCGACAACGGTCGCGGCGCGACACGGGCAGGCGACACGGGTCTTCATTTTGGCTAACCCTTATCATGGTGGTACGATGCCGACCTATCTCGAACGGATAACCTGGCAGGAGTTTCACCGGCAGGTTCCGAATAAACTATCGCGGGCAATTCTCCCCATCGGCACGGTTGAAGCGCACGGCGTTTGCGCTTTGGGCACCGATAACCTCATCCCCACCGACCTTGCCGAATCGATCGCCGATGCGTTGGAGGCGATGATCTGCCCGACGATTCCGTATGGGATGGTCAAAGGATTGGCGGGATATCCCGGCTCGATTCCGGTTTCCGGAAATGCCTTCACGGCGTACGTTACCGAAATCATGATTGCGCTCGCCCGGCAGGGATTTGAACGCATCATCGTCCTAAACGGTCACGGCGGAAATACCGGTGCCCTAAAAGATGCGGCTTACGAGGCACATCAGACAACCGGGAAAAAGTATGTCGTCGTCGACTGGTGGTATCTCGCTTCGCCGGTGTGCGAAAAAGTTTATGGGCAGGCCGGCGGCCATGCCGGGTGTGATGAAAACGGCTATATTCTGGCCCTCGATCCGGAGATGGTCAAAGAAGAAGATTATGATGAAGACCTGGTCTTTCGCTTCAATCCGGCGATTGCGCCGTATCCCTACCCCGGCCCGGTGTTGATTTACAAAGACGGAGAGGGCGCGCCGGTTTTCGACCGCGATAAAGCATTGAAATATCGCGAGGGCGCGATCGAAGAAGTCCGCGACTACCTGAAAATGATTATGGCTCGCTGGGACAAGATTGAAGCGGTGACGTAGCGTTCGTTGATTTGTCTGCGAGGTTCCCGCACATAAAATTGATGAATTATTGTGTCCGGGTGTACACAATCATCTAGTGAGGGGATTCAAATAGAAAAATAACCACCCACGAACAGAATTAGAAACCCACCCCGCAACGGTGCCGCACCGAACCGGTGCGAAATCTGTGATGAGGTCAATAAACATCCAGCCTTATTCGTCTATTCTTGGTGAGGCACCAAAAATTGGATTCCCGTCTTCACGGGAATGACGAATTTTCGCATCTGCTGGCGTGGTCCTGACCAGAGAGCTTTTTGCAAATCCCTGTGGTCAGGGCCACACCCTTCTCAAAGCGAATCTTCTTTGAGTTCGATTCGGCCGGAAATTTGCCGCTTGAAAACAATATTTTTTAAATCCGGGTCGGAGACCATTCCGTAGCCGCGAATGATATCGCCCTCACGCTCGGCGGTGACAAACGAATCCGAGACGATCTTGGCAATCTTCGGGTCCCAGGCCAGTTGGGTGGTGGTCAGGCGGACCGAATCGCGCGTAGTTACCCGGACATCGCCGAACACTTCGAGTTTTTCTGTCTTCTCCCGAATGACCCCGGAATCCGCGGTCAATAACGAGGTCCAGAGGCCATCGTTATCGTAGAAGTTGACCTTGAGAGTATAGGCCTGTGTCGAATCTTTCTCCGCGTAGTTGACGACACTGTCGGAAAAGATTTCGGTTGTCCTGATCCCTGCGGTGGTGAAAATGGTTACCGTGTTGCGGGCACTGGACGTCGGAAATTCTCCCGAAATCTCCTGCCCGGTTTTCGGTGGTTGAGGTTTGGTGCAACCGGCTATTACGAGTACGGCGGCTGCCGCCAGCGCTCCGACAAATCTCAGCGTCGATTGCCGAGCGCCGGGTATGTATTCAAATTGTTTCATGATCTTTTTTTATAGATTCTCATCCGATTAGTTCCCGGTGATCAGACCACTCCCGCCGAAAGGAGATCATGCAGATGGACGATCCCGACCGGGCGATGGTCGTTATCGACAATCAGCAAACAGGTGATTTTGTGTTGCTGCATGAGGTTAAGCACGACCACCGCCAATTCGTTACCGGAGATTGTCTTCGGTTCGGGAGTCATGGCCTCGGCGGCGGTGCCGGCCAGGGGATCGGCGCGTTTTTCGACCCAGCGGCGGAGATCGCCGTCGGTAAAAATGCCGACCAGGCGGCCGCCGTCATCCACCACCGCGGTCGAACCGAATCGCTTGGTGGTGATTTCCAGGATGACGTCTTTCATGGGAGCATCCTGTCGGACGATGGGGATCTCATCGCCGGTGTGCATGATGTCCCCGACAGTCAACAATAACTGCCGACCCAGTTGTCCTTTGGGATGTAACCGGGCGAAATCTTCAAGCGAAAAACCACGTTCTTCGAGTAAGGTTACCGCGAGCGCATCGCCCAGGACCAACGCGGCGGTCGTCGAGCTTGTCGGCACCAGGTTATCTTGTCCGGCTTCCCCGTTTACCGCGGCGTTGAGCACACAATCGGCCTGTCCGGCCAGCGGCGATTTGATTTTACCGGTAATGAGTATTATCGGCACGCTCAATCGTTTGAGTGGCGGGAGAATATCGACCAGTTCATCGGAATCTCCCGATTTACTGATTGCCAGGACAACGTCATCGGCCGAAACCAGCCCCAGGTCACCGTGGGCGCCCTCAGCCGGGTGCAGGAAAAATGAGGCGATCCCGGTTGACGACAGGGTTGCCGCGATTTTTTTGCCGATCAAGCCCGACTTGCCGATCCCGGTAACAATGACCCGGCCCTTACAACCCAGGAGCATCTCGACTGCTTGGTCGAATTGCAAGTCGAGTTTATCGACCAGTCCGGAGATGGCCGCCGCCTCGTGGGCGATCACCCGCCGGGCGCAGTCCAGACGACGGGAATCCGATTTTTTATTATTCCTGTCCATTATCTGTCCAGCTATTTTTCGTAGGATTTCATCAGGTTCCCCTGGGCGGTCAACACCATCTCGATGGTCTCACGAATCGCTCCCCGGCCCCCCGGTCTGGCGGTAACCCAATCGGCAACCTCGATGATTTTTGGATGGGAATCGGCCGGGGCGATGGCAATGCCTGCCTGTTGCATTACATATAAGTCAGTCAGGTCATCGCCCATATAGAGGCATTCTTCGTCAGTCAGCCCGAATTTCTTTTTCAATTCTCCGTAAGGGACGGTTTTGTCACGGACGTTTTGATACACGTGTTTGATTTTCAGCCGCCGGGCGCGAGCCAGAGTGGTCTTGGTGTCGTTCCCGGTGATTATGGCGACGTGTCGGTCGACATTGTGCAACAGCCAGATCCCCACCCCATCGGGAACATAAAACTTCTTCATTTCATTGTTGTCCGGGCTGAGGTAGATAAAGTTATCGGTAAACACCCCGTCAAAATCAAATATGAAGAGCTTGATTTTGTTCAGGCGGGCCTTGGACGGTCGGCGCCGGGAAGTTTGTTTTTTCACGGTTGTTTCTCCACGTCCCGCCGAGCCTGGTCAATCGCCAGCACGGTGTCCACCAACTCATCGATGCGATCGAGGGGCCATTGGGTGTCTTTGTCTGATTTTGCCGAGGCCGGGTCGGGGTGAACTTCGCAAAACAATGCGTCAATGCCCACCGCCGCCGCTGCGCGGGCCAACGGCAACAAAAATTCTCGCGCTCCCCCGGAATGTCCGCCGGCCGCGCCGGGTTTTTGTACACTGTGTGAGGCATCGAAACAAACTGGATATCCCCGTTGCCGGATCATGGCCAGGCCCCGAAAATCGACCACCAGGTCGCCATAGCCGAACGTTGTTCCCCGCTCGGTAAACATCACGCCGCCGCTTCCGGCGGCGGCTTTCTCCGCGACATGCTCGGTGTCGGACGGGGAGAGGAATTGGCCTTTCTTTATATTCAGCGGCAGGCCGGTCCGGGCCGCAGCTTCGATTAGTTTTGTCTGGCGGCAGAGGAATGCCGGGATTTGCAGGATGTCGGCGACTTCGGCAACGGCGGGAATTTCCTCCGTCGTGTGGATGTCCGTGATGATCGGGAGAGCAAATTCATTTTTTACCCGGCCCAAAATGGCGAGCGCTTTCTCAAAGCCGACGCCGGCAAACGATTTAATGCTGGTGCGGTTGGCTTTTTCGTAAGATGCCTTGAAGATTACCGGATGGTCGATCCGGTCGGCAAGGTGACGAATTTTCTCCGCCGTGAAGAGGATTATCTTCTCGGATTCGACAACGCACGGTCCCAGAATAAAAGCAAGCGGGTAATTCGCGCCGATCGACATTTTGTCGACAGTGATCGTTTGTTTGGCCGGTCTGTTCATCAACGGGTAAAGGTGCGTAATTGGCCGACGCTGGTCAAGTCTGTCGAAGAACCGGGCGCGGGCGTGTCAGGTGCAAAGAATCGGGCCTGTCGGAGGAGGCCGCCGAGACGTAACCCAAAGTCATCTACTGTGTCGGTCCCCGGACGGCCTCAAAACGGCAGGTCGTCGTCCCCGGAGTCGGCCGACTTGACTGAGGGAGGAGCGTTTGATTCATCAGGCGGTGGCGGGAATTCATCGGCGCCGCCGGAATCGCCCTTGCGGCCGAGCATCAGAAACCGGTCGCCGACAATCTCGGTGATCCAGCGTTTGTTACCCTCTTTATCTTCATATGTCCGGGTTTGAATGCGCCCTTCAAGGTAGATTTGTTTGCCCTTGCGCAGGTAATCTTTGGCGATTTCCGCCTGACGGCCCCAAAGAACGATATTATGCCACTCGGTTTTTTCCTGCTGCTGTCCTTCTTTGGTTTTCCATTTTTCGGAGGTGGCAAGCGAAAAGTTGGCGACAGCTTTGCCGGAGTTGGTATAACGCAGGTCGGGATCTTTGCCCAGGTTACCGATAAGCAGTACTTTGTTTAGCGCGGCCATTCGCCACCTCTCTGATTGAGCGTATTGTTATGAAAACTCCGTTTTCTGTTCTGGGCAAAAAAGGGCACGTCGGACCGGATGTCAATCATTTAGCTGAAAAACCAGTTGCACAATGGCGTTTAGAACGTACTTTTTCCGAGACGCTCTGAAAAGGGGAGTTTGATAATGAGTGGTAATCGCAAAAAGGGCGTGACGATCCCGACAGAATTGAAAATCAAGCCCGGGCCGGTCGTCCGGACTTTGACCCAATTCCTTGTCGATCGGATAGCCCGGGGCAGGTTTTCCGGAATCGTCCTGGGGATTTCCGGGGGCGTGGATTCGGCGCTGTCCGCCACGCTGGCCGTAAAAGCCCTCGGCCCCAAACGAGTAACGGGTATCTTCATGCCCTACGCCGAGTCCGATCCTCAATCGGCCGGAGATGCCGATCTTCTCGCCCGCAAGCTCAAATTTGCCCTGGTCCGGCAGCCGTTAACACCATTTGCAGACCATCTCTTCGCGGCAATCGGAACGCGGAATAAAGTGCGCAAAGGCAATGTGCTGGCCCGGTTGCGCATGATTATCCTTTTCGATCATTCGCACAAATCAGGACAGCTGGTCCTGGGGACCTCGAACAAGACGGAGATTATGCTGGGATACGGGACGTGGTATGGTGATACCGCCTGTTCGCTCAATGCAATCGGTGATTTATATAAATCACAGGTCTGGCAATTGGCAAAATATGTCGGGGTTCCGAAACGGATCATCGAAAAACCTCCGTCGGCCGACCTATGGCCGGGCCAAACCGACGAGGATGAACTCGGTTTGTCCTATGAAGTTGCCGATAAGATTTTATTCCGGATGTATGAACGGAAGTTAGCTGTCCGGCAGATAACTGCAGAGGGATTTGAACCAAAATTGGTTCGACGGGTCCGGAAGCTGGTTGAGGCCAACCGGTTCAAGAGTCGGACTCCGGAAATCGCGCGATTGGATGGGGCGGCATAGCCAGCCGACCCTTTTCAGATAAGAATGATGTCAGGATGACCCCGGTCGGTACGGAATCTGGTATGCTTTTTCTGGTCGCGACGCCGATTGGAAATTTGGCGGACATCACCCTCCGTGCAGTAGAAACCCTCAAGAAAGTCGATTGGGTAGCGGTGGAAGACACTCGCCGCGCCCGGATTCTCCTAAAGCATTATGATATTTCGGCCACGGTGGAATTGTATCATGATCGGAACCAGTCTCGCAAGACACCCCGGTTAATCAAGCTTCTGCAATCCGGGCAGTCGGGGGCATTAATCACCGATGCCGGGACACCGGGCATCGCTGATCCCGGGTTTACCCTGGTGCGGTCGGCGTTGGCCGCCGGGATCGATGTCCGGCCGATACCCGGGCCGGTGGCGGCGGTAGCCGCGATTACTGTTTCGGGGTTGCCGTGCGACCGTTTTGTCTTCGAGGGATACCTGCCCCGTACCCCGGCCAAGCGCCGTCGGCGGCTGGAAGCATTGTCTGCTGATGAGCGCACGGTGGTTTTTTACCTTTCGCCCCATCGCTACCTCTCCGATTTGCGGGAAATCCTCAAGCGCTTCGGTGATCGGCGTGCCTGTCTGGCACGGGAGATGACTAAAGTTTATGAAGAATTCCGCTATGAATCATTGGCGAAACTGCTGGAGGATGGTGAGGGGAGGACAATCAAGGGGGAACTCACCCTGGTTGTCGCGGGGATCGACAGAAAGCAAAAGCAAAGAGCAACCTGATCGTCGATCAACCGTCCGATGAGCAAAGCGATGAGTCAGTTACAGCACAAAGAAAGCCCTCGGCTGGAAGCAAAAACCACCGTGGTCCCTGCAAATCAGAACGGTCCTGTGGGGTGGACCGCTGTTTTGGGGAAATATCTGCCGGTCGACTGGTTGTTCTCCGGGTACCTTCTCCTCACGGCCATCATGATGGCGGTTTGGGGTGGAGGGCAGCCCGGACGCTGGCGCATCGTGATTATTCATTCTCTGTTGCTGGCCTGCGTTTTCATAATTGTGCGCAATCTTTCCGGTTCGTCATCCGGCATCGCGCGGTTTATCCGGCTACTATACCTGCCTTTGTCGATCACCTATTTCTATCGCGAGACCGCAGATTTCATCCATCTGTTCTATGACGGCTGGTTCGATCAACAGATTATTGTTTTCGAAAAGAGTCTGCTGGGCGTGACCCCGACAATCTGGCTGCAATCCTGGCTGAATCCAATCCTTAACGAGTGGATGATGTTCGGGTATGGTTCCTACTACCCGTTGGTCGCCGCCTCGGCACTAATCTATTTTTTCGCCAAGCGCGATCGCGAGTTGGCCGAGTTGGTCTGGGCGCAGGGGGTGGCTTTTTTCATCTCGTACCTCGGTTTTATGATCTACCCGGTGCAAGGTCCGCGTTATGAACTTGCGGCGATGTACAATGTGAGCATTGACGGGTTTATTCTCGTGCCGCTGATCGCGACGATTATGAAAACCGGGGCGATCCATGGAGGATGTATGCCCTCGTCTCACGTGGCCGCCGGGGTAGTTTCCTTCGTCTATCTTTGGCGGTATAACCGAAAACTCGGTTATATTCTGCTGCCAATCATCATCACTCTTTGTCTGGGGACAGTCTACGGGCGTTTTCATTATGTCAGTGACGTGGTCGTCGGATTAGTGGTTGCGGTTTTCGCCTTATGGCTTGTGGGGAAATATCCTGTCAAAGACCAGAGGGTCGCCCCGCGTAAACGGGGCAGGTGATCTGTCTTGCCGGACCGAAGGGGGTAATTCGTAAGATGTGTCAGGAACTTTTTCATATCGGTTCTTTCCCGATCAGGGCGTGGGGTGTGGCCCTGACGCTTTCGTTTTTTATTGGCCTCTGGTTGTTGAAATATGAAGCGCGCGCACTTCGGCTCGATTATGATAAATTATTCAACCTGGGTTTTCTCGCCAGTTTCCTGGGGATTATCGGCGCGCGCCTCGCGTTTGTGGCGTTTCATTGGTCGGATTTTGCCTCCGATCCGCTGAAGATCATTAATCCCTTCGGTGCTAACGGCCAGTTCGGCATTGCCGGGATGAATCTGTATGGCGGAATCATTTTGGCCGTCATCGTGGGATTGTGGTATATGCATCGCCGGAAGATGGCGATGTTCGACTATGCCGACGCGATTGTCGTCGCCCTGGCTTTCGGTAAGTTTATCGCCCGGATCGGCTGTTTTCTCAACGGGTGTTGCTTTGGCAAGCCGACCGACAGTTTCCTGGGGGTGGTTTTCCCGGCAGATTCCCCGGCGGGCTGGGCGTTTCCGGAAACAGCCATCCACCCGACACAGTTGTATGCGTCAGGATTTGGGCTGCTTTTATTTTTCATCTTGCGCGGGGTTAACCGGAGACGTAGTTTCTCGGGCCAGACATTTGCCTTGTATTTTATGTTTGAGGCGGTATTTCGATTTTTTCTGGAATTCGTCCGCGATTACGAACCGGAGATGATTTTTGGCCTGGGAGGAATAACCTGGAACCAAATAATTGCCGTGGCCTTTTTCATATTTGGCGCCTCCCTCTATTTACTGCGCAACCGGCGAGCGCCGGGTACAGGGATATAAATCATCATTGATGACAGCCAAACCGTTGGCGGCCGGGCGTCAAAGAATGCGATTAGATTACCAGAGCGGTTGTTTTGGCTTGACGGTCATCATGACCGGGATCATATTATCAAATCTTGAACGGATTTGTCTGTCTGGCGCATTGCAAGCGTCGGTGAGTCTGTGTTGGGAGTGGTGGTTGCATGGGTAGTAAGCGACGTTCAACATATGAAACCATGTCGATCCCGTATGGGCGTGTCTGTCTCAAGCTGGGATTGACGCCCAATATTTTGACAATAATCGGGTTGATCATCGCCGGCGGCGCGGCGGTGGCCCTCTGGCAGCGTTATTTCTGGGTAGGGATTGTCCTGGTGATCGCGGCCTCGTTTGCCGACATGCTCGACGGTGCGACTGCCCGGGCCGGTGAGATCGGGACGAAATTCGGCAGTGTGCTTGATCGATGTGTCGACCGCATGGGAGAGTTTTTAATCCTGCTGGGGATCACTCTTTCCGGCGCAGTCCATCCGGGTTGGGCGATGTTCTGCCTGTTTGGGATGTGGTCGGCATCGTATAACCGCGCGTCGGCAGAATCGGTCGGTGGTCTCAAAGATGTCGAGGTAGGTTTTGTCGGTCGGTCGGAAAAATTCGGCATGCTGATTATCGGCATGTTCCTGGAATCATATTTTCCGGGCTACGCGCTTTCCACCGCGGTGATCGTGGTTGGCGTGATTTCCTTTATTACCGCTATTCAGCGTCTGCATTACGCCTATGTCCACCTGGTTAAGAATGCGAAAGAAGAGGACAACTCGAAGTGATCTGTGCGATAGGCAATCCGGTTTTTGACGATATCCGAACACCACGCATCTCGACCGACGGTCGGGTGCTCTCGGGCTGTTCGACCAACGCCGCCCTGGCCTATGCCCGGTTGGGCGGGAAAACCGCAATGGTCGGGAGTCTCGGCCTCGATCACCGCGCCGGGCTGGAAGAATATCTCCAAAAATACGGAATCGAATATCAACTGGAAACCTGTCCCGAGAGCGGCGGCTTTAAGCTCGATTACGACGAGCGGGGTGATCGGGATTTGACCGTCCTGGGTATTGCCGACCCGATCACTGATTTTCCTGAAAGGTTTTCATCGTATGATGCGGTGCTGATTGGGCCGATTTTACAGGAAATCACAACGGACTATATTTTCAAACTGCGTGAGCGCTATGACGGGGTCATGTTTTTGGATCCGCAGGGGCTGTTGCGGCGGCTCGATGGGGACGAAATCGATCATTTTCGACCCGATGGAATCGAAAAAGTCATCGGTGTATTCGACTATGTCAAGCCCAACGAGTTGGAGACAAAGGTCTTAACCGGAATCGACCCGCGTCAGGATGTGCGCGCAGCGGCCAAAAAAATCAAATCCTGGGGACCAAAAATAGTTATCATTACTCTGGCTGAGGCCGGATCGGTTATCTATGATGGGCAGGAGTTTATTGATATCCCGCCATTTGTTACGGATGCGATTGATCCGACCGGGGCCGGAGACACATATGCGGGCGGGTTCCTGTTTGCTCGACTCAGCGGGGCCGACCTGGAATCTGCCGGCCGATTTGCCTCATGCACGTCATCGGTGATGATCGAGCATGTTGGGCCGGATTTCCCGTTGACCCGCGAAGAAGTGCAGCGGCGTGTCGAAACGCTGCCGCAACCATCGGATGTGCGAATAAGTTAAGCGAAGCAAGGAGTGTTCTATGCGACGGAAGGTACGGGTTGCGATCATCGGCGTGGGAAACTGCGCATCATCATTGGTTCAGGGGGTACATTATTATCGCAATGCGCGCGATGATGATTTCGTGCCCGGCCTGATGCATGTCAATTTGGGGGGATACCATATCTCCGATATCGAATTTTCTGCAGCGATCGATATCGACAAAAATAAAGTCGGTAAAGACCTGGCCGAGGCGATTTATACCAAGCCAAACAATACGTTTAAATTCGCCGAGGTGCCGTCGAGTGGTATTACTGTCCAGCGCGGGATGACGCATGACGGTCTGGGGAAGTATCTCTCGGAAATCATCGAAAAGGCCCCGGGCGATACGGTGGACATCATCAAGTTACTTAAAGACACGGAAACCGATATCGTGGTTTCCTATCTGCCGGTTGGTTCGGAGATGGCCACCAAGTGGTATGTCGAGCAGATTCTCGAAGCCGGCTGCGGTTTTGTCAACTGTATCCCGGTATTTATCGCCCGCGAAGAATATTGGCGGAAACGGTTCGAGGAAAAAGGCCTGCCGGTAATCGGCGATGATGTCAAATCGCAGGTCGGAGCGACGATTGCCCACCGGGTGATGACCCGGTTATTCCGCGAGCGCGGGGTGCGGATGGAACGCACCAGCCAGCTCAATGTCGGCGGGAATACCGATTTCCTCAACATGCTCGAACGTTCGCGGCTTGAATCGAAGAGAATTTCCAAAACCAATGCGGTTACCTCGCAACTTGACTATGACATCGGTAAAGACAACGTGCATATCGGCCCGTCCGATTACGTGGCCTGGCTGACCGACCGCAAGTGGGCGTATATTCGGATGGAAGGCCGCACCTTCGGCGATGTACCGCTTAATATCGAAATGAAGATGGAGGTTTGGGACTCGCCGAATTCGGCGGGCGTGGTGATTGATGCCATCCGTTGTTGCAAGCTGGCCCTGGATCATGGACTGAAGGGTGCCCTTTACGGCCCGTCATCGTATTTCAAGAAATCCCCGCCGGAGCAATATACCGACGATAAGGCCCGGCAATTGACCGAGGAATTCATTGCCAAATACGGTCACAAAGACAGTGAGCAAGATGACCTTCCCGAAGCGGTCAAAACCCGGATGACAGTGACCAAGCCGGAGACCAAAGAGGTCAAATCATAGTTGTTTTGAAAACGCCAATGAAGAGGGCGGCCGTCGACCGCCCTCTTTTTGTGTTGTCTTGTCGCCGAGATTATTCGACGTGAAAGACGGCCCGCCCGGTTTCAGTCAGCGATTCCATAAACCCTGATCGCCTCGGCTTTTCAGGGTGGGGAACTTTTTGCAAATGCCTCTTTGGTAGGGCCAATCATTTGGGCTTCGGCAAACGGTAGCGAATAACCTCCGAAACATACCCCCCGACGCTCCGTTCGCACGTGCGAACTTCGCTCTGGATGGGTTACGCCTAAGGAACGATTGTTATCAATCGAGCAAAGAACTGCTCAAGGTCTAATTCTAGCCCAAGTAGTTACTTGTCTTTTCTGCGAGCCGTCTTCGGCCGACATAATCCACACCAGACCGTCACGAATTATCGGTGTCTGAAGCTGAGTATATTTAATGTACAGAATGTGTTCACCGTCTGATGTGAAGCTGGGATCGGTTTCGCCGCCCGGGGTAAGTTGTCGTTCCCGCCCCTCAAGATCAATAACTTTTATTTGTATGGGTGGAGAGGATATGAAGGTGATTTCTGTTCCATCGGGAGACCACCGCAAGCCCGCCACGGCATTCCCGGAGAAGTCGGGTCGCAATACTCGGTCCTCTCCCTTATCGAAGATATAAATACCACCCCAGATGTGGCAAATCTTCTTGTCCCATGAGACATCAGCGGCATACCCGTTAATATGCAGATCGATAAGCGAGTCGCCGACGATATCAAACAAGCTTATCCCATAAGCCCAACTCTTCACCAGTAAGGTGTCTGGCCCATACCAACTAGTGTAGTGTTACAGTAATATCTTGACAGGGGTCTTTTGTTCTGTTACTCTTGGTTTCATGTGGAAGCCAAGCGAAAGATTGTTGATGACTGAGGAACAGCGCAAGACGCTGGAGGCGTGGGTTCGCGCAGGGACCACACCTCAACGGACCGTCCTTCGGGCACACATCTGCCTTCTGGCGGCGGAGGGGTGGTCCAACAACGCCATCGCCAAGGAGTTGCGCACGAGCCGCCCAACGGTAATTCAGTGGCGGAAGCGATTCGCCGAGAAAGGGCCGGTTGGCGTGGCCGAGGACGCCCCGCACGGTCCAAGCAAGAAAGCTTTGTCCGCCGGCAAAGTTAAGGCAATTGTGGAAGCCACCCTACACACGACGCCCAAGGATTCGACGCATTGGTCCACGCGGACGATGGCCAAGGCGCAGGGCGTGAGTAATGCCACGGTCTGTCGTATCTGGGACGCCCACGGCTTGCAGCCCCACCGTGTCAAGACGTTCAAACTCTCCAAGGACAAGCGATTCGTCGAAAAACTGACGGACGTGGTTGGGGTATACCTGAACCCGCCGGACAAAGCGGTGGTGCTGTGCGTGGACGAGAAGTCGCAGATTCAGGCGCTGGACCGGACGCAGCCCGGATTGCCACTGAAGAGGGGGCGCTGCGGGACGATGACCCACGACTACAAACGCCACGGCACTACCTGCCTTTTCGCGGCCTTGAATGTACTCGAGGGTAAAGTGATCGGGTCGTGCTACCCGCGCCACCGGAACGTGGAGTTTCTGAAGTTCCTGCGCAAGATTGACCGCGAGGTTCCGAAGGGCTTGGACATCCACATGATCCTGGACAACTATGGGACGCACAATCACCCCAATGTGAAGAAGTGGCTGACCAAGCATCCCCGGTTCCACCTTCATTTCACGCCCACGAGTTCGTCCTGGCTGAACCTGGTGGAACGTTTCTTCGGCGAATTGACCCGCAAGAGAATCCGAAGAGGCGTGTTCCAGAGCGTGCCGGAACTGGTGGCTACCATCGAAGAGTACATCCAGCTTAACAACGAGAACCCCAAACCCTTTATTTGGACCAAGAAAGCCCAGGAGATTCTGGAGAAGGTCGGGCATTGTAAAGCCGTTATGGAAACACTACACTAGGAAACATAAGATCCCCGCCCTTAACGAATTCCGGTTCACCGTCCGGCAATGACATCTGCCAAATTTCGCCGGCGCCCATCCCTCCTCGGATGCAATACATCGTTTTCCCATCCGGGCTGATACGCGGCAGATTGGCTTCGGCCAAAACCAGCTCAGCCGGTGAGTCGTCATTGAGGCGCACTCGATAAATGCCTGCCGGGACAACCCTTGTGTAATAAGCACTGCAATTTTCCCGAAATTCATCGAAGTACGACTTCGGCGCCCCGCTGTCGAAATAGTAAATAGAGGTATCGACCGGTGAATACACCGGACTGGTGAGTAATTCGCCGGACGGATCGCCGATGGCTTGGCAAGGGCTGGTCGGTTTGTCCTTACAACCGAAGGCCATAATAAGGACAAAGGCAACACTCAAGATCGACAGTGTTCCACCAATTAAGAATCGGATATTACGCATTCTCACACCTTCATTCTCCTTTCAATATATGGTTTCCGTTTGGATTTACTATTGTAATTCGGATTCATGTATCCTCCTTTCGTTAGACCGATTGTTGCAAGCAACTCGACAACGATCATGGACAGCCATGCTGCGTGTAATCCGCAACATGCCGACCCTTGCCTGAACCTCCGGCACCACGCCGCAGGCTGGCGATACTTAATTCAATAAGACAATCGATGTTATTCCCAACTGACCTGTATACACCCGGGAGTCAAGCCGCATTCCCGAGTATTTTCACAATTGATGACAGTGGGATGGGGCGACAATCTGAGAGCAGACCATCCCGCCGGACACGTGGAAAACGGTTGCCTTATAGGTGAAGAACGATTTTGTTCAACTACGGTGCAGGAGATGGCGTCGCATTTAAGGGAGCACTGATGAAGAAGCGTAAATTTCCCGGTCTGTTTGTAGTTATCGAGGGTGTCGATAATTCGGGAAAGTCCACGCAAATCAGGCGGTTAACTGCTGCATTGCGTCGTCGCGGGGTAGACGCCGTTACCGTTCGCGAACCCGGAGGGACAGCCGTATCTGAAAAAATCCGACATCTGCTCAAAGACCGGAAACTCCAGGTGGAAAACCGGACTGAGCTTCTGCTGTTCCTCGCCGCCCGCGCACAAGTTACCGCGGAGGTCATCATCCCTGCTCTGCGGGCCGGTAAAGTTGTGCTCGCCGACCGGTATAGTCTCTCAACCTATGCTTATCAAATCGGCGGACGAAAGATGCCCGAGGATGTCGTGTTTCCCGCCGATGAATTTTCCCGTTTTTCCGTTGAACCTGATCTTGTTTTTGTGCTGGATATTCCTCCGGCCGAAGCCCGGCGACGGATGGCGACAGCAGGGCTGTCGCCCGACCGCATCGAGCGCGAAAATTCAACGTTCTTTTCCCGCGTGCGACGGTACTATCGACAGGCGGCGAAAGCGGCCGACAATCTTGTTTTACTTGACGGTCGCCGGGACGCCGCTGATTTGGCCGTGACAATTCGCCTGCGCGTCCTGCAGGCATTAAACAGAAAATCGAAATGACCGAGACGACAAAAGCCCAACCATCGACTTTAATGACTGCGGTGCTGATTGCAGGAAGTCTGGGGCTTCTCCTGTTCGCCGGGATCATCACTTTCTTCGATCCGCAATATCGGGCAGTCGGCCTGTTAAACGAAGCGTATGTGCTGATTGACCATGCGGCGTTGCAACAGCCCGGGCCTGACTCTTTGATGATGGCGGCTGCCGACGGGATGATGTCACAGTTGGACCCGTACTGTGATTTTCTTTCACCGGAACGGCAGGAGCGGGTACGCGAGGTCACCGAAGGACTTTATTCCGGGATCGGTGTAGAAATGGTTATCCATGGTGGGGTCATCACCATTATCTCGCCCATTCCCGGTTCACCGGCTGACTGTGCGGGATTGCAGCCCGGAGACCGAATTGTCGAGATCGACGGAAAATCCGCGCGCAATATCACCAGCTTTGAAGCGTCCGAACGCGTCCGGGGAGAACCGGGAACGACGGTACGACTCGGCATTGAACGGACGGGTAGGGAAGAAATATTGGAGTTTAATGTCATCCGGGATGAGATCTCGATCCAGCCGGTAAGTTATGCCGGGGTCACCGCCGATTCAATCGGCTACGTGCGATTGGTTTCGTTTTCGCCGCGCGCCGGCGAACAAATCGACTCGGTTTTATTGGAATTTAATAAGGCCGGGGCGAAGGGCTGGATTCTGGATTTGCGAGGGAATCCCGGCGGGTATCTGGACGTGGCGATTGATGTCGCGGGATGTTTTCTGCCCGAAGGCGCACTCGTCTGTGAAACGCGCGGCCGACACAGGTCATACTCCTACGATTTGAAAACCCATTATGAACCCGTCTCCGTTGATGTTCCCCTGGTAATTCTACTGGATGGGGGTTCGGCATCGGCATCAGAGATCGTCGCCGGAGCCATTACTGATTACCGTCGCGGTGTTTTGGTCGGACGGCCAAGTTTTGGCAAGGGATTGGTGCAATCCTTGACGTCTCTGGGCCATGATTATGCCCTGCAATTAACCACCGGCAGGTATTTTACCCCCGGAGGGTATTCATTCTCCGGCTGGCGGCTGAGCTGGGATGCCGATTCGTTACCTGCCGATGATACCGGTCTGTTCCGGAAAGGCCTGAATCCCGATATTGCCGTGGCGCGTACTGAACGGCCGGTCCTGGAGGCCGACTTGATGCAATCGGGTGTATTTTTGAATTTTGTGGCTTCCGGTTTTGAGGCAACAGGACCGGCACCTTTTGATAAAGTATGGACCGCATTTTCCGCGAGGCTCAATCCCGCTGAGGAGCAATGGAGTACCGAACTTGAAGGGGCAATTGCCGAGATCGAATCAGTAGCAGTCACAGCGGTCAACGCGCCGGCCTGGGGCCGCGCTTTTGCGGGTGTCGGCAATCTCTTGGCGGCCGACCGTGCCCGAGCACTTAAAGAGTCCCTGCCACGATTGCGCTGGCGGCTGGCCGAAACACTCATCCAGTATGGCGGGGCAGCGGGACAGCGGTATTTGGCTGACTATCTGGCGCTCGACCCGGACACGCGAACAGCGGTCGAAGTCCTTTGCGATTCGGCCCGTTATAAAGCGCTGTTGGCCGAGAAAGCCGACAATCCCATCGCGGCCGCCGAAGATACCGAATCGGGTCGCGCGAACGCCGGATTCTGAACCGGCGATAGGCACAATGATGAACATCTTTGGTGAACGCCGATTTATTCTATTGATTCTGCGGGATGCTTAAGTAAAATAGTCAGGCAGGGGAGAGACAGAGGCGTGGAATTGACAACCAAAGAGGAGCCTGGCGCGTGAGTTCACCGAAAGCAAGAGCCGTGGTTATGGCCGGGGGGTTCGGAACACGGTTACGGCCATTGACGGCCACCCTGCCCAAACCGATGGTTCCCGTGGCCAATCGGCCGATGATGGAACATATCATCAGATTACTCAGGACACACGGTTTTGAGGACATCGTCATCTCATTGTATTTCCAACCGGAGCGGATAACCGACTATTTCGGTGATGGACATAATTTGGGAGTGAATATCAGCTATATCCGTCCTGACGGCGATTATGGCACGGCCGGCAGCGTCCGCCTGGCGCTCGACCAGCTTGCCGAAAAATTTCTTGTCATTTCCGGGGACGTGCTGACTGACTTCGATCTGACCTCCGCCTTTCGGTTCCATCAGGAGAGGGAAAGCGCGGCGACGCTTGTTCTGACACGCCAGGAAAACCCGTTGCCGTTCGGTGTCGTGATCACCGACTCGCAACACCGCATTACCCGTTTCCTGGAAAAACCATCGTGGGGTGAGGTGTTTTCCGATACGATTAATTCCGGGGTGTATGTTCTCAACCATGAGGACATGGCCGAACTGCCGGCACGTCGTTTTATTGATTTTGGCCGCGATTTGTTTCCGCGCTGGCTTGCTGAAAACAGGAGTATGTTCGGGTATGTCGCCGAGGGTTACTGGCGAGATGTCGGTAATGTCGGCGAATATTCCAGTGTTCATCGTGACATTCTTAACGGCCGCGTGCGCATCCAATTGCCCGGCGAATCGTCCTCGGCCGATGGATTTACTACTGTCTATCGCGGGGATGATGTTGAGGTCTCCGACAAGGCCGTACTCTCCGGCCGGGTGATTCTCGGTGACGGGGTTAAGATCGGGCCGGGGGCACGGATTGAAGATTCGGTCATCGGACCGCGAAGTGAAGTGGGTGTCGGTTCGGTGGTTCGCGGCTCGGTGCTGTGGAGTGATGTGCATATCGGCGGCAATTCCGATATTTCCGAGGCGATTGTCTGCGACCGGGTCGAGGTTGGCGAACGGGTGACGTTGCTGCCGCATGTGATTCTTTCCGAAGATGTGCGGCTGGGCCGCTCGGTGGTGATCAAGGCCAATTGTAAGGTCTGGCCAAAAAAAGAGGTGGAATCGGGTGCGATCGTCTCGACCAGTGTGGTTTGGGGCAACCGCTGGAACCGGGAGCTGTTCACCGATGCCAAGGTGAGCGGTCTGGCCAATCTTGAGATCACTCCGGAATTTGCGGCGCGTCTGGGCGCGGCATTCGGTTCTATCTTTCCGGCCGGGTCTTCGGTGTTGGTTGCCCGGGATGCAACCCGGGCGGCGCATATTACCGCCCGCTCGCTGATGGCCGGATTGTCCTCCTCGGGGATCACCGTGATGGATCTCCGCATGCTGCCGTTGCCGGTGGTGCGTTTCGAACTAAAATCGGGACGCGAAGCGGCGGGGATGTATGTCCGCCGTTCGCCGCTGAATACCGAGCATCTGGACCTGATATTTTTCAATTCAAATGGCAAAGACCTGCCAAATGGCAGTGCGCGATCGGTCGAACGAGCGTTTTTCCAGGAGAATTTCCGTCGGGCCAAGCCCGCCGATATCAGCGAAATGGAATATCCGCAGCGTCCCTGGGATATTTACCGGCAGGAGTTTATCAAGTCGCTCAATCAGGAAGCGCTGGCCGGCGCCAACCTGCGTATTGTGGTCGACTACGCCCATGGGGCGGCGGTGGAGATATTCCCGTCAATTCTGGGTTCGTTAGGTTGCGAGGTTGTCTCGCTCAATTCTTCGCTCGATCCCGATCGTGCGGCCAGGGTCCAGGCCGATCCGGCAGATACACTGGAAAACCTGTCTCGAATCGTCACGGCACTCCGCACCGACCTGGGGATTTTCATCGACCCCGGCGCAGAGAAGATGCGCGTGGTCGATGAGACCGGCCATATTCTCAGCAATCCGGAACTGTTGTTGGTGGTAACCCGTCTCGTGGTGCGGTCGCGAAAGTTACGGCGGATGGCCGCGCCGGTGGTGGCGACGATGGCGCTGGATGCCCTGGCAAAGAAGACGGGGTTTGAATTGATCCGGGTGAGAAATGATCATTTGGCGATGATGGATGCGGCCGAACAGGACGACATTGATTTTGTCGGGGGGTCTCGTGGCGGGTTTATTTTTCCCGAATTTCAGCGCGGCGCGGATGCGGCTTATGCCGCCGCGCGACTGCTCGAGATGCTGGCCCTGGCCGATGTGAAAGTCTCCGAGGTCCTCAATGAAGGACGCCCGGGGTTTTTTGCCATGGCCGATATCCCGTGTCCCTGGAATCGCAAAGGGCGGGTCATGCGCAGGCTGATCAATCAGACGGTTTCGGCTCAGCGAGAGACTATCGACGGTGTCCGGCTCGATTTGGGTGATCGATGGATCATGGTGGCGCCCGACCGGAGCCAGGCCAGTTTCTATCTGGTCGCGGAAGCCCCGACACAGGTCGAGGCGGATGATCTCATTGAGGAGTATCGTCGTCTCGTGCTTACCTGGCGTGACATTCCCGACGGAATGGAGGCGTCAAAAATCGCGTAAGCGACCCTCCCCGCCGTCCACATACGCTTTTCGCGCTTGACACCAAGGGCTTCACATGTGACCTTAAATGGTTTATGGGGAGTGCGTATGCGCAATTGGCTCAAGACAATACGACCTCAGATTCGCCTTTGCGTCCGTTCACGTCGCGTAGCGGGCCTTTCTATTCGTTTATCTCCCGCTTTGGTGGTTATACTGTTTGGCCTCTTCCAGTCCGCAGCGGTGGCCCAGGTTTTGCCCTCAACCTTGGAACAGTCTGAGCCGGTTGATCAGCCGGAAGATCCGCGTAATCGACCTGCTCTTGATTTGACGGCTCTGGATCGGCCGATAGACGCCGATTCTTACCCGGTCGGGCCGGGAGACGAACTGGCCGTGAATATCTGGGGAAGTGTGCATCGCGGTTTTATGGTGACGATCTCACCGGAGGCAACGATTATTTTGTCTACCGTTGGTGAAATATCCGTTCGCGGCAAAACCTTGACCGAGGCGAAACATCTTATTCTGGAACGTGTCGGGACTGTGTACCCCGGTGTGCCGGCATCAGTTACTCTGGTTCAGGTTCGCTCGTTGAAAGTTGCGGTAACCGGTGCAGTCAAAACCCCCGGGATGTATTTGGTGACGGCCAACGTCCGGGCCTCGGAAGTCCTTGAAGCGGCCGGCCTGATGGACGATGCCTCACGCCGGGCGATAATGTTGCGCAGAGGAGAAGAAAAATCCCGGGTGGACATTATCTTCTTTTCCCGCGCCGGTTTTATTGACCATAATCCGTACCTTGCTGAAGGCGATTTGCTTCAGGTGCCGCATTTGGCCGGGAATTACCGGACGATCGAAGTGAGTGGGGCGGTCGGCAACAGTGGGGTATTTGAGTATATTCCGGGTGATCGACTCAACGACGCATTGGCCCTGGCGTTCGAACCGACTATCGACGCGGATACGAATGCGCTCGAGCTTATCCGGTTTTTGGATGACGATACTACTACAGTTGAAATAATCGTTGATCTGGCGGTGACCGGATCGGGAGAGGGTCGCGGGTTGCTGCTTCAAGCCGATGATCGTATTTTCGTGCGGCGACGGATCGATTATCGTCCCAAGTCTTCTGTGTGGGTTGTCGGCCAGGTAATGCGACCGGGTCAGTATGCTATTGAAAACGGCCGCACCAAGCTCTCAGAAATCCTGGCTCTTTGCGGCGGTCCGACACCCGAGGCCGATCTGTTCCGCACAGACATCATCCGCGCCAAGCCGTTTCTCGCCGATACGGATGTCGATTCACGGATGCGGGCTGTTCCCGATTTTCTCCAGACTGAGATTGAGCAGGAATGGATTCTGGCGCATACGCTCTCCCGTGGGGGGCGGGTTTCCGTCGATGTGCAAAGTCTGATTACGAATGGAGATGTCCGGCACGATGTTCCATTATGGGATGGTGATGTCATCGAGTTCCCCCGGTTCCTTCCGCAGGTGAATGTGATTGGTCGGGTCCGGCGCCCCGGTGTTTTGCCCTACGAACCGGCAAAAGGTATCGACTATTATCTGGAACAGGCCGGTGGTTTGTCCTGGCGAGCCGATAAATCGGAGATATTCTTGCTTCGGGGGGCAACCGGAACACCGTTGGCGAAAGATAAAATTAAATCGGTTGATGCTGGTGATACAATCGTGATTCCTACCGAGCGGAAGAAGAAGTTCTGGCCGATTTTTCGGGATGCGATGGTTGTCCTGGGGAACGTAGCCACCCTTTATTTGGTTATCGATCAGGTTACCAACTGAAAACATAGCTATGGTTCAAGGATACGATGAACAGACCGGGCGCCCTGAGGGTGAGGGCCGGTCTTCCGGAGATTCGCTTGGCGGCTGGGGCATTGTCGAGGTGCTGGTTAAAAATCGTCGTGTGATCATCTGGTACCCGGTCATCGTAGCAATTGCCGTGGCGGTATTTTCGCTTGTCATCCCCGCTCAGTATATTGGCAAAGTCAGTATTCTCCCGCCCGACAGTGATTTTCAAAGTTCGGCATTGTCGGCTCTTCCCCTGGCGGAGTTTGGGTTGGGCGGGGGCATGTCGTTACCGTTTATGTCCACCCCCTCTGATATCCTGGCCCAGGTGCTTCTCAGCCGACGGGTTCTGCAAAGTGTAGTCGATTCACTGGATCTGAAAACTGTCTGGGGAATGCCGACGCGGGCAGCGGCAGTCGACGCGTTGAGTTCCAATTTGAATGTTGTCGTTGAGTTGACCGGCATGGTCAACGTGACGGTCAAAGATGGTGACGCGAAGCGCGCCGCACAATTAAGCAATGTGCTGGTGCGTCGCGCCGACCGGATTAACCGTGAAATCACCAATGCAAAAGCCCGGAACGTTCGCCAGTTTATTGGGGAGCGGTTGGCCGAAACCCGTACAGCCCTGGCTCGAGCCGGTGCGAACCTTGAGGCGTTTCAACGGGTGAATAAGACCGTATCACTCGATGATGAATTGCGGGCGCTGATTCAAAATATGGCCGATTTGAAAGCCGGTTTGACGGCCGATGAGATTGAACTTGCAATCCTCAAGAAAAGTATGTCGTCGGCTAATCCCCGCGTATCCGCCCTGGAAAATCGCATCGCCGAAACCCGGCGCCAGTTGCGGGCACTGGAATCGGGCGGAGATACAAGCGGGGCCATTTTCTCGACCGGTTTGGCCGGCGCGCCAAAGTTAATATTCGATCTTGCCGAGAAAGTCCGGCAGGTTAAAATAGAAGAAACGCTACTGGAACTTTTGACGTCCCAATACGAATCGGCCAAAATCCAGGAGGCCAAAGACACACCGACAATTTCGGTGTTGGACTGGGCCGAACCGAATCCCAAACGCTATCGTCCGCGTCGCGCACGGCTGGTCATTGCCGCATACGTCAGTTCGGTCGTCGTCGTTGTCGCGCTGGTGTTTGTTGCTGAGTATTTTGCCGTGATGCGTCGGCGGGATCCGCATAAATACGAGAGATTGCAGGAAGCGGTTGCGCTGATGCGACGGGACGGTCTGGGTTTGAAGAAGCAGAAAGATTAGACAAAGGATGACACATTCTATGATTCGAGTTGGCCAGGTTGGGGCCGGGGCGTGGGGCAAGAATTTATTGCGCCATTTTGCCGGGTCGGCGCTTTCGGAGCTTGTGGTTTGCTGCGATACCTCCGAGGATATCCTGAGTAAGCACATCGAGACCTACCCGCATACCGAAACGACGACCGATTTTTCCCGGCTGCTCAAAGACGATATCGATGCGATCGTGGTTGCTACACCGCCGGCGGGACACTTTAAACTGTGTCGCGCTGCGCTCGAGGCCGGAAAAGACGTATTCGTCGAGAAACCGCTGGTCTTGAACGCAAAAGACGGCGAGCATTTACGACAGTTGGCCCACGAAAAAGAACGAATCCTGATGGTCGGCCATATTATGGTGTATCATCCGGCCGTGCTCTGGCTGCGTGAAAGCATCGCCAACCGGGATTTGGGTGAAATTTATTATCTTTATGCGACGCGCGTAAATCTCGGCAAGGTGCGGGATATCGAAAACGCGATGTGGTCGTTCGCGCCGCACGATATCTCCATCATTCGTTTTTTGCTGAACGAGGACCCGATTCGGGTTTCGGCCACCGGCAAATCCTATATTCAACCGGGGATCGAGGACGTCGTGTTCATGACTCTTCATTACCCGGGTCGGGTGATGGCCCAAATTCATGTCTCCTGGCTCGATCCGCACAAAACCCGACAGTTGACTGTGGTCGGCCAGAAAAAAATGGTTGTTTTCGACGATACCAACCCGAATGAAAAAGTAACGGTGTTCGACAAAGGCGTGGACGCCCGGCTCGACTACGAAACATACGCCGAATACCTCGCCCTGCGCACCGGCGATATTTCGATTCCCAAAATCGATTCGGTCGAACCGTTAAAAGCCGAAGTGGAACATTTCCTGGCCTGTGTTCGTGATCGGGTCCAGCCCCGGTCGGATGCGGTCGACGGTTTGCGTGTCCTTCGCGTGCTCGAGGCGGGCCAGGAATCGCTGACTAAGGGAGGGGCACCGGTGAAAGTCGAACCGACAACAGAAGGTGAATTGTGAGCACCCGGGTAATTGATTCTTCGGCAATAATCGGTGACGGTTCGGCCATCGGAGAGTACACCGTGGTCGGTGAAGGCGTCACTATCGGTTCCGGCTGCCGGATCGGACATCATGTGGTTATCCATGATGGGACGACAATCGGGGACACCGTGCGGATCGACGATCAGGCGGTGATCGGCAAACAACCGATGCGCGCGGCCAATACCGCTGTAACCAAAGAGCAGGAACTCCCGCCCGCGGTGATTGGGGATCGTTGCATTATCGGCACGGGAGCCGTGGTTTATACCGGGTCAAAAATCGGGGACAAGGTGCTTATCGCCGATCTGGCGACTATTCGCGAGAACGTGACCATCGGCGATTTTACCATTATCGGTCGCGGTGCGGCGGTGGAAAATTTCTGTTCGATCGGCCGTTATTGCAAGTTGGAAACCAACGTCTATATCACCGCTTATTCTACGTTGGGCGACCGGGTTTTTGTCGCGCCCTGTGTGGCCACTTCCAACGACAACTTTGTCGGCCGCACCGAAGAGCGGTTCAAGCATTTTAAGGGTGTGACTATTGAGCGCGGCGCGCGGATCGGGGTCAATGCGACGATCCTTCCCGGTAAGAAAATTGGGGCCGATGCCCTGGTTGCCGCGGGGGCGCTGGTTACCGCCGATGTCGAGCCGAAAAAAATCGTCGCCGGAGTGCCCGCCCGGGTTTTCCGCGATGTACCTGAGGAACAATTACTTGATAATCAAGGCTGGCCGGAGTAGAGGCCAATTTTCGATCTCGTGTCAAAAAGGCGTCCGGGTCTGATCTGGCCCGGGCTTTCTTTGTGCGAACGCCTGACCCGGGCGTATAAAAACTAATTTAGAAAACGTAAATGAACAGGGAGTAAACTATGCAAGTCCCACTTCTCGATATCAAACGTGAATATGCCGAAACCAAAACGGCGGTCGATACCGCCGTACACACCGTATTAGACCACGCCAAATTTATTCTCGGCCCGGAAGTCAAACAACTCGAAGAAAAAATCGCCGAGTTCACCGGTGCCGAACATGCAGTGGGTGTGGCCTCGGGTTCGGATGCGCTTGTGCTGGCGTTACGGGCCTGTGGCGTCGGGACCGGCGACGAGGTCATCACGACGCCGTTTTCTTTTTTTGCCAGCGCAGGGTCAATCACCCGGCTGGGAGCGCGGCCGGTATTTATCGACATCGATCCGGAGACGTACAACATGGATCCGGCCCGGCTGGCCGATCAGATCACGGTGAAAACCAAAGCGGTGATGCCGATTCATCTCTATGGTCAGACTGCCGACATGGATCCGATCAATGAGATCGCCCATGCCAAGGGGATCAAGACCGTTGAGGATGCGGCACAAGCCCTGTCGGCCGAATATAAGAGCCGGAAAGCCGGTTCGCTCGGTGATGTGGCCTGTTTCTCGTTTTTCCCGTCGAAAAATCTCGGTTGTGCCGGAGACGGCGGGATGATCACTACGTACGATCCGGAACTGGCCGACATGTTGCGTATCCTCCGGGTTCATGGCTCCAAACCGAAATACTATCACAAGATTGCCGGGTATAACAGCCGTCTGGCGACATTACAGGCGGCAATCCTGCTGGCCAAGTTCCCGCATCTGGATGGGTGGAGTAAGGCGCGCGCCGAGCACGCGATGATTTACGATAAGGAACTGGCCGGTGTCGGCGATTTGCAACTGCCCAAATGGATGCCCGACTGCCGCCATATCTACAACCAATATACTATCGCGACAGATAAACGCGACGAGTTGATCGAAGTGCTAAAAGAAAAACAGATCGGTCACGCGATTTATTATCCGGTGCCGCTGCATTTGCAGGAGTGTTATGCAAATCTCGGATACAATGAAGGCGATTTTCCGGTTTCCGAAAAAGCGACCAGGCGGGTCGTCTCGATTCCGGTTTTCCCGTATTTGAAGGAATCCGAGCAGGCCTTCGTGATCGAGACAATTAAGGCGTTTTTCAAATAGCAGTTCGTAAGTCTGTCGATTTGTCAGTATGTAGGTCAGGACCCCTGAGTTCTTCGCGAAGCGAAGTGCGTGGTCCTGACTTATGTCTGTTTGCACCAGACGAAAAATGATTGCATTTTGCTTGTAAAGGACTACCGTTGGCTCTGGGCAATAGGTATTCGGATTAATGCGGTTATGTTGAACATGGACCTAAAAGTGAATCTTTGCTCTCTTCAGCTTGGTATAGGTCTAGACCAATCTGTGATAGATGATACCAAATTGAAAGAAGTTGGTTTCTTTGGGCGTTATGTGCAGGGATTCTAAGGAGGAAGCTAAAAGATGGATTTCAAACAACCGAAACCAGATTCAAAAAAGTATTCCGATTTAATTGATGAGATACAAAAGGGAATCATAAAGATTCCGAAATTTCAACGTGATTTTGTCTGGAGCATTGATAAGACTGCCAAACTACTAGACAGTATTCTTAAAGGCTATCCCATCGGCACATTTATCTTATGGCAAACCGATGAGCGCATCAACGATATTAAAAATGTAGGCAACCTGAAAATCCCAGATACGCCTGATGGAACAAAAGTGCAGTATGTGCTTGATGGACAGCAGCGCATCACGTCACTCTATGCAGCCTACCTGGGGGCGAATATTCAGAAAGTGGGCGAAAAAAAGATCACTGACTATAGCGATATCGTAGTAAACCTTGATACGGATATTAACGAAAATGACGGTCAGGTGATAAGCGCTGAACCCACCGGAGAGAAATATATCTCCCTGAATGATGTGCTCAATTTTTCCTATGCTAAGTCAAGGACACTATCAGATAGATTTAGCGAGGAGGAACTGGGGAAAATCAGTGATTACTATACAGCTTTCAAGACTTATGAGTTCTCAACGGTAGTGCTTCGCAAAGAGGATATCGATTCCGCAATTGAGGTATTCACGCGCATCAATACTGGCGGCCAGACCCTGACCTTGTTTGAGATTATGGCGGCAAAAACTTACGACGAAAAACAGCATTTTGATATGCAGGCAAAGTGGGCGGATTTTATTAAAGAACTCAAAGAGATTAAATACGAAAGCATTTCCAGTACCGTTGTTCTTAGTTTATTGTCACTTGTTTTGAGCCGGACCAAAGAGTGCAAACGTAAAACAATTCTCGCCCTTGACAAACAGGACATTATTGACAATTGGAGCAAGGTCATCTCTGCCTTGAAAGACAGTATCGATTACTTCCGTACCACCTACCGCATTCCGGTATCGCAGCTATTGCCCTATGACTCACTACTGGTTCCTTTTGCCTATTTTTTCCATCAAAATAAGGATAAGCCGGAAGCAAAACAGCGCAAATATCTGGAAGAATACTACTGGCGCATGTCACTCTCGTTCCGTTATTCAAGTTCTGCCGAATCCCGTCTGGCTCAGGATATCAAGCGTATAGATAAAATCCTTGATGGTAAACGCCCGGAATATAGTGACATCAAAGTTCACCTCGACTCACCGCAAACGCTTATCGATACCAATTTCAGTGCAGGTAATAGTTACTGCAAAGCCATTTTATGTTTGTTGGTTTATCAGGAACCGAAAGATTTCCAGGACAATGGTAAAGTAATATTAGATAATTCTTGGCTAAAGGTCGCGAATAGCAAAAACTATCATCACTTTTTCCCAAGAGCCTACCTCAAAGGAAAAACTGTTCTTAATAGCAACAGCCTGATGAATGTAACTCTGGTAAGTGATCACCTAAACAAACGAAAAATCGGGGCAAAGGCACCTTCGGTCTATATCGGAGATTTTGCCGATCAGAACAGCGATATAAATACGGCTCTCAATTCTCATTTTATCGATATCAAAGGCTATGGTATTGAGTCTGATGACTATCAACGATTTTTGGCTTCCCGAGCGGAGATGATTTTTAGTCATCTGAAATCCCGGATTGAACTTACCCACACAGAACCTGCCAATAAGGAAATTGAGGAACTGATTCTTGGTGGGGAAGGTGAATCGGTTGAATTCAAATCTACGCTTCGTTACGATCTGCGCCAGAAAACGGTGAATAAAAAGTTGGAGTATGTGATCGCAAAGACTATTTCAGCCTTTCTCAATAGTAATGGTGGTAATCTTTTTATTGGGATTGATGACCATCAGAACGCTTTGGGCCTTAATGACGATATAGGTACCCTAAAAAAACAGGACGTTGATGGATTTGAACTGCAACTTATTGAAGTAATCAAGAAGTATATTGGAACAGAATTTAGTACCCATTTAAAAATCAGCTTCCCTGAATACGACAAGACGAATATTTGCCACATCTCGATATCCCAAAGCAGCAAGCCCGTTTTTGTTAGCTTTGAGGGTAAAGAAGATTTCTTTATACGCTCCGGCTGCTCTTCTCAGCCATTAAGTCGAGAAGAGCAGAGTGTTTATGAGAGTGAACATTGGGGCTAAATAAATTTATAGTTACTCGTAGGTCAGGATTCCTGTGATCCTGACTTGCCCCTATTTGATGAATGTCAGGACCACGCCCCGTGCCTGCGGCACGTTGCTCAGGGGTCCTGACCTACAAAAAAGATAAATCTGTCTTTTATGGCGTAACATTTTACATTACCGCACATGAAGAAGGCAAAGCCGAAAATCGTTTCCGTTGTCGGGGCGCGGCCGCAGTTTATCAAACTGGCCGCATTGCTGCGGAAATTGGAACGGTCGTTCAATTCACGCGTCGTGCATACCGGGCAGCATTTCGACCGGGAAATGTCGGATGAGTTTTTTGCCGAATACAAACTTCGCCCCCCCGATGTGAATCTCAATATTGGCAAAGGAACACCGGCACGGCAGTTGGCCCGGATGGTCGACCGACTGGACGCGTATCTGACCAAAGTCGAGCCGGACGCGGTGCTTGTTTTCGGCGATACGACCTCCACGACGGCCGGAGCGTTGGCGGCCTCGATGAAAAATATCCCGCTGGGGCATGTCGAAGCCGGTTTGCGCTCATTCGATTTACAAATGGCCGAAGAAAAGAACCGGGTGGTCACCGATCACCTGTCAAACTGGCTGTTTTGCCCCACGCGTGAAGCGGTCAAAAATCTCCGGTCCGAGGGAATTAAAAAAGGGATCTATCCGGTCGGTGATCTGATGGCCGAGACTTTCCGCCCGCCGGGGAGGTTCCCGCGAAAGGCGTTTGCAAATACGGGTTTCAAAGTTCCGCAACCGGGTGAATACTACTATGTCACGCTCCATCGTGCCGAGGCGGTCGACCACCCGGAACATCTGGAACGCCTCCGGCAAATGCTGGAATTATTGAATGCTCCCGTCGTTTTTCCGGTTCATCCACGAACCCGGAATAACCTGCGGCGATTCGAACTCTGGACAAGACTAGTGCATCTGCCGGGTATTCATCTGTTGCCTCCGGTGAACCATCATACCTCACTGGCGTTAATCAAATATGCCCGGGTGGTGCTGACCGATTCGGGGGGAGTACAAAAAGAGGCGTACTGGGCCGGGGTTCAGTGTTTGACTTGTCGGACGGTGACCGAATGGAACCTGCTGGTTGATGCCGGTTGGAACCATCTTGTTGGTTTTTCTCCCCAAAAACTCCGCGCGGCCCTGAAAAAACCATTCAGACCCCGCAAACTCACCGATTCGGTATTTTGTCGCACCGATTGTTCTCACGCCGTTGTCCGACAATTACGGGATGATTTCGCCTGATTTCGACTCCAATATCCTCCGGGTCATTTATTTACCAGGCAGTCTGACCGGCCATGATTAATGATTGACCGGCGCGGCCCGACGGCGTATGCTGATTTACTGTTTTGCAACGGCGACGATCGGCTGACAAAATGAAAAAGACCCCACACATCCCCCTGACCCGACCGACGATGGTTCCTTTCAATGCGGTTGAGCCGCATTTACGCAAGGCGGCAGCCAGCGGGTTTTTGACCAATGCCACGTATGTTCGCAAGCTCGAGGACCAGGCGGTTAAACTGCTCGGTGTGCCCCACGCGGTGGCGGTATCCTCGGCGACGGCGGGGCTGATCCTGACCGCGAAACTGCTGGGCCTGACCGGTGAAGTCATCGTTCCTTCGTTTACTTTCTTTGCGACAATCGAAGCGCTGCTCTGGAACGGTCTGACTCCGGTGTTTTGCGATTGCGATCCGCAGACATTCAATGCCGATCCAGCCTCGGTTGAATCGTTGATCACCAAAAAGACCAGCGCGATCCTCGCGGTTCATGTTTTCGGCAATCCCGTAGACCTGACCGGCCTCAAGCGGATTGCAAATGCGCATAAGCTTAAATTGTTTTTTGATGCGGCGCATGGGTTCGGGGCGTCGTATCGGGGGAAGCCCCTGGGGCGGCACGGTGACGCGGAGGTTTTCTCACTGACGCCGACCAAATTGGCGGCGGCAGGTGAGGGCGGAATAGTTATGACTCGCTCACGGGACCTGGCCGAACAACTGAAAATTGCGCGCGATTATGGCAATCCCGGCGATTATAACTGTCGGATGGTGGGGCTTAACGCCCGCATGGCCGAATGGAATGCGATTTTCGGCTGGCAATCGTTGCTCCGGTTGCCCAAATGGGCCGAACGCAGACGGACACTGGTTGTGCATTATCGGAATGGATTGTCCGGCTTGCCGGGAATCCGTTTTCAGAAAATCCCGCGAGAAAATGTCTGTTCGTATAAAGACCTGTCTATCCTGGTCAACCCGGAAGAAGCGGGGTTCACCCGGGACAATCTGGCCGATCACCTCAAGGCCGCGAACATCGATTCACGACGATATTTCTATCCACCTGCACACAAGCAGGATGCATTTAAAAAATACCTGAAGAAAAAACAGCGACTTCCGATTACCGACTATGTTTCGACCAACGTTCTCAGTTTGCCGTTGTATTCTCATCAGAAGGTTTCAGAAGTCAAAACGGTAATCCGGGTTATCAAGGATTGTTACCGGAGGTATAGTGGCCGGCCGTAGGCGACAAGACAAAAAAACCGACTTTTACCGTCCCGCCGTCGGTGCCGCCGAAAAAGCGGCGGTAAATGAAGTGTTGGGACGCGGCTGGCTGACTTCCGGGCCTGTGGCCGAGCAGTTGGAAAAAGAGTTCTGCTCTTACCTGGGCGTTAAACACGCAATCGCGGTCTCATCGGGGACCGCGGCGATCCACCTTGGGCTGTTGGCCGCGGGAGTAAGCCGGGGCGATGAAGTAATCACCT
The DNA here is from genome assembly GCA_024277855.1 of Candidatus Zixiibacteriota bacterium. Lineage (GTDB taxonomy): Bacteria > Zixibacteria > MSB-5A5 > WJJR01 > JAJRUJ01 > JAJRUJ01. Next base: position 49,694 of record JAJRUJ010000096.1, read on the forward strand.
CGCCATACACTTTTGTCGCCACCGCCGAGGCAATTGCCTATTGCGGGGCCAAACCGGTATTTGTCGATGTCGAACCCGGCGGGTATACTATCGACCCGGAACTAATCGAAAACAAGCTTACGCGTCGGACGCGTGCGATCCTGCCGGTAGGTGTCGGCGGGCTGCCTTGCCGCTCAGATCGGATTAAATCGATTGCCCGCAAACATAAGCTGTTCGTTATCGAAGATGGGGCACACTCTCTCGGCGCAGCTTACAAAAACAAACCAATCGGCCGCTGGGCTGATGCGACGGCGTTCAGTTTCTACTCGACGAAGAACCTGACCACCGGCGAGGGCGGAATGGTGGTCACCGACCGGGCCGCCTGGGCCGGGGAAATGCGAATCCTGTCGCGACATGGGATATCGCGGGCGACCTGGGATCGCTATGGGAATCGTTCGTGGATGTATGATATTGTCCGTCAGGGGTACAAATACAATATATCCGATTTGCTGGCCGCAATCGGACGGGTTCAATTGCGTCGATTCGGCCGACTACAGCAAATGCGTCGGCACGTGGCCCGCTGGTATCACGAGTTGGCGGCCGATATCCCGGGCATTTCATTCCCGGGACCGCCGCCGCTGGGTCAATCGGCTTTCCACCTGATGATGGTTCGATTGTCTGACCCACAATATGCCAAAAAGCGCGACCGGATCCTTGTCGAGGCGACCGGTCAGGGTGTGGGGGTCAGTGTCCATTTCATCCCCCTCCACCTGATGACCTACTATCGCCGAACCTACGGGTATCGACCGGGCGATTTTCCCCAGGCCGAGGCCTCATACCAGGCGACGATGAGCTTGCCTTTCTATCCGGAGATGAAAAAACGTGAGGTTAGACATATTGTCGATGTTTTGCGCACCGCCTTAAAAAAATTCGAATAGCGCAAACCGGTTCAGTCTGACTGCGGGAAGGTGATCTTCGATGAAATTTGTCGATGAAGTGGTAATCGAGGTGGCCGCCGGTGACGGCGGCGACGGGTGTGTCAGTTTTCGCCGGGAAAAATTTATCGCCAAAGGCGGTCCGGAAGGGGGCGACGGCGGCAGGGGGGGCGATGTGATCTGCCTTGCCGACGAAAACCTCGGCACCCTGCTCGATTTGCAGCATCGTCGTCATTACCGAGCCAAAAAAGGGGAGCGGGGGTCGGGCAAGAATATGACCGGGCATACGGGTGAAGATGCGATTATTCGGGTTCCCCCGGGCACCATCATCACTGACGCGGAAACTGGTGATGTCCTCGCCGATCTGGTCGTCGACGGTCAGCGGGCCGTGGTGGCGGTGGGCGGTAAAGGCGGCCTGGGTAATGCCCGTTTCAAATCGCCGACCCGGCAGACCCCGCGAAAAGCGACGCCGGGGAAGCCGGGCGAAACGCGGCGGCTTAAAATCGAGTTGCGGTTGATTGCCGATGTGGGGCTGGTTGGGTTCCCCAATGCCGGGAAATCGACCTTTCTCCGACAGGTGTCCGCGGCCGAACCAAAGGTTGCCGCCTACCCGTTTACGACCCTGCGCCCGCAACTGGGGATTGTCGAGCGGCCGGGGTACCGGAAATTTTCGGTTGCCGACATTCCCGGCATCATCAAGGGTGCGTCGGAGGGTAAAGGATTGGGTTTGCAATTTTTGCGCCATATTAGTCGGACGAAAATATTATTGTTTATCATTGATTCCCAGGAGGAGGATATCGCCGGGCAGTTGGCCGATTTACTGGGGGAGATTCAAACTTTCGATCCGCTGATGGTCAACAAACCCCGGCTGGTGATGATTAACAAGATTGATTTACTCGATTCGGAATTAATTGCAAAACAAAGTGATAAGACACAATGGGTCGATTGCTGGGCGTCAGCGCAGGTGGGCCAGGGTATTGAGGAAGTCCTCCAGCGACTTGAAGATATGTTGTTTGCCTGAATTTTGTGGCCGACCGCAATACGTATTCCACGATGAGCGATATCCCCAACATTCCCGAGGATGCGGCCGATTGGCTGGCTCTCACTTCGATAAAAGGTGTCGGCGCCGCCCGATGCGGCCAGCTTATAGCGGCATTCGGGACACCGCGCGCGGCTCTTGCTGCCGCGGCGGCCGATTGGCAGCAATTGCCGGGGATCGGTATGGGTACGACCGATGCGCTCAAGTCCGGACCCGACCACAAACTGGTAGCCGAGCAATTGCGGCTGTTGGAACGGTCGGGGGCATCGATGGCCGTATTGGGTGGGGACGATTATCCCCGGATGTTATCGGCAATTCCCGACTGTCCGCCCTTCTTCTTCTATCGCGGCCAATTTACTCCCGCCGACGAGAACGCAGTGGCGATAGTCGGCGCGAGAACACCAACACCGTACGGACGAAAAATGGCGACAAAACTTGCCGATGGTCTGGCTCACGCCGGCTTGACGATCACTTCCGGGCTTGCCGAGGGAGTTGATGGCCTGGCGCATCGTGCGGCTTTGGCGGCGGGCGGGCGGACGATTGCGGTCTTCGGCTGCGGTTTGGATATTGTCTATCCTCGTGAGCATCGGGCGTTGGCCGAACAAATCGTCGAAGCGGGGGTGCTGATCAGTGAGTTCCCATTTGGTACTGCGCCGTCCCGGACGAATTTCCCCAAACGTAATCGGATCATTTCCGGGTTATCGCGGGGAGTGGTCATTATCGAGGCGCGAGGCCGCTCGGGGGCTTTGCTCACCGCCGACCATGCCCTGGACCAAAACCGTGATGTGTTCGCTGTTCCCGGAGCCGTCGGTTCGGAGTTGTCGGTGGGCACGAATAATCTGATCAAGGCCGGTGCGCAACTGGTAACCGATGCAAATGATGTTCTTAAAGAACTCGATATGCAGTACACCAGTACAATCCCGAGAGAAAACGCCGCTCCTTTACCCGTGATGACTCCGATACAGGAGAAAGTCTATTCGGTTTTGGGTGAATCCCCTTGCCACATCGACCAGTTGAGCATAAATTTAGCTGTTTCGGTCGGGGAGTTGTCAAGCATTCTGCTCGATCTGGAACTTATCGGTGTAGCCGGTCAGGCGGCAGGGAAGAAGTTTTATAAATTACGCTAGGAATTGAGTGCAGTCATAGCCCGTGGTTGAGCAGATAGTTACAGTTACCAATCCGCTGGGGATTCATGCGCGGCCATCGGCTCTGATCGTGCAGACCGCCAGCCAGTACCGTTCGGAAGTTCGGCTGATCCGTGACGAACTGGAAGTGAACGGGAAGAGTATTATGGGAGTTATGATGTTGGCCGCCGAAATGGGAGCGCAAATTATGATTAAAGTCTGGGGTGATGACGAGCAGGATTGTTCGGCTGCTCTGGTGAGGGCATTTGCCGTGCGTTTTGACAATTAGCGCTCACGTCCGTTGGCCAATTAGTGTATAACTGCATATGACGCAGAAGATCAACAATCCAACATCCGGTCCGTCGCCGCCGGCCGGTCGCCAGGTGTTCAAGGGTTTCCCCGGCGCACCGGGAATCGCGGTCGGTCGGGCTTTTGTCTTCGTCGCCCGGACCCCTTTTGTGCGGGCGCGGACGATTGATTCCTCGAAAATAAATGAAGAAAAAGAGCGCTTTCACGCTGCCCTGGCCGAGACTCGCGAAGAACTTATCGGGTTAAAAGAGCGGGCCAGTTCGATGGTCGGTAATACGCTGGCGCAGATTTTCGATGCCCAAATACTGATTCTCTCCGACCCAGCAATCGAATCATCGGTTGAGAAAGAGATCACCGAAAAACATACTGCCGCCGAAGTTGCTTTCGACCGGGCCGTTCGGAAAACTCTGGCCAAACTGGCCGCGTCGCCTGCCGCTTATCTGCGCCGAATGAGTCATGAGATCGACGCTGTAAGTACGCGGGTCCTGAATCGACTTCTTGGGCTGCCGACCCTGGGCCTGTCCGATCTGGACAAGCCCGCGATCCTGGTGGCTTCGATTTTGACGCCCAGCGAGGTCATCGGCCTGAAAAAGGAAAATGTCCTTGGGATCATTTCCGAGGCCGGAGGACAAACATCACATACGACCCTCCTGGCCAAGTCGCTCAATATCCCGGCGATCGTCGGGGTTACCGGTGCAGTGGCAAAAATTCCCAACGGTACATCGCTGGTCGTGGACGGTTACTCCGGCTCGATTTATCTCAATCCCGATACAGTCACCCTCGATCTTTACAATCGGAAGCGCCGCGAATCGATCACGCTCTGGTCGAAACGGTATGAAGGCCTGCGGGATCTGGCTGCGGTCACTTCAGACGGCCGGGAAATTGATTTATATGCAAACATCGATATGGCTGATGAAGCCGAGAATGTGGTTGCCGCCGGTGCCGGAGGAGTGGGATTATACCGCACCGAATACTTGTTTTTGCGGCAGGGGCGATTCCCGACGGAGAACGAACAGTACAAGATTTACCGCCGGGTGGCCCGCACCCTTGCTCCGCGTCCGCTGATTATTCGAACCTTTGATCTGGGTGGCGATAAGTATTTCGCCGAGCCGCATGCGGCGGTTGAAGAAAACCCGGCGTTGGGCTGGCGGGCGATTCGAGTCAGCCTGCAGAAAAAGGCCCCGTTTAAGGCGCAGTTGCGGGCGTTATTACGGGCGGCAGTCAATGCCGATATCCGGGTGATGTTCCCCATGATTATTTCGGTCGATGAAGTCCGTGAGGCGATGATGCTGTTGGATGAAGCTCGCCGTGAGCTGGGTACACGCGGCCGGCAGGTCGGCGATGTTCAGGTCGGGGTGATGATCGAAACCCCCGCTTCGGTCTGGATCGCCGATTCGTTGGCCGGGATGGTCGATTTTTTCTCCATCGGGACCAACGACCTCACCCAGTATACGACAGCGGTGGATCGTGGAAATCCACGGGTTGCCCATTTGTTCCGTCACTTTCATCCGGCGGTACTCCAGGCGATTAATGTGACGCTCAAATGCGCTCAGCGCCATACGATCCGAATCGGAATCTGCGGCGAAATTGCCTCGGAGCCGCGGGCATTACCGCTGTTGATCGGGATGGGGGTGACCCAGCTGTCGGTTCATCCGAGTATTGTGCCGCGCTCGAAGGCGATCATTCGCAAGTTGGTTTATCAGGATGCCCGGGGAATGGCCGCAGAGGTCCTGGCCTGTGCTTCGGCGACTGAGGTGGAACAAAAACTCAATTCATACTACCGAGATCATTTTCGATATCGGAAAGCCTGACCTCAGGCATTGGCGATAATAGATGACCCATCCATTGCTTGACAATCCGAAGCGAATTGCAAAGGTCGATCCGGCAAACATGGCCGGCCTGATTTCCCGGTTGGGTGACCAACTGTCTCAGAGTGCGGCCGCGGTCACCGAGGCGGATTGGACTCATTGGTCGGAGCGCGAGTTTAAAAATATCGTATTGGTTGGGATGGGAGGGTCGGCCATCGGCGGTGACCTCGCTCGCGCCTACCTCGGCGATGCTTTGCGTATTCCGCTGTCGGTCATCCGCAATTATCGACTGCCCGGCTATGTTTCGTCCGATACGTTGGTTTTTGCCTCGTCGTATTCGGGCAACACCGAAGAGACTCTGAGTGCAGTCGAACAGGCAAGAAAACGGGGAAGCGCTGTTGTCGCGATTACTTCCGGTGGTCGACTGGCCGAGCAGGCGACAGCCCACGGCTGGGTAACCATCGGATTACCGGGGGGGATGCCGCCGCGTGCGGCGTTGGGCCGGTCATTCGGCGCACTCCTCAACGTGCTCGGACGTTTACGATTGGTTGATGGTGGTGTGTGGGATCTTCAAGCCCTGTCGGTTTTCCTGAACAAGGCAGATGAACAATTAAACCCGGATATTCCTTCCGAACATAACCCGGCCAAAAAACTCGCGCTTGCCTTGCACGGGATGGTCCCGGTTGTGTATGGCGCGGCCGGAGTAATGGCGGTGGTTGCCCGCCGGTGGAAGGGGCAATTTTGTGAAAACGCTGAGAACCTCGCCTTCGCCGGGGAGGTTCCGGAGTTTAACCATAACCAAATCGTTGGCTGGGGGCTGCCTGCGGGGTCAAAGGAGCATTTTGTCGTCGTCTTGTTGGCGAGTGCGGACGATCATCCCCGAATTGCCGAGCGGTTCTCCATTACGCGTGAGGTGTTTTCACAAAAGCGAGTGAAAGTCGAAACCGTACAGGCGACCGGTGATAATAAACTACAGCGCATTTTCAGTCTGATTCAACTGGGTGACTGGGCCAGCTATTATCTGGCGGCGCTCAATGATGTGGACCCGACGGCGATTGCCGTGCTCGACTATCTGAAACAAAAATTGGCGGAGAAACCGTACTCGGGTTAAGCGGAACATCAAATCCGATTCGGTGTCGGCTGATGAGTTTCACCTGTTGATTACACAAGAGAGAATAAAATTTACATCACAGCATACGAGACAGGAAATCATACTTGACCACCTGGTGTGCCGCC
>JAJRUJ010000097.1 GCA_024277855.1 Candidatus Zixiibacteriota bacterium
AGCAGCATCCGCAGCGTTTTGTACGCGGGAGGCCATCACCGCCGGAACTGCCGGGAGAGGTATGGATTAACAAGCCAAAGGCGGAAAGAAAAGTAGCTTAACAAAATGCGAAATCTGTCTCATTCTTATTGACACAGCCCGATAGTATAAAATGTATCGGGTTTCGGGGGAATGGAAGACACCACGATGATTATCAAAGTATGTGCGCTGCAATACCCCCTCGGGGGGGTGGTTTCACTGGAAGACAAACTCTTCCCTTTGCGTCGTCGTCCGGATTTTGTCTGTCTGCCGGAGTATTTCTTCGTCAATCCGGATTGTTCGTCATTTGCCGAGGCGGCGGAACATTCCACAGAATATGTCGCGCAAATCGCAGAGCTTTCCCGCGAATTGCACACGACCATTGTCGGTGGTTCAATCGTACTGCCTCGGGGCGGGGGATTGCGTAACACGTCGATTGTCTACTCCCACGGTGAATTCGTGGGAGAATATGATAAGGTCAATCTCTATGGCCATGAGCCGGAGCGGGGGATCGGGCCGGGGACTGACTATCGAGTATTTGTGATTGGCGGTGTGCGGATCGGCATTCTGATTTGTGCTGACGCCCTTAACCTCCAATCGTTTAAGGAGTTGGGCCGCCTGGGTGCGGAGGTGATATTCGTCCCCACAACCAGTCCGTTCCGGCCGCAAGACACGGTGTTCGACAAACAGGCGCGCGATGCCCGGATTTTTGTCCGGGGAGCGCAGTTGGCCAATGCCTATGTGGTCAAAAGCGGCGGTGTCGGCAGCCTGTTTGGTCACCCTCTCCAGGGACGTTCGGGCATTTTTGCCCCCTGGGGTATTCTGGCCCGCACCATGCTGGAGGATGAATCAAAAAAACGGGTGTTGACGATGTCGCTGGAAATCCAGGAAATCCGTGAATTCAAGGGCAAAATGGATTTCAAAAAAGAGGTTCCACAAGATCTCCTTCTGTAAATCAGACCAACTATCCGCAGTTTGAATTCCCCCGGTGAAGATTTGACATTGTATCAGCATAAATTCCTACCATATTGAGAGGAGATGATCTATTGTTGCAAACCTGTCTCCGTTGACGAGTCGTTGACGGAGTTCGCGTGAAGCAATAACCGGGATCTGGTTGTAAGATGATGTCCAAGATGCTCCGTCATGTCCGCGATTATTTCACCGGCCGCCACATTTCCGAGACGACGATTCTGATTCTGTTGGCGTCGGCGGTGGGACTGGGTACTGGTCTGGGCGCATTGGCTTTCAGTTTTCTTGTTGATCAGGCAACTGAGTTTTTCTTTGGCTATTCGCAATCCATCCTGGGTGGTTTCCGTCCGTTTGGCTGGGACCTCTGGATTATCCTGATCCCGGCGGTCGGCGGAGCGATTGTCGGACCGATTGTTTACAATTATGCCCAGGAGACCAAGGGGCACGGCGTTCCGGAGGTAATGGCGGCGGTGGCGCTTAAAGGCGGGTTAATCCGCCCCCGGGTAGCGGTGGCCAAGGCGGTGGCGTCGGCAATCTGCCTGGGATCGGGTGGCTCGGCGGGACGGGAAGGGCCAATTGTCCAGATCGGCTCGGCGATCGGTTCGACTTTCGGTCAGGCACTCAAGATGTCGGCCAACCAGGTAAAGATTCTTGTGGGATGTGGGGCCGCGGCCGGGATTTCGGCGATTTTTAATGCTCCGATTGCCGGTGTGATGTTCTCACTGGAGATCATCCTTGGCGATTTTGCAATCAAGACATTCAGCCCGGTGGTGGTTTCGGCAGTTTTTGCTTCAATTGTCACGCGCACTTTCGCCGGCAACCATCCGGCATTCGAGGTGCCGGCTTACCAGTTGGTCTCGGCTTGGGAAGTGCCTCTGTATGTCCTCCTCGGTATCGTGGGCGGGGTCGTAGCGTATAGTTTCACCTGGAGTCTGTACAAGACCGAGGATATTTTCGATAACCTCAAGATCCAGGGTTGGACCAAGCCGGTCATCGGCGGGTTGCTGCTGGGTTGTATCGGGTTGTTTTTCCCGCAAATTTTCTCCGGCGGATATGAGGTGATTACCGCGGCGCTGAAAGGGCAATTGGCTATCTGGCTGCTGGCCATTTTGGTGGTGGCCAAGATCCTCGCGACAAACCTGACCCTCGGTTCGGGGAATTCGGGTGGGATTTTTGCGCCGTCGTTATTTATGGGGGCGGCGACCGGCGCCGTATTTGGCGAATTTGTCCATTACCTTTTTCCCGGGGTGACCGCCATTCCCGGGGCATACGCCCTGGTCGGAATGGCGGCCGTGGTAGCCGGAACGACACACGCGACGATGACGGCCTTCCTTATCATCTTCGAGATGACTCAGGATTACCGGATTATCCTGCCGTTGATGCTGGCTTGTGTTTTTGGCACGCTGGTATCCCGGCGGTTATCCGCTGATTCGATTTATACCTGGAAACTGGTCCGGCAGGGGATCCGGCTATTTAGTGGCCGGGATATTAATGTCATTGCCCGGCACACCGTTTCCGAAGTTATGCAAACGGATTTCGACGTGATTCCACAGTATCTTACACTAAACGAAATACTTCACCGGATGGAAGAGGGGGCGCAGTACAATTTCCCCGTGGTCGATGGTGACGGCGGCTTGGTCGGTACTCTTTCGTTTCAGGATATTCGGCAATTTTTGACTCGCTCGGAAACCGATACGCTCATCATTGCCTCGGATATCGCCCATTCCAATCCGCCGACCGTGCATCCGGACGATAAACTGGATGTCGCGATGACTGAATTCGGGATGCGGGATGTTGCGTTCCTCCCGGTTATCGAACGAGGCCCCAGTGGTAAACTGGTCGGCATGCTCCTGCGACAGGATGGGACGGCATTCTACAACCGCAAGTTAGTGGAAAACCTTAGCGACGAAGAATAGGCGCAATTACGTCTTATCGTGATCTTTTTACACCTTGCTCAGCCGCCCTTGCGGGGGGGCGGTATCACTGCCGGCGTAAATTTCCTCATTGTGGAAGAACCAGTAATATAGAATTGCGGCGATGAGATACAACCCACCCGCAATCAACAACGGTTCAGTATACCCGATATGTTCGATCAAGGCGCCGCCGATCCAGGTGGCCAATGCCCACGATGTCGACCAGGCCATCATCCCCAGACCGTTCGCAATTGCCCGATCTTCACGGCCGACCCGTTCCATTGCGTAGTTTGTCGCGATGGGAATGCCCATGTTCATCAAGGCCCCGCGAATGACAAATGCGCCGACGGCCAGATGAAGGTTAGTCGAATAGGCCAGCAAGACCATAAACGGCAAAGAAACCAGTTCGGTATAGACGACCGTCCGGATCATGCCGATCCGTCGCGCAAGATAGGGGCCGAACAGGACACCGAGTAACATTGATGATTGAACCAGGCCGTAGTAAAAACCGATCGCCAACGGTTCCATACCGAAACGGTCACGAAAGTAGAGATTCAAAAACGGGATAATCAGGCCCGCTCCCAATCCAATCACGAAAAACGGAAAGGTCAATCGAAACAGCAGCGGTCCTTTAGTCTTTACCCGTTGCCAGCGTGAAAGGCGCGTTCTGTTCTGTTTGACAACAATGCCGCCCGGGATGCCAAGATAGACCAGGGCGCCGGTCAGGGCCGAACCGGCCCCGGCCAGGAGCAAAATGCGGTAAGCGATCAATTTCGAATTAAAGATAACTGCCAGTTGCTGATGTAACCAGCCGCCGCCGAAATAGGCGAACAGGCCGGCGCCAAGTGAGGTGGCAAACTGGAGTGAAAAGACATGCGACCGTTCCGCCGCACCGGTATGGTCCATGAAAAACGGCGCCGAGGTCACGCGGGGGATGGCGACCATCAGACCGATACCCAGCGACGCACACATCATCACCAGGGCAATATCGGCCACCGCCAGCAAGGCATACCCGAGGGCCGCCAGCAGTGCCGAGCACACAATCAACCAGCGCGCGGAATAACGGCTGATCAGGGCCGCCGCCGGGAAAGTCATGATAATTATCCCGATCGACTGGAAGGACCAGATGCGCCCAATGAACGATTCCGTGTGTCCCAATTCACGAAAATACAAATTCAATAGCAGGGCAAAAGTGGCCCAGCTCATTCCGAGGAAAAACGAACCGCAGAGATACCAGCGGACGGGACGACTAATTCCGAGATAGGGTGTAATCATTTTGCGCCACCGGCCGGAGAGTCCATTAACTTGAGTGGCCGGAGGCGAATTCTTTAAGGACGAGTTGGATTTTTCCATTGATGATAATAGTACCATTCGGAGTGGATACAATTATGACAGGCGGATTTCGCCCGAATATATTGTGACCGCCGGGCCGATCATCAACAAACGATCGAGACGAGGATCATACTTGATCTTCACTCGACCACCGGGCATGACCACGTCAACTGCGTTATCCAATAGGTCTTCCCGCATCCCGGCCAGGACGGCGGCCGTTGCTCCGCTGCCTGAGGAGAGGGTCGGACCGACCCCGCGTTCGTAAATCCGCAATTCGATCTTTCTGCGGGAAACGATTCGCATGAACTCAACGTTGGTTCCTCGGGAGAAAGGCGAGCGTTGTTGGGCCATCATTGCCGTTTGTGACCAGTCGAAATTGAAATCGGCCACCCGGGCCACGACATGCGGATTCCCGACATTGATGGCGACCAGCGGCAGCCGATTTTTCCCTTTGCCCAGCGGCGGCAGTGGTTCGGCGGCATAAAGGGGAGAGCCAAGAACGACCTGGACGGAAGCTGCGTTGTTTTTCTTCTTTAGGATTGACGTTTCGACCAGTCCGGCCCGAGTTTTAAAAAGTAACTTTTTACCCGGCGTACCCAGGAGTAATGTCGCGCAGCGCAAGCCGTTGACACAGGTTTCTGCCGCCGAACCATCGGCATTATAAATGGAAAAGTTATAATGTCCCTTGCCGCGCAGGGACGAAAGGACGATCAGGCCGTCGCCGCCGATACCGGTCCGGCGATCACAGAGCGCCCGCACACGTGTTTTTGTCCAAAACGTTCGGTCGCGGCCTGCCGTATCGACAACCATAATAAAATCGTTGCCGGCGCCATGCATTTTTGTGAAAAGCATTTTTTTCATTAGTTGACTCCTGATCGCATCTTTGTCCACCAGCCAAAAAAAAGCCCGCATAGCAGCGGGACAAGGACAAACAACGACACAATGAGGATTTCGACAATAGATTAAAGTTGCTGGAACACGCGGCCCAGCCGTTTAATCCCCTCGCGGATCATCTCGACACTTGCGTTGGAAAAATTGAGCCGCATCGTATTTTCCATCGTTCCGGTCGGATCGAACGGTTTGCCCGGAACAAAAGCGACTTTTTCTTCGATGGCTTGCATGAATAAATCTTTACCCACCACCCCGTCGGGGAGGATTACCCAGAGGAAGAGGCCGCCCTCGGGCTTGGTCCAGACGACCGTATCCGGGAAGAACTCGGCCATTCCCTTGAGCATTGTATCCCGACGTTCTTTGTAAGATTTAATCAATCGTTTGATATGGCGTTCCAGCTCGCCGCCGAGCACATATTCATGGACGACATACTGCGCGAACTGGTTGGTGTGCAGGTCGGTCGATTGTTTAACCCGTTCGAGAACGTCCATCACCTCGGATGGTCCGACGGTCCAGCCGATTCGCAAGCCGGGCGAAATAATCTTGGAGAAGGTCCCCAGTTGAATGACGGCGTCACCGCCGATTTTCTTCAGCGAAACCTGGTCACTGCCCGAATAGCGCAGTTCGCCGTATGGGTTGTCATCGACGATCGGGACATGATAACGATGGGCCAGGTCGACCAGTTTGTACCGGCGCTCCTCGGTGAGAGTTACTCCCGCCGGATTCTGGAAATTAGGGACGACATAAATGAACGCGGGGTTGTATTGTTTAATTTTGGCTTCAAGGTCGTCGACTTTCATCCCGTTTTCGTCGATCTCGACAGTCGCATACTTTGCCTGGTAGTAGTTGAATGCCTGTAGGGCGCCAAGATATGTCGGCCGCGAACACAGGACATACCGTCCCGGGGTGAGGAAAGCGCGACCAACCATGTCCAGCCCTTGCTGGGAACCGGCCGTAACAATGATGTCTTCCGGCGAAATACCGTCGCCTCCCCGCTGTGCAATCCAGTCGGCAAGGAATTCGCGTAAGGGGAGATACCCCCGGGACAGCCCGTATTGGAGCGCAAGTGTCCCGTATTGCACCAGTACGTGATCGGCGGCCGCTTTGATCTGTTCGACCGGGAACATCTCCGGCGCCGGCAGACCGCCGGCAAAGGAGATTACTCCGGGTTGAGACGAGTACTTCAGGATGTCACGGATTATCGAACTCTCAAGGGCAAAGGCCGCAGGCGAGAAAAATGATTCATCATATCCGAATTGTGGATTTTCTTTTGCGGCGTCTATTTTTTTTACCCCCGAACTCACACATACATTATGAAGAAAACCAGCCCTAAAGTCAAGGTGAATCCCCGGTTGCACAATCCCCTACGCCGATATCTGTAAATGACGTGACTCGTGTAACAATCACTATTACATATTATTAGAAAGCCACGTGAAAGAGCTGGATTAATTGATATTTGGAAAATGACAAGTCGCGCGATTATCACCACCATGACCAGAATTCGACACGGAAGAAATAAACCACGCGGCGAAATGCCAAACTGGCTACCCGGCGGTCGCCGCAGGAGATCTTGGCATATCCGGTCATCCCGGGCAGGAGGCGTTCAGCGGGATTGGGAATTATCGTCAGGACTTCATATTGGCTGTTGGCGCCCGTATTGTCTGCCGCGACTGCCAGCCGGGCTACCCGGCCGTCGAATTCTTCGTGCGGGAAAGCGCGGACTTTTAGTCGGACCGGCGCGCCGACATATACATCGCCGATATCGTCCTCAGAGACTGGTATGACCACCCGGAGGGTATCGGTGCGGACCATGGTAAAAACCCGCTTCCCGCTCCGTACCTGCGAAACCCGCCCGGTAAACGGCGCGACAAACACCGAGGCGGCGATCTGCGAACGATAGTATTCGACGTTGGCTTCGAGTTCGGCGATCTCGGCTTCTTTGACCGCAATCTCTTCAATCTTGGGGCCGGAGATCAGCAGGGATAATTCGCTTTCCTTGGCGACCTTGCCCTCGCGTGAGACCGCTACCTGGGTTCGCATCAATTCATATTTTTCATCGGAGATGAGTTTTCGTTCATGCATCTGCCCGGCGCGGGCAGACTCAGATTCATCGTTTCTTAATTGAGCTTCGACCTGTCGCAACTCGGCGAGTAACTGTCGCTGTTCTTCTTCTTTTGGGCCGGCAAAGAGTAAGTTCAACTCTGCATGGGCTTTTTGGAGTTGTGCCTGAGTGCTCGCGAGTCGGTTTGCATACCGATTTGAGGAGATCACCAGCACAGTATCGCCGGCATAGACAGTTTCACCTTCCCCAAATCGCGGGCTGATTTCCACGGCTGAGAAATCGGCGGAGGCCAACTGCAACGATGTCCGTCGGCGGATTTCGGTAGTCCCGATGGCAAAAAACTCGGCTTCGATGATCCCGGCTTCCGGGTTCGTGATAGCAAAAAACGCCGACGGCTCAACGCGGCACTCCGAACCGACCCGGCGTTCGGCATGGATGAAAAACGACGCAATCAACAGCAGGCCGATCGTACCCCAGAAGATGATCGGTCGTCGGGGCAGTTTTTTCTTCTCGTCAGATTGTGATTTTTCGTTCATTGTCCCGTCCGGGGGAGATGGTGGTGAAGCCGGTAGTTTCTCGGCCTGGTCTCCGGTCTTTGTGCGCCACAACGGCCGGGCCAGCAAAACAGCAATTGTCCCCCAGAGAATCAGGGGACCGGCCCAGCCGAACCGGGTCGCCAGGAAAGATGTCAGTAAATACCCGATGAAAGCCAGCAAAAATCCGGAATAGGCGAGCGCAATTACTCCATACCAGGCAAAAATACGACCATGCCGATCATCGGCAACTGATTCATCCCGGCCGGTGGCCCAGGCGCGTAACCGTCGGCGGAGATAACCAAATGCGCGTGACCGTAAGTTGGGCAGGCCAAGCAGATCGGCCAGCAGGTAATACCCATCGAGTTTGATCAGCGGATTTAAGTTGAACAGTGCAACCGCCAGGGAAACCGCGGCGACCAGGAAGGAAAAGCGATTGATCACGGTGCCAAGGTCGGTGATCCGCCAGACAAGGATGGCCGCCGCTGTGACCAGCATCTGGACAAAAAGACCGGCCAACATAACCGTGGCCTTCTGCTTTCTGTCGTGCAAAAGATAGGCGTCCGAAAGGTTACAATAAACACAGGGTTGAAAATACAAGAGCATAAAACCCATCTGTCCGACCGAGCCGCCGTACCGTTTCAACGCGACCGCGTGGGCGAATTCATGGAATACGGCGATGACGAAAACTGCGCCGAGGATGCCGATGATCGAACCGACCTGGAATATCTGCGAGATCCGCAGGAAAAATGTCGCATGATTGGCCACAGCAATAGTCAGGGAAAGGCCAATCACCAGGAATGAGAGAACAATCACCTCGGGGGTGAACAGCCAGCGGGTCCGTCGTTCGAGCCGACCGATCAGGTGATCGGGATTGAATGATGCGATCGGCCAGGTCAATAACCGGGACAATGGTCCGCCTCGTCCGGCCTGCCGTTTTTGCCCCGCCAGGGCCGCCTCAGCGTAGACGCCTTCAAAAAGGCAAAGCCGTTGCATTTTCCGGAAGAATCCCTGGGCCGCACCCTGTGGTAGATGTATCCCGAACTTCGATTTAAACCGCTGTTCCACTTCGGTGATAGATGTCCGGCCGTCCATTTGGCTGATCAGAAAATACTCCGGAGGTCGAAGCTGGAAAAACCGGCCGGTCACCGGGTCTTTGACGACATAAACAGCCCGCTCACCATCTCCCTGAGGCTTGATAATCAGGTCTGAGCGGAGCTTATACGATTCGGACATAACCTATCCCCCCGGCCGCCGCGCCGTCAATCGTGTCTAAACTACCCGCCTTCCCCTATATGGGCAAGGGATATCTGGGAGTTGGGTATTGACCTTCCGGTCGGATCGGAGTTTATTCGCACAGTTGGAACACCGGGAGGAAAGGTGAAAATTGCAGTAGTCGGACTTGGCCATACCGGACTGGTGGCCGCCGCGGTGTTTGCCGAACGGGGCCATACGGTTATCGGTCATGATATTGAGAGTGATAAATTGGCGGTTATCCGTGAAGGGCGGAGTCCGTTTTATGAACCACGATTGAATGATTTGCTTGCCGAGGGCCTGCGCTCCGGCCGACTTGCTGTACACGACGAGTTGGATCGATGCCTCACCGACGCGGAAATTATTTTCCTGGCCGTCGGTACCCCGGCGGCCAACGGTGATGGTCCGAACCTGAGTGAGTTTTGGGCGGCGGCCGGGCAGGTCGTGCCTTTGGCCTCAATAGACGCGGTGCTTGTGCTCAAATCGACAGTACCGGTTGGGACGACCGATGAGCTGATCGACCGTTTTCGGGGCAAATGGCCCAATGATCCACCGGTGGCGGCGGTGCCGGAATTTTTGCGGCAGGGATCGGCGGTAGACGATTTTCTCAAACCGGATCGAGTCGTGATCGGCACGTATTCAACATCGGCCTTAAAATCGGTGAAACAGGTGTATACGCCGTTTATTCTCCCGGAAGAGAAATTCCTTCCCTGTGCTCCGGTGGAAGCCGAATTGATCAAGCATGCGGCCAATTCGTTCCTTGCGGCGAAGATTTCGTTTGCCAACGAATTGGCCAACCTCTGTGGTAAACTCGGGGCCGATTATGATCTCGTTCAAACCGGTGTCGGTAGCGACCCCCGGATCGGCCGAAAATTTCTCAACGCCGGCCTGGGCTTTGGCGGGTCATGTTTTCCCAAAGACCTGGCCGCCCTTATCAAAACCGGACATGAGGCCGATGCGCGGCAGACGGTACTCGAAGCCGCGCTGGCGGCTAATCGCCGACAGGTCGAACAGGTTGCCATGTTAGCTGATGAAATCTGCGGTGGTTTACGAGGCAAAAAAATTATCCAACTCGGGTTGACATATAAGCCCGATACCGATGATGTTCGCGGTTCACCGGCAATGGAACTGGCGTTTTTGCTCGCCCAGCGGGGCGCCGATCTGATTTGTTACGATCCGGAATATCGGCCGACCGATGTGGGGTCTGACCGGGTCTTCCAGTTGTCCGACAGCCCGGTTACCGATTGTCCGGGACGGGACTTATTGATTGTTGCCACTGAATGGCCGCAATTCCATGACCTGCCCTGGGAGCAGATTGCCGAAAAAATGAAAAATCCGATCCTGCTGGATGCGCGAAATATGCTCAATCTGACGAGGATGGCTGCGGCCGGTTTCCGATATGTTGGTGTCGGCCGTCGCTCGGCACAGTAATTCGGTGAAGTCTCTGTTTTTCGCGCAAATCCCGGTGTGGCCATGAAAAGCCCGTAGTGAACCCAAAGATGACTTGACTCAGCCAATGCCGGGGAATATCTGTATTGTAACATCCAACCGGGGCCGGCCTGTTACGGCAGCAGAGGAGGAAACCCATGTATCGCGTGCGGGTAAAGATTTGCGGTATAACCAACGTCATTGACGCGCGAATGGCTGAGGCCGAGGGGGCCGATGCTCTTGGGTTCGTGTTTTGGGCGCAATCCCCCCGGGTAGTGCCGGTGGCCCGTATCGGGGAAATCTCCCGCGTCCTTTCACCGATGACCGCCAAAATCGGGATCTTTTACGATGCCGGAGTGTCGGATGTGGAGAAAACAATGCGGCGGTCGGGATTGACCGGGGCGCAAATTTGTGGTGAACCACCCGAGGGTAAATGGCGTTCGCTCTCCCGGCGTGCGCGGCTGATCCGGGTGGTGGGGATGAATGAAGATAAAGTTCCGGAGGAGCGGCCCTGGGATTTCGGCTACGATTATATGTTTGATACCGGTACTGAGGAACTGCCGGGGGGCATCGGAGAGCCGTTCGACTGGTCCCGTTTGCCCGAGAACGACGAAGAACAGTGGGGACGGATTTATGTCTCCGGCGGCTTGACCGCGGAAAATGTTGGAAAATTGATCAAAGAATATCGGCCGTATGCAGTCGACGTGGCCGCGGTAGTCGAAGGGACAAATTATCGCAAGGATCGTGACCTGGTGCGCGAGTTCATCCGAGCTGTCCGCGAAGCTGAGTACGAGGTCAATCGTGACGGCGGTGCCGGCCGGAGTAAAAAAAGTGCGCCGATGCCGGAGAGAAATTCGAGCTGAGTTAAATTCTGCGGCAATTCGCGGCCGGGGGCAGACAAACAACATACATTATACATTTCTATTGAGACGCCGATACAAAAGACATTCACGGCGCAGGCCAAAACTTTCCTATGATTGCTATTATCGAAGCCATCGCCGACGCGACGGCAAGCGCGCTCCGGAAAATCGGGGTGGAGGTCGGCAGTAATGAGATTGCCCGGCTGATTCAACAGCCCCAGAAACCGGGGTTTGGGCAATTTGCAATCCCGCTTTTCCAATTTGCCGGAAAGGTAAAGCTGTCCCCGCCGGTCATCGCCGAAAAAGTTTGTGAACAAATCGAGCGGCCGCCGGTCATCCGGGAAATCAAAGCCGTTGGCGGTTTTGTGAATTTCTGGGAGTTGCCCGGGACTATTGCCGCCGAGGTCCTCCCTCTCATCCTCGATAAAAAAGACACATACGCCGCATCGACTGCGGGCGCCGGCAGAACCGTGGTGATGGATTATTCTCATCCGAATATTGCCAAGCCGTTCGGGGTAGGGCATCTCCGCTCAACGGTCATCGGCAATAGTCTCTATCGTGTGCTGCAAAAGTTAGGCTATCGACCGATTGCGATCAACCATATTGGTGACTGGGGCACCCAGTTCGGGAAATTGATTTATGCCTATCGCACCTGGGGTAACGCGGCCGATCTCGAAGAGAAGCCGATCGCGGCGCTTTACGATTTGTATGTGAAATTCCATAAAGAAGCCGAAAGTGACCCTTCACTCGAAGACTATGGACGCACCGAATTTAAGAAACTCGAAGAAGGGGACCCGGAGAATCTCGCCCTCTGGCAGCGTTTCCGTGACCTGTCGATGCAGGAATTCGGCCGGATGTACGACCGGCTGGGGGTGACGTTCGACTCGGACGCCGGGGAAAGTTTCTATAACGATAAGCTTGCGCCGTTGATCTCCCGGTTACAGGAGACAAAAGTCGCTGTCGAGTCGGAAAATGCGCTTATTATCGAATTCGACGATGATAAGTTGACGCCGTTGATGGTGCGGCGGGCCGATGACGCCTCGCTGTATGCGACCCGCGATCTGGCCGCTGCCGAGTATCGGCAGGCAACCTATGGCTTCGACCGCGCATTGTATATTGTCGGCTCGGCCCAGTCGCTTTATTTTCGTCAGCTCTTCGCGGCTTTGAAAAAAATGGGATATGACTGGGCCGACCGGATGGAGCATGTCGAATTTGGCTGGGTGAAATTCGGCAAAGAGATGATGTCGACGCGGCGGGGGACAATCGTTTTTCTTGATGAGGTCATCGAACAGGCCGTCCAGCGCAGCGGCGAAATCATCCGCGAGAAAAACCCCGAATTGCCGGAGATTGACCGGGTCGCCGAGATGATCGGTGTGGGGGCGGTTATTTTTTCGCAAATCGGGGTTCGGCGGAACAAAGACATTATGTTTACTTTCGAGGAAGTACTCAATTTTGATGGACATACCGGGCCGTTTTTGCAATACAATCACGCCCGGTTATGTTCGTTGCTGCGTAAATATGGGAAACCGGTATCCGCTGCTGTCGATTTTTCCCGTCTGAGCGAACCGGAAGAGGCCCGTTTGGCAGTAATGCTCGCCGATTATCCGCGCCGTGTGCAAAGTGTGGCCGAAAACTGCGAGCCGGCGATGCTGGCCGCCTATTTGACGGACCTCGTCGATCTTTACAGCAGTTATTACCATCGAGTGCGAATCATCACCGAAGACACCGTGGTGACCGAGGCCCGGGTTTGTCTCTCGGCGGCGGTGCGCGAAGTAATCAAAGACGGTCTGTACCTGTTGGGATTGCAGGCGCCCGGGCGCATGTGAGCAATTTCCGCCACCCTGTTTCTGAGTATAAACTGCCATGAATCTCATCGTGAAGCCAAGCCGGAAGATAACGGGCCGGATTCAACTTCCCCCCGATACCGACATCGCGCAACGGGCGGCTGTATTCTCGTTGCTCGTTGCCGGAAAATCGACGCTGAACAATTGGCCGGATACAGTCCGGACTGACGAGTTGTTGGCCTGTCTCCTGCAGTTGGGTGCGGATGTCGATCGTAATGGGACAGTCGTTGAAATCGACGGTATCGGTGACAACCGGCCGGTGACGCCGGATTCCCCGCTGGATTGTGGTAACGCCGAAGCCGGGTTTTTGCTGCTCTACGGAATATTGGCCGGAGCCCGCATTTCCGCCGATTTGCGTGTGCCGGAGTCAGTCTTGCCGGTTGTGCGTGAGTCGATTAATGACGGCCTCGTACGGGTGGG